>DAHWKP010000022.1:0-19620 GCA_027343585.1 Acidobacteriaceae bacterium
AGTTCTAGTTCTGCCCTTGTCCCACTCAAGCCAAAAGACGGCTTGAATGGGGCACCATAAATTTTGCGAACACGGGACATACAAATGCTCGAGAAGTTGTGGCCATGAACAACGCGCAGCCTCGCGCAAGCCGCTTGCCGCTGCAAGCAGACCCCCCATGGAGTCGATCTGGAGAAAGCAGCCGGGCGCTGAAAGTGCGCGTACGCGCGCGGGCTGCAAAATTCGTACGGGACGTGCTGGGGAACCACCAGCTTGCGGGAATCTACGCCCCAGTCTTGCCGGAAGTTCGCTACAAAAAACCGCTGCAATTTCTATGCAGCCAATTTATGGCTTCACTTGGAAATCTGTCAATGAAAATTGGCTGGGAAGTCCAGCATCCAATAAGTACTGAGCGCGCACAAGAGATGGAAGCCAACACGGTCGTGTCAACCGATCTTCCCTACAAAGCGCTTCGCTGATCTTTCGAATAGCGCGGCGTGGGCTGCGGTTGCAACTGGAATTGCTGGCAATACGCTTGTTGCGTCCGCGCTAGGAGACGGCGGCGAGGTGGCCGGAGTGGGCTTCGTTGAGCGCTGCCTCCAGCGGTGCGAGCGCCGCGGCAACGGTTGCCTTACGTGGGCCGCGCTTGCGCACCAGCAGCACGCGCGTGCGCTCCAACAGGTCTTGGGGGGTGCAGGCTCCCTTGGGCAAGAAAGCGTCAGCGCGGCTGTTCTGGTCATAGTGCTTCACGCTGCCGCTGAGCAGAATCGCGGGCACCCAGGGTGCGATTTCCTTGATGCGCTCGACCAGTTCGTTGCCGTTGCAACGCGGCATGATGAGATCGCTGACGACGAGGTCGATGTCGCCTTCTCGTTCAAAGATTTCCAAAGCCTCCTGTGCGCTCGTGGCGGGCAGTACGCGATAGCCTTTGGTTTCAAAAACAAATTTGCGCACGGAAAGCGCCTGCTCGTTGTCATCCACGCAGAGAATCTTTTTCTTGGGCCGCATCGTACCTTGTCACCACTCTGTGCATTGCTGCACCGTTGCCGCGAGAGCAAATCCCGCCCCTATTTTTGGCCGCAGTCCGGCTCTCCGCCATAACGGACCCCTTGCGCGGGCCATGGGGAAATGCACTTGCGTGCAGGCCCATGAATACCGCACAGCCCCGCGTTTGCGGCTGCGAGCAGCCAGACTGCGGAGGACAAAGCGCCGAATGCAGGGTTGCCTCTGCGCTGCCCGACCCGAGTGCGGAGCTGCTTGGGAGCCTCTTCCGACGGTCGAACGGCAAGTGCTTCGTCCTAACTCAAATTGTCTTTGTAGCCTGAGACGATCGCTTGCGCGCCGTCGCGTTTCGGGAACGCTTGCCAAGAGTACGAAGTGGAGTGGGCCGTGTAAATGGCGAACTTAAGGCGAAGTCAGGGTATTTTTTTTCCTGTCTTCCACCTTGAACCAGTCCCGTGTTGCAGCAACACGGTTTGGCCGCTGGATCACTGTTGAAAGCATGTGAATCCTTGCAGGAAAAAGGGTCGAAATGCAACAGAAACGGTGCTCGATTTTTTACGGAATTTTCAAAATTGCCGATGCGCGCGGATTGAACCGCTGCAGGGACTACTCGTCTTGGAGCAATTCCACCCACTTGGGCTTGTGCTTGGCGCTGCGCCCCGCTGCAGGGCGCAGCGCAGGCTGCGTGCGTGTGGCAGCGGGCTGGCCAACGCGATCGCGCGCGTTGGCCTTGACGGCCTTGGTCTTGGAGAATGTTGGTTTCTTTTTGCGCTTTGAGGTCATGGGATTTCAGAAGGCTGTTGGCGCGAATTATTTGGGGTAGGAGCCAGGACGATCGCAGCCTTTCCCTTCTCGTTTGCCTGGGATGGATCTGTGGGATGCGGGAGAGATTGGACAAACTGCTGGGTGGTTTGCCACCAGCCGGTGGAATCTTGCCAGGGAAATTTACTGGGTCCCCAAATCACGACGCCGTCGCAAAGCCGGTAGGAGGACTGGAGTTGAAAGAGCCAATAGGATGCGTCGATATAAACAAATTGTTGCGGCGTTCCGTCGTGATACTGCGGCCAGAGGTAGCAATAGAGCGGCTTGCCATGAGCGAGCGCGCGGTCTTCTTTGATCAACGGAATGGCCCTGGCCAGCCATTGCTTTCGATCTGGACTGTAGGTGTAGAGCGAAGGAAAAAATGCATCGACGTGTTGGGCAAGTTGCCGGGCATAGGGTCGCGCGTTGTGGTCGATGCGCGAGAGCGTATTGGTTCCATAGTAGCCAATGACTTTTCCTGGAGCCGCAGCGTGTGCCCAGTCCGCCAGGGTCAGTAAGATTTTCAGATGCGCCTTTATGGTTTTCTTGGAGCCACGCAGCGGCAGGTCTTCCACGTCCAGAATGATGGGGCCTGGGTTGACGCTATGAGCGCGCACGACGGCCTGAAAGGTTGCGGAGTCGGGGAGTGATTCCTCATCAAGTTTGTTGGGCCAAATCGCGCCCTTATAAATGATGTTGGCTTGGATCATGCCAACGGGGTCCACATCGGGGCGTCCCTTGTAGAAGAAATTATCGTAAACGAGAAATGGATGGGGCGCAGGCGATGCCGATCGGGGTTGAGCGTACACCTTGGGCAGCAACCCATAGACAAATAGGATCAGGAAAATACGCTTCATTTCCGGCTCTCCCATGCAAGAAACGTGCGGCAAGTCTCATGGTACTCCTCGCTGAACTCTTCTTTGTCGGCTGCGCTGGATGTGAGACGATGAGGACGGGAACATCATGAAGACGCCTCGATTCGCCATTGCGATTTTGGCCGCGGGCAAGGGCACGCGGTTGCGCTCTCAGCGGCCCAAGGTGCTGCACGTTGTGGCGGGCAAGCCACTCTTGCTGCACGTGATTGACGCCGCGCTGCACGTGGCTGCGCCGCAGGAGATTTTTGTCATCGTCGGCCACCAGGCGGAGCTGGTGCAGCAGGCCTTGGCGCACACGGGTGTGAACTTCGTTTTGCAGGCAGAGCAGCGCGGTACCGGCCACGCCGTGCAATGTTTGGCGCAGGCAGTGCAGGGCTTTGACGATCTGCTGGTGCTCTCTGGTGACGTGCCGCTGATCACGTCGGAGACGATCACGCGGCTGCGCGATTTTCATCTGCAACAAAAAGCCGCCATGACGATTTTGACCGCACTGCCCGAGAATCCCTTTGGCTATGGCCGCGTGCTGCGCACGACGCCCGGCGGCGCGGAGGTGCAGGCGATCGTGGAGCAGAAGGCGCTGAGCGCGACGCAGCAGCAGGAGCGCGAGATCAACTCGGGCATCTATGCCTTTCGCACGCAGCCGCTCTTTGCGCAGATTTCCAAGCTGACCACCGGCAACGCGCACGGCGAGTATTACCTGACGGACATGGCGGCGATTCTGCGCGAGGCTGGTGAGCGCGTGGTGGCCCTGGCCGCAGAGGATGCCAATCAGGTGCTGGGCGCAAACACCATTGCCGAGATGATGCAGCTGGACGCCACGATGCGCCACGCCACGGCTGAACGGCTGATGGCGCAGGGCGTGACCATCTTCCGACCCGAGACCTGCGTGATTGATGCCAGCGTCGAAGTGGGTGCCGACACGGTGCTGGAGCCATTTGTGCAATTGCTGGGTGCAACGCGCATCGGTTCAGGCTGCCGCATTCGCTCCTACTCCGTGATTCAAGACTCCACGCTGGGCGAAGGCGTGCTGGTGCGCAATGGCTGCGTGCTGGACCGCGCCACGGTGGAGGATGGCGCGCTGTTGGGGCCATACGCGCATCTGCGTCCAGAAAGCAGGATCGGCAAGGCCGCGCACATCGGCAACTTTGTGGAGACGAAAAGTTCTGTGATCGGCGCTGGCTCGAAGGCCAATCATCTGAGCTACATTGGCAACGCTGAGATTGGCGCAGGCTGCAACTTGGGCGCGGGCGTCATCACCTGCAACTATGACGGCGTGCATAAGCACACGACAAAAATTGGCGACGGCGTTTTTGTTGGCAGCGATTCGACCCTGGTGGCTCCGGTTACGCTGGCCAATGGAGCGTATGTGGCTGCCGGATCTTGCATCACAGACGATGTGCCTGCCGATGCGCTGGCCCTGGGTCGCGCGCGACAGATCAACAAGCCGGAGTGGGCACGCCAACGCCGCGCCAGCCAACGGAAAAAATAGCAGAGATCGGGAGGCAAGCGAGAGATGGCAGTTTTGAATCCGTTGCAGATTGAAGAGGCGCTGCGCAGCCTGCCCGGCTGGCGGTTAGAGGCCGGGGCGCTGGTCTGTGATTTTTCTTTTGCCGACTTTGTGCAGGCCTTTGCCTTCGTCACGCAACTAGCCTTGCTGGCAGAAAAAGAAGGTCACCATCCGGATCTCGACCTGCGCTACAACCGCGTGCGCGTGGCGCTGGTTTCGCACGATGCCGGCGGCGTGACCGGGCGCGATGCGGCCATGGCGCAGGCCATCCAGAAACTGCCACTGCCCTCGGCAACAACCGCTACAAAGGCTTGAACGGTGCGCGCGAAAAGAATCATCCCAAGCTTGGAACACTCCACGAGTTGGCTGGCGACGGCCTGTCTGCTGGCAGCGGGCTGCATCTCGGCCCCAAGCGCACAGTCGGCGCACGCGGCTGCGATGGTGCTGGCATCGCCTGCACCGGCTCCCGACATGACCGATGCCGCCGATGCGGCGGACGAGCCGCTGGCCGAGGATTTTCTTGCGCTCGAAGGCCCGGAGCTGCCGCAGCGTGGCTTCAACGCTTCGATGCTCACGAGTGGATTGCATGACCAGCAACTGGGCTGGGCAGGCTTTATGCAGCCAGCAATTTCCTGGCGCTTCAATCACATTTTTAGTGCGGACGTGAGTGTGCCGTATTACTTCTATCGCCTGGCGTACACCTACAAAAACGGTGTGGAGTTGAACAAGCCGCTCTCGGCGCATGCCAACGAAATCGGCGACACCACGCTGGCTACGCACGCGGAGCTGCATTACAAATGGCTGGATGAAACCTTGACCCCGGCTGTAAACGCACCCACGGGCGATGCGCAGTACGGATTGGGTACGGGGCGCGTCACCTATGTGGTGATGAACGATGATGAGACGACGGTGCGCCGCTCCACCTTCGACCTTCAGTTAGGCATTGGCGACACCAGCGATCTGGTGAACCGGCGCGTGGAGCGCAACTATGACACGCTGGGCACGCTGGTTTACTTTCAAAGTGGTCTGCTGCAAGGCATTGGCCAACACGTCAATCTGATCGGCGATGTGTATGAGCAGTTGCCGGTTGGCAATCAAAAGGTCTATACAGACGCGGAACGCAAGGATAAGAAAATCGCCGTGCAGGCCGCTAACAGCAACGCAGAGGACAATGGCTTCACGGCCACGCTCGACATTCCCACTGCCCGGCACGTGGAGTTCACAGCGTACGGCAATCGCAGCATCCGGCTGCAAGATACCACCATCGGAGTGACGCTGACCTTCTCGCTGCGTTCTCCTAAGGCCGATTTTGCCTGGCGGCAAAACGACGGCCAGTAGCTTCGGAATTTGCGGAGCCGGTACGCTCGTCAGCGCTGCGTACTTATCCCTTGCCAAATATTTTTTTGAAGAAATGTCCGATATGGTGCAGCAGTCCGCCGGAGTGTTTGGATTGCTGCTGCGCGGGGGCTGCCTGAGCCGTCACCGCAGATGCAGGCGCGCTGGCTGAGGCGGATGCAGGTGTAGCGTTGCTTTGTGGCTTGCTCACGGGCGCTGCGGGTTCTGTTGCCGGGGAGCTGACGCGGTTGGTTGTGCCGCTGTAGCTGAGCGTGGAGGCGATCTGCATGTGTGTCTGCCCCGTGCCCGGCTCCGGCGCGGAGGGTGCAGGCGTGGGTGCCAAGCCCTCGCTCTGCGCCAAGGGAAAGTCGTTGGCAGCCACGGTTTGGCCCGGCTGCGCAGGATTCTTCGTGCTGGTCACGCCTGCGCTGGCAATGGGGATCGAAGGGCAACCGCATGGCTCCGGTTCATTGTCCACCACGGACTCGACGCTGCCGCGCTCCAATAAAACTCGCTGGCCCGGACGCACGCGATAGACGCCTTCGCCCAGCAACTCCTGCACAGTAATGGCGGCGGCGTTTTTTGTTGCCGACTTTTCTGCGTCATGGCCGTTGTCCACGCAGGTGTCCCCTGCGCGGTTGACGCGAATGCTGATGGCCACACTCGCCGCATCGGAGGTGATGCGTAGATCTGGCGTCAGAATGACATCGGGTGCTGCGCCGGGTGCGCCGCGGTCTTCAAGCGCGCCGTGGTCGAGCGCGATCAGCAGCGCAGATGCCTGCGCGCTGGCGGACGTGGTGACGGCTTGTGTGAGATGCACCTGCGTCGTGGGGCACAGATTCAGTTGCCCACCTTGGGGACGCGCGATGTGCAGCGTTGCCGCTCCGGCGGTGATGGCGCTGCCATTGCCCAGCAGCAGCGTTGAGCCGTGCAGGGCCATATTGCCGGAGATTTGCAGTTTCTGCGTGGGAGAAAAATCTTCAATGGTACCCAGCGTGGTGGGCGAAGTTTGTTGCGTACAGGCGAAGCTGCATGGAAGGAACGCGGCCAGCACCAGCAGAACCCATCGTCGCAGATCCGCGCGCATGGCTACTCCAATTTCAAAAAGTTGGCGATCATGCGCTTGCCATTTTGTGTCAGCACGCTCTCCGGGTGGAACTGTACGCCTTCAATCGGATATTTGCGGTGGCGCAGGCCCATGATGAGGCCGTCGGCGCGGGCGCTGATCTCCAAATCTTCGGGCAGGCCGTCCTCGCTGACGATAAGTGAGTGGTAGCGCGTGCAGATCATCGGGCTGGGAATGCCGCGAAAGATGGTGCGGCTGTCATGCTCAACAGCGCTGGTTTTGCCGTGCATCAGCTTGGGCGCGCGCGCGATGTGGCCGCCAAAGGCCGCTCCTATTGCCTGATGCCCCAGGCAGACGCCCAAGATCGGAAGCTTGCCGGCGAAGTGCCGGATCAGCGGAATACTGATGCCCGCCTCCTGCGGTGTGCAGGGGCCGGGCGAGAGCAGAATGCGCGCGGGCGCCAATGCTTCAACTTCCTTTACTGTCAGAGCATCGTTGCGGCGCACTACGACCTCCGCACCTAACTCTCCCAGATATTGCACCAAGTTATAGGTAAAAGAATCGTAGTTATCAAGAACGAAGATCATGGCGTGCTCTTAGTGTAGCGCGGCGCGGAATGCGGTGCGTTGTGGTTTGGGGACAAAGCATGGGCCTGTTGCAACTAGCCTTGGCGGGCGCGTTCAATGGCGCGCACAACGGCCTTGGCCTTGTTGACCGATTCCTCGTACTCATTTTCTGGAATGGAGTCGGCCACAATGCCCGCTCCGGCTTGAATATGCCCCTGTTTGCCGCGCACCAGCAGCGTGCGAATGGCGATGCAGGAGTCCAGGTTGCCAGAGAAGTCAGCGTAGAAGATGCAGCCTCCGTAGATGCCGCGCCGTGCTGGCTCCAGCTCATCCAGAATCTCCATGGCCCGCACCTTGGGCGCGCCCGTCAGGGTTCCGGCGGGGAAGCAGGCGCGGAAGGCATCGACGGCCGTCAGATCGGCGCGCAGCTTGCCTTCGATGGCGCTGACCATGTGCATCACGTGCGAGTAGCGCTCCACAAACATCAGGTCGCGCAGTTGTACGGAGCCATACTCACTGACGCGGCCCACATCGTTGCGGCCCAGGTCGACCAGCATCACATGCTCGGCGACCTCTTTTTCATCGGCGCGCAACTCCGCCTCCATGCGGCGATCTGCTTCGACATCTTCGCCACGCGGACGTGTGCCCGCGATGGGCCTATACTCCACGCTGCGGTCATGTACGCGCACCAGCAGTTCGGGCGAAGAACCTGCGATGTGCGTGTCGCCGGGTTTCTTCAATCCAAAGCGCAGGAAGTACATATAGGGCGACGGGTTGACGATGCGCAGTGCGCGATAGATGGAGAACGGATCAACGCCGGGCGTCACATCAAAGCGCTGCGAGAGCACGGCCTGGAAGATGTCGCCGGCCTTGATGTATTGCTGCACGCGGCGCACTCCGGCCAGATAATCCTTCTTGGCTGTGCGCGGGCGCAGATTCAGCTTGCCCGGAACGGCGCGGCTCTTGGTGCGCGGCAACTGGCGGGCCAGCTTGCGCTCCATGGCTTGAATGCGACGCAGCGCGTCGGTATAGGCTGCGCGCGGCTTTTTGCGTTGCAGGTCCGCCGTAGCCACCAGAAGAATTTGCTTCTTTACATGGTCAAAGGCCAGCACGGTGTCAAAGAAGAGCAGGCAAGCGTCGGGCATGCCCAGCTCATCCTTGGCGTGGTTGGGCAGGCTCTCAATCAGGCGGATTGCGTCGTAGGAAAAAAAGCCGACGGCCCCGGCGGAGAACGGCGGCAGGCCGGGCAGGCGTGCTGGTGCGTGGCCGGCGAGCGAGTCGCGTAGCAGTTCAAAGATGTCGCCTTCGCTGCGCTCCACTTTGCGGCCAACATGCGTGGTGATGCGATGGCCATGGGCAAAAATTTTCTTGTACGGCTGAATGCCGATAAAGGTATAGCGACCCACGCTCTCGCCGCCTTCGACGGATTCCAGCAGAAATGCCTCCGGCTCTGCGGCGGCTACACGCAGGAATGCGGAGACAGGCGTTTCCAGGTCTGCCGTCAGCGGTTTGACCACGGGAATCAGGTCATGACGCCGCGTCAGATGGAGAAACTCTTGCAAACTGGGCGTTACTGGAGAGCGCAAAGGCATACGTCGCACATACTAAATGATTTGATAAAAATTCGATAGACCTTTTGCACTTGGATGGAAACAAGAGCAAAGCCTGTTGCTGTTCGCATCGAAAGGCGAAGTAAAACCGAAGACGCTTTTAGCCAATCACCCGGCGCAAGAATCCGCGCGTTCCCACCCAACCGAGCAGCGCCAGCCAGAAAACCAAGGCACCCAGAATCAGCGCCATGGGCATGTGTGGCAGGGAGGGCGTCAACGCCGCGCGCAGGCCTTCGCTCATGTAGACAATGGGATTGAGCAGCACCAGATATTGCAACCAGCGCACGTGGTAGAGCAGCGCCCAGGGGTAGTAGACGCAGCCCAGAAACGTAATGGGAATCACGACAATAGAGAAGATAAGGCCGATCTGGTGCGGCTGCACCGAGGTGCCAATGGTCAGCCCCAGCGCACCCGAAAGCAGGCCCGACAGCACCAGAATAAGCGCCAGCATCCACACGCTGGCGATGGCCACATGCACCGGAGTTGCGGGAATGTAGTAGGCGAGTGGAAAAATCAGCAGCGCAGAGAGAATGCTTTGCAGCGCGCTAAAAAAGATTTTTTCCATGGCCACGGCGGCTACCGGTAACGGGCACAGAACGCGGTCGTCAATCTCGCGCGTAATGCCAAACTCCGTGGTCAGCGGCAGCGCCACGGCGGCGATGCCGCTAAACATGATGGCCATGGCCATCAGTCCCGGTAAAAGGATGGTGGCAAAGCTGCCGCCACCGCTGCCAGAGGAGGGGCCACCAAAGCTCTGGCCAATGCGTGGATAGACGTAGGTAAACACGAAGAGAAACAACAGCGGCTGCATAACAATGCGCACCACGAATGCGCCCAGTTCGCGACGTAGCACGCGCAGGTCGCGCTGCATGAGTCCAAGAAAGGCCAGTGCGTAGAGCTGAAGCGCAGGCGTGTGGCTGGGCTGGGGTGCGGCGGTTGGTGCCAATACGGTCGTGCTACTCACGCAGGTCCCTCCCGGTCAGGTGGATGAAGACGGTTTCGAGCGTTGGCTCTTGAATAGAAATATCGCGCAGACCGTGGTGCTGTGTCGTCTGCACCAGCACGGGCAGCAGTCCGTCGGCGCTTTGTGCATAGACGCGCAGGCCTGTGGGTGTTGCCTCCACGCTGCCGATGCCGGGCAGTGCGCGCACGCTCGTGGCCAGGGCGTCGATGCCCTCGTTGCGGTTCAAGTCCAACACATAGATGGTCTTGGCACCCAGGCTGCGTTTCAGGTTTTCTGGCGTGTCTTCGACCAGAATTTTTCCGTGGTCGATGATGGCCACGCGGTCGCAGAGCGCGTCGGCCTCTTCCATGTAGTGCGTGGTCAGCAGCACGGTGATGCCCTCATCGCGCAGGCCGCGTACGGCCTCCCACATGGCGATGCGGCTCTGCGGATCCAGTCCGGCGCTGGGTTCATCCAAAAACAACACGGCGGGGTGGTGGGCAATGGCGCGTGCGATCAACAAGCGCTGGGCCAGACCGCCAGAGAGCGCAAAGGGGCGCGCCTGGGCGCGTTCACTCAAGCGGAATTGCTCCAGCAATTTTTGCGAACGCTCGCGCGCGGCCTGCGTGCTCATGCCAAAGTAGCGGCAATGGTAGAAAAGATTCTCAAAGACGGTCAGCGACCGGTCGAGCGTGTTGTATTGCGGCACTACACCGATATTGCGCCTTGCCAACGAGGGATGCCGCACCACATCCACATCCGCGATGCGCACTTGGCCCGAGGTGGGCAGCACGCGCGTGGTGCAGATGCTGATTGTGGTTGTCTTGCCGGCTCCGTTCGGGCCGAGCAGGCCAAAGATGCCGCCTTGCGGCACACGCAGGTCAATGCCGCCCACGGCCGTAACCGGCGGCTTGCCAGCATAAACCTTCACCAGGGATTCGAGCGAGACGATCATTGTAGGATGATACGGTTTTGGACATGGATTAGTTTCATACTTCCCGTGCAAGCCGCAGGCAAGTCGAACGGGAAGCATCCAGAAGGGAAGGAAAGAACCAACCCCACTTTCCCTGTCTGGATACTTCTTGGTTTTGACCTTCAGAATGACTCAGGCGCTGGTTCGTCCTAGGCCACAGCCTTCCAGCCAGAGGCAGGCTTGCCCACGGGCAAGGTTCCCAAGTCTGTTGCCAGATTGGCCTGTGCAGGGGCTGGCAAGGTGGCGGTGCGGCGAGCGCGGGCCTCGCGCAGCACCTCCCACGGACGCAGCAGCCGCATGGCTTCCACGGAATAGGGCATCTCCTGTCCGCAGTCGAGGCAAATTTTGTAGGAGCGGTCCTCAAGGGTGAAGGGCCGCGACAGATGGGAATGGTGGCAACCAAAGAACAGATCAACCATGAACGCGAGAGCAAGTCGGATCCACTGCATGGTGTGGTACCTCCCCGGCATTGCTGGTCTATTTCCAACCTGCTGCCGCAATGCTCGGTTCAGGAAGACAGCGCCCAGTCGCCCGGCGCGCTTTCCTTCCTGCCAAGTTTAGATGCGTTGGCCAGCAAAAAGTCGTCTTTTGGCCGAGAGGTTGGAGTAGAGACCGTGCGGATTTCATGCAGTATCAGCGAGATGCAGAATTGGAACCGAGGAAAAGTTTCTTTTAGCGCTTGTCGTCTTTCGCCGAAGATTGCCGGTGTACCAGGATCGAGTTGGCCTGATCGATGCCAGTCAGCAGAATCTCCGCCACGTTGACATGGGCTGGACGGGAGGTAGCCCATAGGACGGCTTCGGCCACATCTGCGGCGGTCAGCGGCGTCATGCCTGCATACACTGCGGCGGCGCGGCGCTCATCGCCGTGGAAGCGCACGCGGCTGAATTCGGTCTCCACCATGCCGGGATCGACCGAGGTGACGCGCACCGGCGTGCCCAGCAGATCCATGCGCAGGCCCTCATTGATGCGATTTTCAGCGGCCTTGGTAGCGCAGTAGACCGCCCCGCCGGGATACGTGACGCGCCCAGCGGTCGAACCAATGTTGACCACATGGCCGTGGCCCCGCGCCACCATGCCGGGCACCACGGCGCGTGTCACGTAGAGCAATCCTTTGACGTTGGTGTCGATCATCTCCTCCCAATCGACAATGTTGCCCTCATGTACTTTGTCCAAGCCGCGGCTCAGCCCGGCATTGTTCAGCAGAATGTCGATGGCCTGCCAAGGCGCGGGCAGGCCGTCGATGGCCTGCTGCACCTGCTGCGGATCGCGCACATCCAGAGTGAGCGCGGCCACCTCTTTGGCTCCAGCCGATTGCAGGCGGCTTTGCAGCGAACGCAGACGGTCTTCGCGCCGCGCGGCCAGCAGCAGGCGTGCGCCTTCGGCAGCAAAGCGCAGCGCGCAGGCCTCGCCAATGCCAGCGCTGGCGCCGGTGATGAGAACGGTTTTGCCTTGAAACATCTGCATGGAAGCCTGCCTACTTTTTCGGGTTGGGTTGCGCCGTAGTCGGCGGCTCTGGGCTGGCAACGACCAGCACCACAAAGCTGTCTGGCAACAAAGCGGGACGCGGTGAGGGGTCTTGCAGCGTCGGTTCCGGCGGCGGGCCAAAGGAGGCTGTCGCCAAATATACTTTGCCCGTTTTGCCATCGAGGGCCAGCGTGCGCGCGCCATCCTGTGTGTCGAGTGTTTGCAGCGTCCCATATTTGTTGGGAGATTTTTGTTCAATGATGCTCAGGGTCCCCTCGCCATTCGAGACGAAGACCAAGTGCCGCGCCGCATCATAGCGCACGCCATCCGGGTTGGCCCCGATGGGCACCGTGGCCACGTTGTGGCCGTTGTCCGTGTTGGTGACGACCATCCAGTTGTCCTCACAAACCGAAAAGAGCCGATGGTCTTGCCGGTCCAGGGCCAGTCCCGTCGGGGAATCGCAGGGCGCGATGGGCCAGATGGCCGTCACCGCCAAGGTGGCGGCATCGATGCGCACCAGAAAATTGCGATCTTCAATGTTGACGTAAATGTGACCTTCGTTGTCGGCTTGGGCAAACTCCGGCTTGCCGGGCAGCAGGACAGTTTTCAGCACGGCATTTTTGGCTGTATCGATGGCCGTGAAGGAACGGCTGCGCCCGTTGAAGGTGAGGACGCGCCGTGTGGTTGGCTCGAACAAAATTGCGTCGGGATTTTTTCCACCGGAAGCGATGCTGGCCGTCACTTGAAACGTGGTGCGATCAAAAACGAGCACCCTGTTGGCCGCGCCGTCGCTGATGTAGCCCAGCTTGCCTTTGGGATCCAGCGCAACACCATGCACCCCTTGCATGCCGGAGATCTCATGCACCAGCTTGCCGGTCTGCGTGTCCACCACCTGCACGCGATTGGCACGGCCAATGTAAAGCAGATGCGCGTTCGGGTCCGTGGTCAGATAATCCCACCAGCCTGTACCGCCAATCTTCCACGTCTGCTGCACGGAGAAGTCGGCTGTAAGTGGCTCGTGCTTTTTGCCTGCGTGCGCAGGGCCGCTGGTGAGTACCAGTGTGGCGGCTAACAGGAGGGATGCGTGAGAGCGCCGGGGCAAAGGCATGGCAGTGTGTCCTTTCGCTTGAGCAAGATGCCGAGGAAATTTCCAAGCCGAAACTTTCTCGGCTCCAGCCTAACTGATACACTACAACTACCAGCCGAAGTGGGGCTATAGCTCAGCTGGGAGAGCGCCTCGTTCGCAACGAGGAGGTCAGCGGTTCGATCCCGCTTAGCTCCACCAAAATTGTCCGGGCATCCATCAGGCACCCCGGCAACAGGGTTCAAGGGCGGATGGAGATGACAGCAACGCAGCCTTCCATTTCGCCATCCTCCAGCATCCTTCCCCAGTCAGAATCGCAGCAGGCCACGCGCTTGCGCGACCGCTTTGGCCGCGCAATTACCGACCTGCGCATCTCCGTCACCGACCGCTGCAACTACAAATGTGTCTATTGCCGCACTGGCGAACAGGGCGCACAGTATGCGGAGCTTCCCATCCCGGACTACCTGCGCCTGACGCGCGCCTTTGTGGCGCTGGGCATTGAAAAAATTCGCCTGACCGGCGGCGAGCCACTGCTGCGCAGTGGATTGACAGAGATGATCCGTGAGCTGGCAACCTATCGCACGGCCTTTGCTGCCGAGGGCCAGCCGCTGGCCGCTGGCGCGGGCCACGCGCTGGATATTGCGCTGACGACCAATGGGCATTTGCTGTCCGAGCTGGCCCAGCCGCTCAAGGACGCGGGCCTGCATCGCATCACGGTCAGCATGGATGCCGTCGATCGCGCCAAGTTTGCGTGCATCACCCGAATTGAAGACGGATATGACCGCGTACTGGCGGGCATCCGCGCCGCCCAGCGCGCGGGGCTGGAGCCGGTGAAGGTCAACTGCGTGCTGCTGCGCGGCTTCAATGAGGATCAGATCGTTCCCTTTGCCAAGTTCTCGCGCGAGGAAGGCGTGGTGGTGCGTTTTATTGAGTTCATGCCGTTGGAGGAAGATCGCCGCTGGTCGCCCGAGGTGGTGGTGCGCATGGAAGAAATTCTTACTGCGCTGAACACCTTTCGGCCCGTGGTGCCGTTGCCACCGCAGGCGTTGAGTGAGACGGCGCGGCGCTATACCTTTGACGATGGCCTAGGCGAGATTGGCATCATCGCTCCGGTCTCGCATCCGTTTTGCGGCCATTGCAGCCGCGTGCGGCTCACCTCAGACGGAAAAATTCGCACCTGTCTGTTCTCTCAAACCGACCACGATCTGTATGGCGTGCTGCGCCGGGGTGGCAGTGATGCGGATCTGGTGGCGACCATCCAGCGCGTGGTGGCGCACAAAGAGGAGCGGCACCACATTGGCGAGCCGGGCTTTTTGAAGCCATCGCGCAGCATGGTTCACATCGGCGGATAGGGAAGGCTTTCCACGCTGGGACGTTTCCGCGAAAAAATTTTCCAGGGCAGCTTGGCCCCGATAGCGCAGGATTCCGGTCTGCGATACAGTAGGCTAACGCGCAGGCTTTGGCGTATGGGCGCAAGCAGGCTTGAGTGACCAAACACATTCAATTTCCCGATCCTCACCAGCAACAGCACCGTGAGCTGCAAGTGCTGCATGAGGTGGCGCGCACGCTGACCTCGTCGCTGGATCTAGACCAGGTGTTGCGCAGCATCTTGCAGCAAATGTCGCAGGCGTTTTTGCCGGAGAACTGGTCGCTGTTAACGCTCGACGAAGAGGCGCAACAGCTTGTCTATGCTGCTGGAGCCGAGGAGGCGCTGGAGCACAAGCGCATTCCCGTCGGCGAGGGCATTGTCGGATGGGTGGCGCAGCATGGCGAACCGCTGATTCTCAACAATCCCCAGCAGGATGCGCGCTATCTGGCCGATGCCGACGCCGCGAACAATGGCAAGCGCCCGGCAGAGAGCGTCGTCTGTCTGCCGCTGCGCGCGCGTGGCCGCACACAGGGAGTGATCCAACTGGTGAATTGCAAGATGGAAGAGCTGCGGCCCCAGCAGATTTTTTTGCTGCAAGCGCTCTGCGACTACGCCGCCATTGCAATACAAAATGCTCGCGTGCTCGAACAGGTGCAGCGGCTGACCATCACCGATGATTGCACCGGCCTGTACAACGCGCGGCACATGTACGCCATGTTGGATTCGGCGCTGGAGCGCAGCGCAAAAAAACACCAGCCCGTCGGATTGATCTTTCTCGACCTCGACCACTTCAAAGAGGTGAACGACACGCATGGCCATCTGCACGGCAGCAAGCTGCTGGCGGAGGTGGCCACGCTGATCCGCAACAACATTGGCCCGCTCTGTTCGGCCTTCCGCTACGGCGGCGATGAGTTTGTTGTGCTCCTGCCAAATATGGGCAAAGAGTCTTGCATGAACACGGCCCGGTTGCTGCTGGAAATGATCCAGAAGACCAGCTTTCTGGCCGAATCTGGCTTGGCGGTGCGCCTGGGGGCCAGCTTTGGCGTGGCCTGCGCGCCCGAGGATGGCCGCAGCCTGCATGAGGTGATTCGTGCCGCCGATACCGCCATGTATGCGGTAAAAAACTCCACGCGCAACGGCGTGCAGGCCGCAGGCGCGGCACAGAGCGCGATACCGATGGAGCCAGGGCTGCACGCCGTTCCGGCGCGCTCTCGCCACGAGCTGTAGCCGGGCTGCGTGCTAGGATCAAGCTAGGCGATTGGATGCAATTTTCAAGCAAATTCTGGGCGAAACACTCCGGTTGGCTGCGCATTTTGCTGCGCGGCTGCGCCTTGGTGTGCGTTGGCGTTGTGCTGCTGGCTGCGTCGGTCCAGGCTTGCCACTTCCACGCGCCCGGCACGCAGAGCGGCCCCGACCACTGCCCCATCTGCATCGCGCTGCACCCGGCCATGCCGACTGCCAGCCACGCAGCGCAAACCGTAACGCAAGCGGTCACTGCCTCCATTGTGCCCACTCCGCTCCATCGCTATCACCGCTTGTGGAGCTTCGACCTTTCCATCCGTCCACCGCCCGCTCCCGCAGCGTAAGTCTCCGATCTCGCAATTGCACCCCAGCGCATGGCAGAAGAATTTTTCTGGCGCAGTGGCGTGATTGTTTCCATTCTTTTCTTGATCGAAGGAGAGCTTCATGGTGTATGGGCGCGGCATTGTCCGCAAAGGGTTCCTTGCAGTTTTGTGTAGTTTGCTTTGGATGGGCGCGGCGGCGCGAGCGCAGTCGCTCGGCGTGGCCGGTGCCGTGGATGGCATTGTGAAAGACCCCACCGGAGCGGTGATTCCCGGAGCGACGGCAACGATCCACGACTTTGTCTCTGGCTACGTGAAGACGGCGACAACCGACGCGCAAGGCCAGTTCAGCTTCAGCAATCTACCCGCGAGCCACTATCACATCAACGTAACGCAGGATGGTTTCGCGCCCTACTCTTTTGACGAGGACATCAACTCGCCGCTGCCCATTACGCAGGAGATTACGCTGCAACTGGCCAACTCCAACACCACGGTGGAGGTCAACGGCGACAGCAATGATCTGCTCTACTCCAACCCGGCAGCGCATACGGATATTGATCGCTCGCTGATCGCCAAGCTGCCGCAGGACTCGACCAACTCTGGCCTCAGCTCGGCCATCACCATGGCCAGCCCCGGCATTGCCGCCGACTCCGACGGAATGTTTCATCCGCTCGGCGAACACTCGGACACAACCTTCAGCGTGGACGGCCAGCCTATCTCTGACCAGCAGAGCCGTATTTTTTCCAATGAAATTTCTGCGAATGATATTCAGTCCTTACAGGTGATCGACGGAGTCATTCCGCCGGAGTATGGCGATAAGGCCAGCATCGTCGCGGTGACGACGACCCGCTCCGGCCTGGGCAATCCGCACGGCGAGGGCAATGCTTCCCTGGCCTACGGCTCCTTTGGAACGACAACTTTCAACAGCGATTACGCGCGCGGCACGCAACACTCGGGCAACTTTACCTCGTTCGATGGCGTCAACTCCGGCAGATTTCTCGATGCACCGGAGTACAAAGTGATGCACGCGCACGGCAACAATGAAAACTTTTTTGATCGCGTCGATTACAACCCGCGCATACAGGACACGCTGCACACGAATCTGATTCTGGCCCGCTCTTGGTTTCAGAATCCCAACCAATACGATCAACAGGCTGCCGGGCAGGATCAGCGCTCGGAGATTTTCACCTACGATGTATCGCCATTTTGGGCGCATTTGTTCGGTTCGAATTCTCTGCTGACGGTGAACCCCTACCTGCGGCAAGACAATGTGCACTACTACCCCAGCGGCAACAAGTTTGCCGACCAGCCAGCGACGATGCAGCAAGATCGCATGTTGCGCAATCTTGGCTTCAAGGTCGATTACGCCTACACCAAGGGCGTGAACAATGTGAAGATTGGCACCGACATTTATCAAACATTTCTGAATGAAGAATTTCAGTTCGGCATCACCAGTCCGGCTTTCAATCCTGTTTGTTTGACTGCGAATGGCGGCCCGGTGACTGGGGATGCGTACACCAATCCGAACCAATGCGCAGCGGCGGGATACACGGCCAATCCGAACTTTCAGCCGGGGCTGCTGCAATATGACCTGACCCGCAATGGGGCTTCCTTTCACTTTCAAGGGCACACCGTCATTAAGGAAGAGGCGCTCTACGCCGAAGACACGATCAATCTGAAGAGCCTATCGCTGCTGCTGGGTTTGCGTGGGGATAACTACAACGGCCTGACCAGCCGCTACATGCTGGAGCCGCGCGTCGGCGGCACCTACAGCGTGGCCAAAACCGGAACCAAGCTGCGCCTGGGCTATGCGCGCCTGATGCCCACGCCGTATAACGAGAATCTCATTCTCTCCAGCTACACCGGCAACGGCGGCCTGGCCAATAACCTGGGTGCCTACGGGCAGAGTCCGCTGGTGCCCGCTTCGCGCAACCAGTTCAACACCGGCATTGAGCAAGGCTTTGGCCGGTATGTGGTCATTGATGCGCAATATTTCTGGAAGTTCACCAAGCGCGATTACGACTTTGACGTCATTCTGAACACGCCGCTAACCTTCCCGATTCAATGGCTCAAGTCCAAGATTGACGGCGCTGCGGTGACCATCACCATGCCGAAGAATCATGGACTCAGCGCCTACTCCGTGCTGGGCCATGCGCGTTCCCGATTTTTTGGCCCGGAGGTGGGCGGCATCATCTTCAACGATCCCAGCCTGGAAACCTCCACGCTGCCCTTCCGCATTGACCACGATCAAGCCTTTCAGCAAACAACGCACTTGCAGTATCAACCGCGCGCGCGCGGGCCGTGGGCTGGGTTTGACTGGACGTATGAGAGCGGACTAGTGGCCGGCAATGCTCCGTTTGGAGTCAGCCCCACGCAGCCAGTGGATTTGACGTATCTGACGCCAGACCAGCAGCAGCAGGCCGAGCTGAGCTGCAACGGCGTGCGCGCCACGCTCAGCGCGCCGTTGACAAGCTGTCTGCCCGCGCAGTTGCAATCCGGCCTGCTCTACATTCCCGCCGCAGGCACGGAGAATAACGACAAGAACCCGCCGCGCGTGCTGCCGCGAACCATCTTCGACGCGACCGCCGGTTGGGACAATCTGCTGCGCGCACGCCGCGTCCAGATCAACGCACGCCTGACGGCCACCAACTTTACCAACAAGGTGGCGATGTACAACTTTTTGTCCACCTTCAGCGGGACGCACTACATTCCGCCGCGCATGTATACCGCGCAGGTGTCGCTGACGTTTTAATCAATACTGGCTGTAAGCGGGATTGAAGGCTGGGCGTGGCTGCGCGTGAATGTAGGCGGCCACGTCGTAGGCCTCCTGCGCAGTCAAAGCCCCCTTGCGATTCTGCGGCATGTTGGCCTGCACAAAGGCAGCCATCTTGGCAATGCGGTTCATGCCTGCGCCGTCGTTAAATGCGTCGGGCCCCCAGAGTGGCGGAAAGAGCGGACGCCCGCCCGCTCCGTTGCTGCCATGGCAGCCTGCGCATTGCGTGGCGTAGATTTGTGCGCCGCGTGCTGGATCCGGCGTCAGCTTGGGCAACACGACCAGACCGCGCCCAACAAAGGGAAGATATTGCGGCCTGGGTTCGGAGAGCCAGCCAATGTAATCCACCAGCGCACGCATCTCCCGGCTATCGTAGGGGAGCGGTCGCCCATTTTCGCTGCGCACAAAACACTCTTCGATTCTGTCTTGCAACGTGATGGTGTGCCCGGCGCGCTTGCTGAATTTTGGAAAGGTCTGGGATGTGCCCACCAGCGGCGCAGCATACGGTGCGACGCCATCCGCGATGTGGCAGTTGCTACACGCAAGTTTTCCCCCCACGTAAGCCGAAGCCAGAGCCGGTGTGTCGTGGAAGAGTTCCCGACCATAAAGAATGCTGGCACCACGTTCGCCGCCGGGAATGTTTTGCACGCTGGGCAACTGCCATGCTTGCCAGACATTTGGCTGCGAACGATGCAAGTTGCGCAGCCA
>DAHWKP010000033.1:0-3107 GCA_027343585.1 Acidobacteriaceae bacterium
TGACTGGCGCGGCCAAGAACGGCGTGCACACCGTGGAGGTGCAGGCCGCAGGCGGCGCGCGCAGTACGGTGCAGGCCAAGAACGTGATCCTCGCCACCGGCTCGGACGCGCGCATGTTGCCGAACCTGAAGGCCGATGACCGCATTCTGACGAACATGGAGATTCTGACGCTGAGCGCCGTGCCCAAGTCGCTGGTGGTGATCGGCGCGGGCGCGGTGGGCGTGGAATTTGCCTCCATCTTTAAGACCTTTGGCGCTGAGATCACCGTGGTGGAGTATCTGCCGCGCATGGTGCCGAATGAAGATGAGGACGTCAGCAAAGAGCTGCAACGGCTCTTCCGCAAGCGCGGCATCGACGTGCACACCGGCGCGAAGGTGGACAAGGTGGAGCGCACCAAGGATGGCGTCAAGGTCACCTTTACCGGCTCCGACGGCAAGGCGAACGTGAAGGAAGCCGAAAAGGTACTGGTGGCCGTGGGCCGCGCGCCGCGCACGGAAAATGTTGGCCTGGAGAAAACAAAGATCAAGCCGGAGCGCGGATTCATCCAGGTGAATGAATGGATGGAAACGGCGGAGCCGGGCGTATACGCCATTGGCGACATTGTGGCCGGACTGCCACAACTGGCGCATGTGGGCGCGATGTGCGGCATGGTCGTTGCGGCGCGGCTGGCCAACAAATATGCGCGGCCCGTGCGGCGCGAGCGCATCCCGGCCTGCACCTATTGCGAGCCGCAGATTGGCAGCGTCGGGCTGACCGAAGCCGCAGCCAAGGAAAAGGGCCACAACGTCAAGGTAGGCAAGTTCCCCTTCACGGCCAACTCCAAGGCTTCGATTGTGGACTCGCATGACGGCTTTGTGAAGATCGTTGCCGATGCAAAATACGGCGAGATTCTCGGCGTGCACATCATCGGACCGCAGGCTACGGAACTGATCGCAGAAGGTGTGACGGCCATTGAATTGGAAGCGACGCTGGAGGAGATGATGTTCACCATCCACGCGCACCCCACGCTGGCCGAGGCGATGCTGGATGGATTCGGCAGCGTCGAGGGCATGGCCATCAACATTTAAGACGTGGGATGTCCACCGAAAAAGCCCGGCAAACGTCGGGCTTTTTTGTACGCGATGCTGGAATTTCGATGGAAAAATTTCGCGAACGACTCTGATGCTGCTGCACCTTTTCCATGCCGGAAGAATGGACTACGCTGAGGCGCTCGGCTGGCAGCAGCGGCTGGCCGCCCTGCGCAAACAGCAGCGCATTGGGGACGTGCTGTTTCTGGTCGAGCATCCGCCGGTGCTGACGCTGGGACGCAATGCGCAACGCTCCAACATTCTTGTCTCCGATGAGGAACTGGCGCGGCGCGGCGTCACGCTGCATGAGGTGAACCGCGGCGGAGACGTAACCTACCACGGGCCGGGGCAGATCGTCGGCTATCCCATTCTGGACCTGCGCAGCGGCTTTCCCAACCAGAGCGGGCCGCACCTGGGCGCAGTGGAATATGTCCGCCGCCTGGAAGAGGTGCTGATCCGCGCCTGCGGCGAATATGGCGTGATGACGCAGCGCATCGCTGGACGCACCGGCGTCTGGACGCTGGCCGGCGGCTCCGTAGCCGAGAAAAAAATCGCGGCCATCGGCGTGCACATCTCGCAGGGTGTCACCACGCACGGCTTTGCGTGGAACATCACCGCCGACTTGCGCGACTTTGACCTGATCGTGCCGTGCGGCATCGCAGATCGCGCCGTCACTAGTCTGGAGCAGGAGATCGACGAAAGCCGCGCAGCCATGCCCACCCTGGAGGAGGCGCGCCACGCCGTTGCCCGCCACTTTGGCCGCATCTTTGGCCGCCAGATTCTCTGGTTGGAGTCGCTGGAGTTGCTGCTGCCTGCCCAGGACGCGGCGGCATCGCGCACAGATGCTTCCGTCATATAGAATGTGAGGTTTGGTGCCTTTCTGCGTGGAAAACGATGGACCAGGATGTCCAATCGCGGAAGCAGCGCGCAACGGAATTTGAACGAACCCGGAGAAGAATTTTCATGCCAACAGATGTCGTGATGCCGCAGATGGGCGAATCCATCTTCGAGGGAACCATTACCAAGTGGCTGAAGAAGGTGGGCGAAACCGTCCAGCGCGATGAGCCGCTGTTTGAAATCTCCACCGACAAGGTCGATGCGGAGATTCCCTCGCCCGCTGCGGGCGTGCTCACCGAGATCAAAGCTGCGGAAGGCGCGACCGTGCAGATCAACACCGTTGTGGCCGTCATTGGCGAGGCTGGCAGTGCAGCGGCCAAGCCTGCGGCCCCAGCAGCCAAAGCCGCTACGGCTGCCGCGCCCAACAAAACGGCTCCGGCTGCACCTGCTGCGGCTCCAACTGTAGCACCAGCCGCCAGTGCGCCTGCTGCCGCCACTGCTGCCACCAACGTCGTGATGCCGCAGATGGGTGAGTCCATCTTCGAGGGAACCATTACCAAGTGGCTGAAGAAGGTGGGCGAGACCGTCCAGCGCGATGAGCCGCTGTTTGAGATCTCCACCGACAAGGTCGATGCAGAAATTCCTGCGCCTGCCGCAGGCGTGCTAACGGAGATCAAAGCCGCTGAGGGTGCGACCGTGCAGATCAACACCGTTGTGGCCGTCATTGGCGGCGCAGCGGGAGCTGCCGCTCCGGCCCCAGCCGCAAAGGCTCCTGCCCCGGCGGCCCCGGCAGCCAGCCAACCGGCTGCGCCTGCACCGGCGCCTGTTGCGGCCTCGACGGCTGCACACTCTTCTGAGCGTGTGCGCTCTTCGCCGCTGGTGCGCCGCATCGCGCGGGAGAATAGCTTAGACCTGACGCAGATTCCCGGCACTGGCTCGGGCGGACGCGTCACCAAGGAAGACGCGCTCGGCTATCTCGACCAGCACAGCAAGGGCACATCCGTTCCCGCCGCACCTGCGGCGGCACGGACCGCTGCACCGGCTCCGGCTGCTCCGGCTGCTCCGCTGCCGGGCGGGCTGGTGCCGATGACCAAGATGCGCGCCATCATCGCCAAGCGCATGGTGGAGTCCAAGCACACCAACGCGCACGTACACACCGTTTTCAAGGTGGACATGACGCGCATTGTGCGTCTGCGTGAAAAA
>DAHWKP010000040.1:0-18046 GCA_027343585.1 Acidobacteriaceae bacterium
AGTGACAAGGTAAAGAGAGGGCGCAGGGATGGATCGCAGAAATGCCGAGCCATCCTGCGCCAGATGTGAGGATGGATTGATGAGCGAGCTGGTTCGTTTGTGCGCCGTGGCGGAGTTGCCCGCCGAAGGCCAGGCCAAAGAGTTTTCTGTGGGCGAGCACACCGTGTGCGTGGCCACCATCGGCGGCAAGCCGCTGGCGCTGAACAACGTCTGCCCGCATCGCGGCGGGCCGCTGGCCGAGGGAACGATCGAAGGCGGCAAGGTGGTTTGCCCGTGGCATCAGTGGACCTTCGACTTGGCCACTGGCGAGGCTACCGATCCGCCGGGAGCCAAGACCGATGCCTACGCGCTCACGCTCTCTGGCGCAGAGGTGATGATTGCGCTGTAGCGCTTAGCTCTTTAGAGCTTCCAAGGTTTTTTGCAAACTGGCGGAGTCTTCTACGTTCAGGCAAATCTGATTGCGATCGATCTGGCGCATCAGGCCGCAGAGCACCTTGCCCGGCCCGACCTCCACAAAATGCGTAACGCCCTGGGCGATGAGCCACTGGATGCACTCCACCCAACGCACGGCACCGGTCACCTGACGAATGAGCGTGTCGCGGGCGGCCTCGCCCGCTGTGACCTGGGCTGCATCGACATTGCAAACCACGGGAAACTGCGGCGCGTGGAAGTGGATTTGTTTCAGGTCAGCAGCAAGGCGGTCTTGCGCGGGCTGCATCAGCGCGCAGTGGAAGGGTGCGCTGACGGGCAACAGGACAACGCGCTTGGCTCCGCGCTCTTTGCAGCGCGTGCCCGCAGCTTCCACGCCAGCCACGCTGCCCGAGATAACCGTTTGTTCGGGCGCGTTGAAATTGGCGGGTGCGACGACGCTGCCGGTTGCTGCAGCGGCCTCGGCGCAGGCTGCGGTGATTTGCCCAGCGGGCAGGCCAAGAATGGCGGCCATCGCGCCTTGTCCGGCGGGAACGGCATCCTGCATATAGCGGCCACGATTGCGAACCGTGCGCACCGCATCGGTAAAACTGAAGGTTCCGGCCACGGCATGCGCGGCGTATTCTCCGAGCGAGTGTCCAGCGACGGAGTGCGCATCGATGCCGCGTTCGTGCAGCAGCACGGCGGCGGCAAAGCTGACGGTAAGAATCGCGGGCTGCGTGTTCTCGGTCAGCTTCAGTTGCTCCTCGGGGCCATCGAAGCAGAGCTTGGAGATGGGAAAGCCCAGGGCGGCATCGGCCTCATCGAAGACCCTGCGCGCGGTCGGGAAGTTGTCGTAAAAGTCGCGGCCCATGCCCACGGATTGCGAGCCTTGACCGGGAAAGAGGAATGCGATTTTTTTGTTCATGGTCGTGTGGGGACTTACTGTACGGGCAGGCCCGTATGCGCCGCCAGAGCCGGCGGGTGCAGGGTGAACTCGTGCTCCAATTGGGCGTTGAGTCCGGTCTGGGCAAACTCTGCGGCCACGCGGATGCCGTTCAGGATCGCGCGATCATTGGACGAACCGTGGCCGACGATGCAAACCCCGCGCAGGCCCAAGAGCGGCGCTCCGCCGTATTCGGAGTAGTCCAAACGTTTTTTGAAATTAAGAAATGCCTTGCGTGCCAGCAGCGCGCCGACCTGGGAGCTGAGCGTGGCCCCGAGAGATTCGCGCAACGACTCGCGCACCAGCTTCACAATGCCTTCGGATGTTTTTAGCGCGACATTGCCGATGAAGCCATCGCAGACGATCACGTCCGCATGGCCGTTGTAGATGTCGCGGCCTTCAACATTGCCAATAAAGTTGAGCGGCAACTGGCGCAGCAGGGGAAAGGTCTCGCGCGTCAGGTCATTGCCTTTGGTCTCTTCCTCGCCAATGGAGAGCAGGCCGACGCGGGGTTGTTCAATTTTGAGCACATGCTGGGCATACAGGGAACCCATCATGGCGAATTGCACCAGATGCTGCGCTTTGCAATCGACGTTGGCGCCCACATCCAGCAGAACCGACGGGCGGCCTGCGACGGTGGGCAGCACGGCGGCCAGCGCGGGACGGTCCACGCCGGGCAGCGTTCCCAGCACCATCTTGGCCGTGGCCATGGCTGCGCCGGTGTTGCCTGCGGTGACAAAGCCAGCGACGCGGCCCTCGCGCACCATCTTCAGGCCCACGCGCATGGTGGAGTCGCGCTTGGAACGCACGGCCGCCGCCGCTTTATCCTCCATGGAAATCCACTCACTGGCGTGAACGATCTTAATGGGCAGATGGCGGTTGTGGGTGCTGCGCATGTGCTGGGCCAGCATCTTGCGCAGGCGTGTCTCCGGGCCAATCAGATGCACCTGCACCGGCAGGTGGCGTGCCGCCAATACGGCTCCGCGAATCTCCGGCTCCGGAGATTTGTCGGATCCCATGGCGTCGAGCGCGATATCGATCCGCATGGACACGGGCGGGTTAGCTGGGTTCCTTCACATCCAGGACGGCGCGGCCTTTGTAGGTGCCGCACTTGGGACAGGCGCGATGGGGCAGCTTGCGCTCATGGCAGCTGGGGCACTCACCGGAACCGGTGGCGGTCAGCGCATCATGTGCGCGGCGTTTTGCGGTGCGCGCCTTGGAGTGGCGGCGCTTTGGATTCGGCATGGCAAATTCCTTTTCTTCAGAAAACTTGTACGGCGCGGCAACGTTACGGTTTGTCCGGGCTGCGCATTTGGTCTTGCACTGCACGCAGCGCAGACCAGCGCGGATCGGCTGGCATGGCTTCGCAGCCGCAGGCCTCCGTATTTCGGTTGCAGCCGCAGTGTACGCAAAGTCCCTTGCAGGACTCCGAGCATAAAGTCCGGGCCGGGAGCGAAAGAAGCACCTGCTCCCGCAGCACGTCCTCCAGCAGCAGGCCGTCCTTCTCATAGTATCCGATTTCGGTCTCGGAAGGCGAGATGGAGCGCTCGTCGCCGATGGCATCGACGCCAATGGGCCGGAAGAGCAGGTCAAAACTCTGGTCGAGCGCGACACGCACCGGCTCCAGACAGCGGGCGCAGAGCACTTCGACTTCGGCCTGATAGCGGGCACGCAGGCGAATGTCGGCGACGACCTGCCCGGGGCCGCGATGCTCATGCAGCACCTCGGCCAGGCCGGCGGTATGCAGCGAGAGCAATGCGTGCAGCTCCAGGCCAAAATCAATCTGGCCCGGCGCGATGGGCTGGTCGAAAGGAAGTGGAGCGCGTTCCAGCTCGGCTACGGAGATGTACATAGTCTTAGGATATTCCATTGCGGCCCCTGCCGGAATGGCGGGCGCTGGCCTCTACCGAGCGGCGAAGATGGCAATGGCGGCCATCATCAGCCCGGCCAGCAGGCTGGCGCGGTCGGTCAACGCAAAAATCACAGGATCTTCTTCCATCTCCGCGCGCGAGGCCTTCAGCCAGATACGGCTCAACCACCAGAGCAGCACGGGCGTCATGAGCCAGAGCCGGTGCGGATGCCGATACAAATATCCGATCTCTGGATTGTTGATGTAGAGGGCGAAGATCAGGATGGAGGCATAGGCGCTGGCGGTGCCAAAGCTGCGCAACTGCTCCAGATCCTGCACGCGGTAGCCGCGTCCGTTGGCGGGGATGGCTCCGCGCAGGCGCAGATTTTCCAGCTCGCTGAAGCGCTTGACCAGCGCCAAGCTGAAGAAGAAGAAGATGGAAAAGGCGGCCATCCACGGCGAAACGGGCACACGCACGGCGGCGGCTCCGGCCAGAATGCGCAACGTGTAGAGCGCCGAGAGCAGCAACACATCGATGAGGACGCGACGCTTGAGCCGCAGCGAGTAGGCCAGCGTGCTGACTCCATAGATCGCCAGCCAGAGGGTGAAGGCTGGCGGCAAAGCGTGCAGCGAGAGCGTGACGGCGGCGGCCAGCGCCAGGCCCAGCACAGCTCCGGTGGGAATGCGCAGGTCGCCTGCGGCGAAAGGGCGCGTGCGTTTGCGTGGGTGCTGGCGGTCGGCTTCGATGTCCAACAGGTCGTTCAGAATGTAGGTGGCCGAGGCCACGCCGCAGAAGCAGAGAAAGGCCATCAGTTCCACTGCGAAGGCCGGGCCGCGCAGCTTGTGCGCCAGCAGCAGCGGCAAAAATAGCAGCGCATTTTTTGCCCACTGATGCACACGCAAGGTGCGCATCAGCGTGCGGATGCGGGGCGCACGGTCCAGAAAAACCTGCGGCCGGGGTGCAGCAGGGTTTTCACGGCGGCGCAGCCCATGAATGCGCTGCCGCAATCCACGGGCGGGATTGGCCAACAGCGCCGTGGCGGCTGCGCGTAACAGCGGAACGTCGGCGTGACTGTTACCGATGTAGTCGAAGCCCTGTGGACCGAAGCGTTCCTCGAGCTGGAGCAATTTTTTCTTGCCCGTCAGGTTGGTGGTGCCATCACTGGCCAATATCGATTGGAAGAGGCCCGTGTGCTGGGCCACGCGCTCGGCCAAGCGATGATCGGCGCCCGTGGCCAGCACCAGGGTGCGTCCGGCGGCGGCTTGTTGGCGCAGGTAGAGCAGCACCGCTGCGTTATACGGCAGGTGCGCGGGATCGGGCAGGGCCTGCTCTGCCAATTTCGCTTTGAAGTGCGCGCGTCCCCGCAACAGCCAGAAAGGGGCCTGCACAAAGCGTCGGGGCGCTTGATGCGCCAGTGTGCAGAGCGAATCCGAAAGTGTGTCGCTCTTGACCAGGGTTCCGTCCAGATCGACGCAAAGCACAGGCGCGCTCACTGCGTTCGATTGTGCGTCGGCTTTCGGAAGGCTCATCGCGTCCATCGTTGGAGTGGTTGGAGAAATCGAGTGGATTTCCTTCGCAGCTGCGCGCGGCGAAGCGCTGCCGGTACGGACAGCGTGCGTCCCCGGCGATCCAGCGCAGGATTGACTCATGGTACAACACGTTTGTCTCCAGCGAAGTATGGCGGTGGAATTCCCAATTTGCGGCGTGCGCCTGCGCCGGGCTGGAAATACTTTCCCCAGCCAACGAATCCGTTTCTATACTGGGAGCGGGCCAGCGGACTGTCTTGGCCCGTGTCGTAGCGCGGGGCGCGGAAACTTTTCTGCCCCGGAATGCGTCTTGTGTAGGGGCGGAGTCTACGTCCTGCCTCGGCAAGTCGGCCAGAAAAAATCTGCAATAGGACAAATACAAGCGACCATCATGCCCAGCACAGAGATTCCCACGCCCACATACCCCCAACCGGGTTCCGCTCCGGATTCGCAACGGCACTCCGATGGCCCAGCCGCAGGAGGGGGCGCGCCGTGGGATCCCGATCCGAAGCCGCATGGCTGGGTGCGGGCGCTGGTGGCGCTGCTGATTGTCGCCGCAGTCGCCGGAGCGATTTGGCGCATTGCCACCGCACGCAGTGAAAAGGACAAGCAGGCCGCCGCGCGTGCCGCCCGTATGGCCGCATATATGAAGGTCCCGGTGCAGGCCGCCGTGGTGGCACGCCGCACAGTGCCCGTGTATCTGGATGGACTGGGCACGGTGACCGCCTATTACACAGACACGATCAACACACGCGTGACCGGGCAGATTTTGCAGGTGAATTTTCGCGAGGGCCAGGATGTACACAAGGGCGATCTGCTGATCGTCATTGACCCGGCTCCATACAAGGCTGCGCTGGACCAAGCCAAGGGTCAGCTTGTGCGCGATCAGGCGCTGCTCGATGATTACAAGGTTGAGCTGGCCCGCTATCAGGGCCTGTATCAGGAGGGTGTGTACTCCAAAGAACAACTCGACGCGGAGCAGGCGCTCTACGGCCAGTATGTGGGCACGGTCGAGACCGACCAAGCCGCCATCGCCACCGCGCAGGTCAACTTGGATTACTGCTACATCCGGTCCCCGATTGATGGCCGCGTGGGCTTGCGCTTGGTGGATCCCGGCAACATTGTGCAATCGACGGCGACCACGGGAATGCTCATCATCACGCAGATGCGGCCCATCGCGGTGGACTTCACATTGCCCGAGGATGACTTGCCCAAGGTGCTGCCCCGGATGCGCAGCCGCGCAGGGTTGATGGTCGATGCGTATGACCGCTCTTCGCAACAGCATTTGGCCACAGGCAAGCTACTCACCGTGGACAATGAGATCGATCCAACAACGGGAACGGCCAAGTTTAAAGCCATCTTCCCGAACGAAAATGAGAGCCTGTTCCCGGATCAATTCGTCAACGTGCGTCTGGTGATTGACCAGTTGCCCAACGCCACCGTGATGCCTGCCGCCGCCTTGCAACACGGCCCGGACGGCGATTTCGTCTTTACCGTGCAGCCGGACAATACCGCCAAAATGCAGCCAGTGCATGTGGCGCTGACCGAAGGCTCGATTCTGGTGGTCGACAAGGGCGTTGCGCCCGGCGAAAAGGTCGTCATTGATGGCGCAGAAAAACTGCGCAATGGCAGCAATGTCGTCGCCAGCGTCGCCAGCGATGCCGATGCCTACAAAATGAAGGCGCAGGGAACTACGCTGTGAGTCCATCGCGCATCTTCATCGAGCGGCCTGTTGCCACGACGCTGCTGATGGCCGCCATTTTTCTGGCGGGCCTGATCGCCTACACGCAGTTGCCGGTCTCGGCGCTGCCCGAGGTCGACTACCCCACAATTCAGGTCACCACGTTTTATCCCGGAGCGAGTCCCGATGTGATGGCCAGCTCCGTGACTGCGCCGCTGGAGCGCCAGTTCGGCCAGATGCCCGGCCTGAATCAGATGACCTCGATCAGCTCCTTTACCGGATCGGTCATCACGCTGCAATTTGATCTAAACGAGAACATCGACGTGGCCGAGCAGGAGGTGCAGGCGGCCATCAACGCCGCAGGAACCTATCTGCCCGTCGACCTGCCCAACCCGCCGATTTACAGCAAGGTGAACCCGGCGGACTTCCCCATTCTTACGCTGGCGCTCACCTCCAACACGCTGCCGCTGAGCACGGTCGAAGACCTGGCCGACACCATGCTGGCACAGAAGATTTCGCAACTCTCCGGCGTGGGCCTGGTTTCGATTGCGGGTGGCGAAAAGCCTGCCGTGCGCGTGCAGGCCAACCCGATGGCGCTGGCCTCCTATGACCTGAGCCTGGAGGATCTGCGCACGGCGCTGGCCGCGACCAACGTCAACCAGGCCAAGGGCAACCTGAACGGACGCCTGCAATCCTTCACCATCAATGACAACGATCAGCTGACCTCGGCGCAGCAATATGATCCGGTGGTCATCGCCTATCGCAATGGCTCGCCCGTGCGACTGTCCGACGTGGCGGCGGCGATTAACGGCCCAGAGAACTCTGAAGAATCGGCGTGGATGAATGATGCGCCCGCCGTGATTTTGAATGTGCAGCGCCAACCGGGCGCCAACATCATCACGGTGGTGGATCGCATCCGCAAGGTGCTGCCGCAGTTGCAGGCCAGCCTGCCCACCAGCGTGCACCTGGTTGTGCTCACCGACCGCACGGAGACGATTCGCGCCTCCGTCCACGACGTGCAATTTGAAATGATGCTCACCATCGCGCTGGTGGTGATGGTGATCTTTCTATTCTTGCGCAATCTGGCCGCGACGGTGATTCCCAGCGTGGCCGTGCCGCTGTCGATTGTTGGCACCTTTTGCGTGATGTATCTGCTGGGCTACACGCTGGACAATCTTTCGCTGATGGCGCTGACCATCTCCACCGGCTTTGTGGTGGATGACGCCATCGTGATGATTGAAAACATCGCGCGATATTTAGAGGCGGGCGAAACACCCATGCAGGCGGCGTTGAAGGGCGCATCGCAGATCGGCTTCACCATCGTCTCGCTGACCATCTCGCTGATCGCCGTGTTGATCCCGCTGCTCTTTATGGGCGATGTGGTGGGCCGACTCTTCCGCGAGTTTGCCGTCACGTTGGCAGTGACGATTTTGGTCTCAGCCTTCATCTCGCTGACGCTGACGCCGATGATGTGCTCGCGCCTGCTGCGCCACAAGCCGGAGCACGAACAGAGCCGCTTCTATCACTTCACAGAGCGCTTCTACACCTGGGTGATTGCGCAGTATGGCAAATCGCTGCGCTGGGTGCTGCGCTATCGCACAGCCACGCTGCTGGTCACGCTGGCCACGCTGGTGCTCACGCTGGTGATGTATGTCTACGTGCCCAAAGGATTCTTTCCACCACAGGATACCGGTGTAATTCTGGGCATCTCCGAAGCGCCGCAAACGATCTCTTTTGCCGCCATGGCCGAGCGGCAGCGCGCGCTGGCCCGCGTCGTGCTGCAAGACCCCGATGTGGAGAGCCTGTCTTCCTTTATCGGCGTGGATGGCACCAACATGGAGTTGAACAGCGGACGCATTCAGATCAATCTGAAGCCGCACGATCAACGCAAATCGACGGCGCTGGAGATCATTCGCCGCTTGCAGCCGAAGGTGAACGCCGTGCCGGGCATTCAGCTCTTCTTGCAGCCGCTGCAAGACCTGACGGTGGAAGACCGCGTGAGCCGCACGCAATATCAGTACACGCTGGAAGACGCCAACGCAGCGGAGCTGGCCAATTGGGCACCGCGCTTTGTGGACAAATTGCAAGCCCTGCCGCAGTTGCGCGATGTGGCCACCGACCAGCAGAACGATGGCCTGGAAGCCATGCTGGTGATTGACCGCGATACGGCCTCGCGCCTTGGCATTGACCCCTCGGACATCGACAACACGCTCTACGATGCCTTCGGCCAGCGGCTGGTCTCGACGATTTTCACGCAGTTGAACCAGTATCACGTCGTGTTGGAAGTTGCGCCCGAGTATCAGAAGAACCCCGCCGACCTGAGCAATCTGTATGTAAAGTCTGCCAGCGGCCAGCAGGTTCCTCTAAGTGAATTTACGCATTACGAGCAACGGCGCACCTCGCTGGCGATCAACCACCAAGGGCAGTTCCCGGTCGTCACGCTCTCCTTCAACCTTGCGCCGGGCGCGTCGCTCGGCCAAGCGGTCGAGGCCATCAACCAAGTGAAGGCCAGCCTGCACATGCCCGCTTCGATCGATGGAGCCTTTCAAGGCACGGCGGCATCCTTTTTGGCTTCGCTCTCGAATGAGCCGCTCTTGATTCTGGCGGCCATCGTCACGGTCTACATCGTGTTGGGCGTTTTGTATGAGAGCTACATTCATCCGCTGACGATTCTCTCCACGCTGCCCTCGGCAGGCGTGGGCGCGTTGCTGGCGCTGCAAATCTTCCACATGGATTTGGATGTGATCGGCCTGATCGGCATCATCTTGCTCATTGGCATTGTGAAGAAGAATGCGATTATGATGATCGACTTTGCGCTGGAGGCCGAGCGCACCGAAGGCCACACACCGGAGGAGTCGATTTATCAGGCCTGCCTGCTGCGTTTTCGCCCCATCATGATGACGACCATGGCCGCACTGCTGGGCGGCTTGCCGCTAGCCCTCGGCACGGGCACGGGGTCGGAGCTGCGCCGACCGCTCGGCATCACCATCGTCGGCGGTCTTATCTTCTCGCAGGTTTTGACGCTCTACACCACGCCGGTCGTCTACCTGTTCTTTGACAGGCTGGCGCAGCGCTTCCAAAAGCAGCAGCCGCACGCGCTGGCCAGCGCGCAGCCGCTTGCCGTGGAGTAGCCGATGCATCTCTCCGCGCCCTTTATTCGCAGACCCGTTGGAACTTCGCTGCTGACGCTGGCCCTGATGCTCTCCGGCGTTCTGGCCTACTATTTGTTGCCGGTTGCTCCGATGCCAGAGGTGGAGTTTCCCACCATCGGCATCGGCGCGTCGCTGCCCGGAGCCAGCCCAGAGGTGATGGCCAGTGCCGTGGCCACACCGCTGGAGCGGGAGTTTGGTCGCATCGCCGGTGTGACGCAGATGACCAGCGTCAGCACACTGGGCGGCAGTTCCATCACGCTGCAATTTGATCTGAGCCGCAACATCGACGCCGCAGCGCGCGACGTGCAGGCGGCCATCAACGCAGCGCGCGGAGAGTTGCCCAGCAATCTGCCCGGCAATCCAACCTATCGCAAATACAACCCGGCGGATGCGCCCATCTTCATCCTGGCCATGACCAGCGATGTGCTGACCAAGCCGCGCATCTACGACTATGCCAACTCGATACTGGCGCAGAAGCTGTCGCAGATTGATGGCGTCGGCCAGGTTTACGTGGGCGGCAGCTCGAACCCAGCGGTGCGCATTGAGGCCAATCCAACCACGCTGAGCAGCTATGGCATTGGGTTGGAGGCGGTGCGCACGGCCCTCGGCACAGTCAACGTGAACATGCCGAAAGGCTCGCTGAAAAATGCGCACGAGCAAATGTTCGTTGGTGACACCGATCAGATCTTCGGCGCGGCCGCGTATCAGCCGCTCATCATTTCCTATAACGCAGCCACGGGTGACCCTGTGCGCCTGCGCGACATTGGCGACGTCGTCGACTCGGTGGAAGACGTGCATACCTCCGGTCTGGCCAACGGCAACCCCGCGATTCTCGTTGTTGTTTTCAAGGCTCCCGGAGCCAACATCATCCGCACCGTGGACGCGATCAAAGCCGCGATGCCGCAACTGGCCGCCAGCGTGCCGCCCAGCATCCGTCTGAGCACGGTGATGGATCGAACGCTGACCATTCGCGCCGCCGTCAATGATGTCGAGATGACGCTGCTGATCTCCGTGGTGCTGGTGGTGCTGGTGGTCTTCTTCTTTCTGCGCGACCCGATGGCCACCGTGATTCCCAGCATTGCCGTGCCACTGTCGCTGCTGGGCACCTTTGGCCTGATGTATCTGCTGGGCTACACGCTGGACAATCTTTCGCTGATGGCGCTGACCATCTCCACCGGCTTTGTGGTGGATGATGCCATCGTCGTCATCGAAAATATCTCCCGCTACCGCGAAGAGGGCATGGGAGCCTTTGAGTCGGCCATGCGCGGCTCGCGTGAGATCGGCTTTACGGTCGTCTCGATGAGCCTTTCGCTGGTGGCCGTATTTATTCCCATTCTGCTGATGGGCGGCATTGTGGGTCGGCTCTTCCGGGAGTTTGCCGTAACGCTGAGCCTGGCCATCAGTGTCTCGCTGGTGGTTTCGCTGACGACGACGCCAATGATGAGCGCACACTTTTTGCGCGACCAGCACCAGCGCACGCATGGCCGCCTGTACAACACCTGCGAATGGCTTTTTGAGCGCGCACTGGGTGTGTATCGCCGCGGGCTGCATTGGGTGCTGGCGCATCAGACTTTTATGTTTGTGGTGACGCTGCTGACGTTTGTGGTGAACGTCTATTTGTTCATCATCATTCCCAAGGGATTTTTTCCGCAGCAGGACACCGGGCGCATTATGGGCGTCATTCGCGCGGATCAGGATATTTCCTTTGACGCCATGCGCATCAAGCAACGTGACTTTACGGGCATCGTGATGAAGGATCCGGGCGTCTTCAGCGTGGTCAGCTTTATTGGCGGCAGCGGCAACACCATGAACACCGGGCGCATGTTCATCACGCTGAAGCCAATGGGAGAGCGCCACGCCAGCGCCGATCAAATCATCAATCGCCTGCGCGGCAAGCTGCTGCACATCCCCGGCGCGAACCTGTTTATGCAGGCGGCGCAGGATGTCAGCGTGGGCGGACGCATCAGCGATGCGCAATATCAGTACACCTTGGAGGACCAAGACCTGCATGAGCTGCTGACCTGGGCACCACGGCTGCAACATCGCTTTATGCAGCTCCCCGAGTTGCGCGATGTCTCCACCGACCAGCAAAATCAAGGGCTGGAGACGCAACTGGTCATCGACCGCGACACGGCCTCGCGCCTGGGCATCACAACGCAAGTCATCGACAACACGCTCTACGACGCCTTCGGTCAGCGCCAGGTCTCCACCATCGACACGCAGATGAACCAGTACCACGTGGTGTTGGAGGTGGCGCCGGAGTTTCAACGCAATCCCGACGCGCTGCACGACATTTACGTGAAGTCGACCACCGGGACGGAGGTGCCGCTGAGTTCCATCGCGCACTTTGAGAGTCTGCGCACGGCGCTACAGGTCAATCACCAGGGGCAGTTCCCGGCCATTACGCTCTCCTTCAATCTGGCACCGGGCGTTTCGCTCGGCCAGGCCGTCGACGCCATCACGCGCGCTGAGGCCGAGATGCACGTGCCGTCCGGCATCCACGTCGGCTTTCAAGGTACGGCGCAGGCCTTTCAAACCTCGCTGGCCAGCGAACCGTATTTGATTCTGGCCGCGCTGTTGGCGGTGTACGTGGTGCTGGGGATTTTGTATGAGAGCTACATCCACCCGATTACGATTTTGACCACGCTGCCCTCGGCGGGCATTGGCGCGATTCTGGCCCTGCTGCTCTTTCATGTGGAGTTCAGCGTGATTGCGCTGATCGGCATCATTCTGCTGATTGGCATCGTCAAAAAGAATGCAATTCTGATGATCGACTTTGCGTTGGATGCGGAGCGCACCAAGGGCATGAGCCCCGATGAGGCGATCTATCAGGCCTGCCTGCTGCGCTTTCGCCCGATCATGATGACCACGCTGGCGGCCCTGTTTGGCGGGCTGCCCCTGGCACTGGGCCACGGCGTTGGTTCGGAACTGCGCAGGCCGCTCGGCATCGCCATTGTCGGCGGACTGATCGTCTCGCAGGCATTGACGCTCTTCACCACGCCGGTGGTCTATCTCTTCTGGGAGAAATTGCGCTTGCGTCTGGAGCATTGGCGCGGGCACGCGACCACACCGCACGCCGCCGTTTCTGGAGATTAAGCGCAGCAGGCCCGCTACAGCTTTTGCTGGCGCTGCACGTCGCGCACACCGGGCAGACGGCGCAGGCCGCTGACCAGTCGCGTTAAGTGGCGCACATCGTAGGCGTCCACAATAAATTCCACGACCGCTTCGGCACCAGTGCCCGCCTTGGTGTCCACGCCGCGAATGTTGGTGCCATCGTCGGAGATGACGGCGGTCAGCTCCTTCAACATGCCCGCGCGATCGTCGCAGTATACGGTGAGATTGACCGGATAGGTGGCGTTGTGGCCCTGGCCGTCGGTCTCGGGCATGCGCGCCCACTCGACGGAAATGCGGCGGTCGGCCTCGTAGAGCAGATTTTGCACGTTGGGGCAGTTGCGCGCGTGGACGGCCACGCCCTTGCCACGCGTCACGTAACCGATGATCTCTTCGCCGCGAATCGGGTTGCAGCAGCGCGCGCGGTAGACGAGCAATTCATCGTGGCCCTCGACCGTAAGCGACTCCGAACCCTTGCTGAAGTAAACGCGCTTGACGGCGTCCGACATTGGCGAGGCTGCGGCCTCCGCGCCGCCTGCGGGCGTGGTCGTTCCGGGCGCGAGCTTGTTGAGCGTCTGGCGCGCGGAGTATTTGCCAAAGCCAATGGCGGCCAGCAGATCGTGTACCGTGCCCAGGCCATACTCAGCGGCAGCACGCAGATAGTCGGCCTCGTCGAACTTCGAGAGTACGACTTTATATTTGCGCGCTTCGCGGTCCAGCAGCTTGCGGCCAATTTCAATGGCGCGCTCGCGCTGGTGCTCATTGAGCCAGTGTTTGATCTTGTTGCGCGCGCGACTGCTCTTGGTAAAGTTCAGCCAGTCCCGGCTGGGCGTGTGCCCGTTCTGCGTGCTGACCTCAACAATATCGCCATTGCGCAGCCGGGTTTTCAACGGCACCATGCGCCCGTTCACCTTGGCGCCGGTGCAGGTGTTACCCACCTCGGTGTGAATGGCGTAGGCGAAGTCCACCGGACTGGCGTCCTTGGGTAGTACGACCACTTTGCCCTTGGGGGTGAAGGTGTAAACCTCTTCGGGATATAGATCGATCTTGAGCGTGGAGAGGAACTCATTCGGATCGGTCATCTCCCGTTGCCATTCAACGATCTGGCGCACCCAGGCCAGGCGCTGCTCATCCTTGGCGCTGACAGGCGAGCCGCCAGCCTTGTATTTCCAATGCGCGGCGATACCTTCCTCGGCGGTGCGGTGCATCTCCTCGGTGCGAATCTGCACTTCAAATTGATGGCCGCCTTCGGCCATCACCGTGGTGTGCAGCGATTGATACAAATTGGGACGCGGCATGGCGATGAAGTCTTTGATGCGCCCCGGCACCGGCGGCCACAGGCTGTGAATCAGACCGAAGACGGCGTAGCAATCCTGCACACTATTGGTAATGACACGCACGGCCAACAGGTCATAGACCTGATCCACAGTGATGCGCTGATCCTGCAATTTTTGATAGATGGAGTACAAACGCTTGATGCGCCACTGCACGCGGCCCTGAATGCCATGCTCGGTCAGCTTTTCGTGCAGCGTGGCTTCGATGCCGCGCAGGAATTGTTCGCCGGCCTCGCGACGGGCCTCCACCGCGCTGCGCACTTGCTCATAGGCGATCGGATCCACATAGCGGAAGGCCAGATCTTCCAACTCACCGCGCACCTTGCCCATGCCCAGGCGGTGGGCCAGCGGTGCGTAGATCTCCAGCGTCTCGCGGGCAATGGACTCCTGCCGATCCGCGGCCAGATGTTGCAGGGTTCGCATGTTGTGCAGGCGGTCGGCCAGCTTGATCAGCACCACGCGCACATCGGTGACCATGGCCAGCAGCATCTTGCGGACATTTTCCGCCTGACGGTCTTCACGGTTGGCAAATTGGATTTTGTCGATTTTGGTGACGCCGTTGACGATGTGCGCCACCTGCTCGCCAAAGAGCGTGGCAATCTCCTGCGAGGTGACCGGGGTGTCTTCAACTGCGTCATGCAACAACCCGGCAGCAATGGCCGTCGAGTCCAAGCGAATTTCAGCCAGCACCTGCGCCACTTCCAGCGGATGCAGCACGTAGGGTTCACCGCTGGCGCGCTGCTGACCCGCGTGGTGTTGCAGGGAAAATTCGTAGGCTTTTTCAATGATGGACAGATCGTCCTGAGGACGATTGGCGCGCACAGTGGCCAGCAGTGTTTGGAATTTTTCTCCGAGTAGATTCGAAGCCGCCGCAGGCTGGGCGGTCGCTGGGCGCATCGGGGCCATAGTCGATTATAGAGCGAAAAGAAGCGAACCCCGCTCTCGCTGTGCGTGAGAACGGGGTTCTGTTTGCAGTGTGGTCCACGGATGCGGCACTACTGCCCTGCGTGTGCGCGTGGGCGAATGACCAGTGGCTGCTCCAAACGGAAGGTCATCACAGACTCCGCGGGAATGTTGATGACGCTGCCGCGCGTCATCACCTGGGTCGCTGCGCCGGCTCCGGTACCGGCCAAGCCGCCAATCAAGGCGCCTTTGCCACCACCGAAGAGCGCTCCCATCAGCGTGCCCAGCGCTGCACCGCCGCCGACGAAGCCCGCAGTGCGCTTGTTGGCTCCCATGCCCTCGCCGCCCTGTTCATACACGTCGGAGGTGACCACGTCATACGTCGTTCCATGCACGGTAACGCCGGCAATAGCCAAGGTGAGGTCCGAGGCATGGGCCACGCCGCCGCTCGAATCTTGCACGATCTGCAACTCTGCCGGAGAGCCTTGCGGAATGGCAACGTTGCCATTGACGTCCAGCACGGGTACGCGAATCTCTCCGCGGAAGACCTGGCCGGGGGTTGCATGTTTGGAGTCGATGTTTTCTGTGGTGCGAACGGTAATCCGCGTACCGGCGGAAATTTGCTTCACTTTGGCGGGTAGATTTTGTAACTGCGGCGCAGCCTGGCTCAACACGAGCGAGGTGACATCACTCAGGGGAAATTGATACTGGATGCCCTCGGAATCGGAAAATTGAATGGTGGAGATGCCACTCAAATGTCCCGTGTAGGAGTGGCCGCTGCGCAAGGTCAGCGTGTCACTGGAGGCGGTAAAGACGATGGTCTGCACATCGCGCACGGGGAACTGATATTGCACGCCGTGGATGCCGGTGAAGCCGATCATGCCGCCTGCGGGAGCAGCAAAGCTGCCCGTATGACTGGTGCCGCTGCGCAGGATCACAATGTCTGCGCGCAGCCACGACGATGTGGCAGCAAGCAGAATCACAAGCAGAGACAGAAACGAAAGGCGTCGAATCATAAACGGATGCTCTCCTATTAAGATGCTGGACTCCAAAATGCCAACAGAAAGATTGTACGCAATCTCTCCCACTCGCTGTGTGGGTTGCTGCGTATCGGCAGTCGTCTGCGTTGGATTCTCCGTGGCAGCAGCAGGAATGGGTCGGTTTGTGATTGAGATCGGTTCAGTTCGGTTCGGTTCGCCGCTCGGAATCCACTTCCTCCCCAAAATTGAATCTGACCGTGTCTTGCTTGTGCATTCGAACTCGTATACCGTTTTTTCAGCCGGATCGATCCCTGTTTCCTCCAGTGCCACGATCCGAATTCAGATTTGTTGTGTTCGGAAACGAAGCGACTTCAAAGATCGTGGAGGATTCTTATCCAGTGCAGACCGCAAAATGCAACACGGAAACATCGTTCGTAGCAGGGGCCGTTTTTCTGGCGGTGTTGCTGCGGATTCTTTTGCTTTCGATCGCACTCCACATCTCTGGCCTCAAGCCAATCTATGCGTCCGACACGCATGGATACGTGGCCACCGTGCCGGCCCTATTGCACGGATCCTTCGCCACATCCGCTGGGCCCGAACTGCAAAGAACGCCGGGATACCCGATTTTTCTTCTGATGACGGGCCTGTCTCTAGGACATCCACTCTGGTCGGATTTTTGCCAGATTCTGCTGTCTGGAATCTGCGTCTATCTTGTTTTCCTTGTCGGAAAACTTACATCCGGCAATGCCAAGGCTGCCATAATCGGCGCGTATCTCTACGCAGTAGAGCCGCTCACGCTTCTCTATAGCGTCGAATTGTTGACGGAGTGCCTGTTCACAACACTTCTCCTTGTTTTCTTGTTGTGCATGATTCTGGATCAAAAAAAGCCTGCATGGAAGTTGTTGCTGCTGGCTGCGCTGACGCTGGTTGGCACTGTGTATGTTCGGCCCGCATCGTACTACTTCCCCATTTTGGCGGCGGCGTTTCTCGTCGTGTTTCCGCGACAATTTGCATGGAAGCTGCGACTGCAGCGAGCGACGGCATTTTTAGGAATTTGCGTGGTGCTGATTGGGGCTTGGCGTGTGCGCAATTTTCTGGAGACGGGATACTCGGGCTTTTCCTCCATCGCCGATACGAATCTGTATTACTTCAATGCCGGGGAAGTGCTCGCTCAAAAACAACACGTTTCGTTCAATGACGAGCTAGGGTTGCTGCATTGGCAAGATAGGGAAGGATACCTGTCTGTACACCCGGAACAGCGGGACTGGACACAGGCGCAAATTTTTCAATATCAAAAGCGCACCGCGCTGCACGTTATTTTTGACAATAAATTCTTGTATGCGAAGGACCATCTTATGGGGATGCTGGTTGTTCTTTTGCATCCTTGCATTACGGACTACATGTGGTTTTTGGGGCAATCTCCGCTCTCGACGGTAACGGCGATTGCGTGGAATCCATCGAATCCTGCCCGCTGGACACTTTTGCGTTCCATTCTGCGCGCCCATGTTTTCGTAATTTTGTTTTCCGCGCTGTTGTCCTTGCTTTTACTTTTCTATTATGGATTTGCCCTGGTGGGCATCTTGCGCTGCCAGCGAAGGAGCAGCGTTTTTCTCTTGCTCCTTCTGACATCGTTTTACTTTATTTTGGTTGCAGGCGGCGCAGCGGGAATGGCCCGGTATCGCTATCCGGTGCTGCCGATGGTTTGCATCTTTGCAGGCTGCGGCATTTTCCATCTACGCGAGCTTTGTCGGTTTCGACAGAGAGGTCCCGCGTAGGGCTTCCCGCCGGAGCTGGAAGCCTCGCTCGGGGCTCGGTCGTGCATACTCGCTCGTTACCGGGTACCTGCAATCTCAGGGCGCAACGTCAGGTCGTCGTCGCCGTTGCTGCCGGGACGCTGGTGTGGCTCCAAGTGATGTTTGCTCAGATTCTCCTTCAAAATGGCGAAGGCTTGCTCCGGCGTGTCGGCAAAGTGAAAGAGATTGCGATCCTCCGGAGAGATTGCGCCCTTGTCCACCAGCGCGTCAATGTTAATGACCTTGTTCCAATACTCCGAGCCGTAAACGACCACCGTCATCTGCTTGGCCAGTTTTTGCGTTTGCGCCAGCGTGAGCAGCTCGAACATTTCGTCCAGCGTGCCAAAGCCGCCGGGGAAGAC
>DAHWKP010000055.1:0-2444 GCA_027343585.1 Acidobacteriaceae bacterium
GAGATGGTGCAGTCGCATCGGCAGCGGCTGGAGCAGCGCATGGCCGAACTGCTTGCAAGGCCGCTCGACCACGACCGCATCGTGCAGGAGGCCGCATTGCTGGCCGACCGCAGCGATGTGGCCGAGGAGATGGATCGCCTGCGCGCGCACGTGCAGCATTTTCTGGCGCTGCTGCGCAGCGGCGGCGATACCGGCAAAAAGCTCGACTTTCTGCTGCAAGAGATGAACCGCGAGGCCAACACGCTGCTGTCAAAAACCGGCGGCGTGGCCGGCAACTCCCTGCGGCTTACGGAGCTGGGCCTGGCCATGAAGACGGAAATCGAACGCGCCCGCGAACAGGTGCAGAACATCGAGTAAGCTAACACTATCCACAATCGCAACGCAGCATGAGGAGACACCTGCGCATGGCAGGGCTGTTGTTCATACTTTCGGCGCCGTCGGGTTCGGGCAAGTCCACGCTCGTCGGGCAGTTGCGCTCGGTGGTCGATGGGCTATCGTTTTCCGTGTCGTGGACGACGCGCGCGCCGCGCGGCTCCGAACAAGATGGGCGCGAGTACCACTTCACCAGCCGCGAGCGTTTTGATGCCATGCTGGCCGAGGATGCCTTTCTGGAACATGCCGAGGTCTTCGGCAACTGCTATGGCACGCCGCGCAGCACGCTGACCGAGGCTGCGGCACGCGGCTCGGACGTGTTGCTCGACATTGACGTGCAGGGCGCAGAGCAAGTACGGCACAGAATGCCAGAAGCGATCAGCGTTTTTATTCTTCCGCCCAACCCGCAGATTTTGGAGATGCGCCTGCGCAACCGCAGCCGCGCTGAAGGCGGCGTGAGCGAGGAGACCGTGCTGCGGCGGCTGGCCAAGGCGCGCGATGAGATTGGCAGCTACGGCGAGTATCGCTACATCGTCATCAACGATGTGCTGGACCAGGCGGTGGAGGAGTTGATCTCGATCGTCCAGGCCGAACGCGCGCGCCAGCGCGGAGTGGATGCAGCCAACACGGCGGATGCAGAGTTGCGGCGCTGGATCGCTATTGCTGATGGCTGCCGCCAGGCCAATGTGGCTGCGCGTCTGCGGCCTGTGCTTGCTTCGTTTGGTTTTCCGTCGTAACGTATCAGTACATCTCATCCCAGTCCATATTCGAGCCGATTCACGTACTAGGAGGCAGTTGTATGGAACAGAACCCGCCCCACGAAGAAAACAAGTACCGCACCGTGCATGTGGCTGCGCGCCGCGCGCGTCAGTTGCAATCCGGCGCTAGTCCGCTGGTGCGCTCCCGCTCCACCAAAGCCTGTAAGGTGGCCCAGGATGAAATGCGGGCCGGCAAAGTGGACTATGTGATTCGCGAAGATGCAACCAAGAAGACGATCGAGATTCCCGAAGGCTACACTCCGATTCTGCATAACTAGAGCGCTTTGATGTTAGTGTTCGCAAGGTTTCTGGTGCCCCATTCAAGCCGGTCTTTGGCTTGAGTGGGAGGTCACGGCTGTTTCCCGACCGTGAACACTCGGTCCGAAATACTCGGATCCATGATTTGGAGAGCGGGATTTGGTGAGCGGATCCGATGCGTGCTGCTGTTCGCGCCTTTCACGCAGCAAGCGATCACGCAGCCGGGTACAATCATGGGCAGAGAGGGCGTGCTGGCATGAAGGTGATCGTTGGCGTCTCCGGCGGCATCGCAGCCTACAAAGCGGCGGAACTGGTGCGCGCGCTGCAACAGCGGGCGCTCGACGTGCATGTAACGATGACCGAGGCAGCACAACAGTTTGTGCAGCCGCTTACCTTTGCCGCGCTCACCGGTCATCGCGTGCTGACCAGCCTGTGGCAGGATGCAGACCACCCCAGCCCCGACGCCTCCATTGAACACATCTCTGAAGCGCAGTCCTGCGACGCGCTGGTGATTGCACCGGCGACGGCGGATTTGCTGGCGCGCATGGCCCACGGCCTGGCCAATGATTTTTTAACCACGCTGTATCTGGCCACGCCTGCTCCGGTGCTGGTGGCCCCAGCCATGAATGTACAGATGTGGGAGCATCCGGCCACGCAGGCCAACCTCGCCACACTCGCCGCGCGCGGCGTGCAGATCATTCCGCCGGAGAGCGGAGCGCTGGCCTGTGGCATGGTCGGCAGCGGACGATTGGCCGAGGTGGAGACGATTGCGCGCGCCGTGGTGGCCACCTTGCATCGCCGTCAGGACATGGCGCAGGAGACTGTGCTGATCACCGCGGGTGGAACGCGCGAGCCGATCGATCCGGTGCGCTACGTGGGCAACCGCTCCAGCGGCAAGATGGGCTACGCCCTGGCAGAAGCTGCGCGGCAACGCGGTGCGCGGGTTCGGCTCGTCAGCGCGCCGACACAGTTACAACCGCCCGCCGGATGCGAGATCACGCCTGTGCTGACCGCAGAACAAATGCGCGCAGCCGTGCTGGAGCATCTGCCGCAGGC
>DAHWKP010000060.1:0-9615 GCA_027343585.1 Acidobacteriaceae bacterium
GGCGGCTGCACCTCTGGCGGCGCAATGCCCAGCCATCCGGCCTGCACATCCATCATTTCCAGCAGCGGCAGGTCAAGCTGATTCATGTAAATTGGCGCGCCGGTAATTTTTTTCAGCCGAACCGCTCCGCCGACATGGTCAATGTGCGCGTGCGTGATGATGATCTGCTCCACGCTCAGTTGATGCTGATTGAGAATTTTTAAAATGGTTTGGATGTCATCGCCGGGATCGACGACCGTGGCCCGGTGCGTTTCTGGATTGCCCAGAATGCTGCAATTGCATTGCAGTGGGCCGACAGGGAAGACTTCATGGATCATAGCGCACACGGGAAGGGAATGAAGAGCGGAAAGCGTGCAACAGCGCCTCGCGTGGAGGCGCTGCGCTTACTTCTTCGCCGGGGTGCTGGAGCTGATGCCCTGCAACACGGAATGGCCTGTGCTCTCACGCGCAACCAACACGGTGAGTCCAATGGAAGTGAGCATGAAGATCACCGCAGCCCAAGTTGTTACCTTGGTCAGCAGGTTGGAGGCGCCGCGCGGGCCAAAGGCCGTCTGCGATCCCTGGCCGCCAAAAGCTCCGGCTAAATCCGCGCTGGTGCCTTGTTGCAACAGGATGGCCCCAATCAACACCAGACAAACAATGACATGCACAATGGTAAGAAAAATAACCACGAAAGGCTGCTTTCTATGCAACGCGGATGCTACGGCAACCCGCGCGCGAAAAATTTGAATGTGGCTGGCGATTTCTGCCAAAGCCAAGGCGAGAATGTTGGTGCGGAAGAGGGGACTTGAACCCCTATGCCTTGCGGCGCCACCCCCTCAAGATGGTGTGTCTGCCAATTTCACCACTTCCGCACGTAGGATGCTCGCACTCCAACTATAACATTCCTGCCAGAGTGCTCGCAGGCCGCTCAGTCCTCTTGCGAGCATCACGCGAGAAGAACAGCTTCTGCGGGTGGGACGGAATCTGCGGTTGTGTATCATGGGCAACAACGATGCACCGGGCGCGCATACTTGTTCTCATCGGCATATTGAAGCTCTGCAAGGGCGTGCTCTTTGTTGCGCTGGGCTTTGGCCTGTTGCGGCTACTGCATCATGACCTGTACTCCATGGCCATGCACATGGTTGAGGTGCTGCGTTTTGATCCCGGCAACGCCTTCATCAACACACTGCTCAACAACGTTTCTTGGGTGACGGACGCACGCCTGCGTCAGTTGAGCCTTTTCACCTTCGCTTACGCCGCGCTGGACTTCATCGAAGGCACGGGCCTCACGCTGGAAAAAACCTGGGCCGAGTACACCACGCTCATCGTGACGGCGGCTTTTTTGCCGTTGGAGATCCTCAAGAGCCTGCACCACCCCACGTGGTGGAAGCTGCTGCTGATTCTGGCCAACGCCGCACTCGTCGGCTACCTGATCACGCTGCTGACGCCACCCCAGCATGCCCCAAAGGCCAAACCCGCCCACCGCTGATCGAAAAGTGGGCGAGCTTCCAAGAGGCCAGGAGCGCGCACAGCAATTACGCTGCGATCTTTGGCCAATGCCCCACAGATAGTTCACAAGCGGTCGGCTATGGGCGATTTTGCTGCCAAAGTGTTGCAGTGGAACCAAACAGGTAAATACAACGCGTAGGGGTTCCTGTGTAAATTAGCCCATTCCGTGCCGCCCCTTCTTGGGAATCGCAAAAAAATAACAGAAAACAAAGAATATTTTGCTGGACAAGCGGCCCGCCTGGTGTACATTAGTGGATGAAAGTGGTCAAAAGTGGTTGGCAGTCGATGACTCCACCCTAACTTTTACCAGAAATCCAGGGCGAAGCGTAGAAAATTCGCCCCTGCGACTGGATGGCAACGATGTTCCGCGGCAATCACCCAACCCGGGTCGACGAAAAAGGACGGCTGAAGCTGCCCGCGGAGTTCAAGCGCCAGATTGAGGAGAAGTACGGCACGCAGTTCTACATCACCAGCAAGGATGGGCGCGTGGCTGAGATTTACCCCATGCAGGAGTGGGAAAAGGTGGAAGAGACGCTGGCGAAGATTCCGAACTTTACCTCGGCGAAGAAAAAGCTGCTGGATCGGGTGAATTATTACGGCCAGACCAGCGAGATGGACGCGCAGGGGCGTGTGTTGATGCCGCAGATTTTGCGGGAAGCGGCAAAGATTTCGGGCGAGGTGGTGGTCTTCGGCATGATGACGTACCTCGAAGTGACCAACCACGACGCGTTCAAGCAGAACATGGACGCCAGCCCGCTGACGAATGAGGATGCAGCATCGCTGGCCTCGTTTGGGCTGTGAGGGCGGAGGGTTGAGCCGCCAAGGATTTTCAGAATCCCCCCAGGGGGAGCACAGACGGCAAGCGCGTCATGTGCCGGTTCTTTTAGAAGCAGCAATTGGATTTCTCGGAATCACTCCGGGAGCAACGATCGTGGATGCCACGCTCGGCTTGGGAGGACACAGCGCAGCGATTGCGCGGTTGCTAGGCCCCAGCGGGCACCTGATCGCATTCGACCGCGATCCGGCAGCGATGCAACTGGCTGCGGAGCGATTGGAGCAGTTGCGCGGCGAACTGGTTGGAGCCATGCCGCGGCTTACGCTGCACCCGGTAGAGTTTGGCAGCATTGCAGCGCACGTGCAACCGGGCAGTGTGGATGGAATTCTTGCTGACTTTGGCGTCAGTTCCATGCAACTGGATACTGCGGAGCGCGGATTTAGTTTTCAGGCGGAGGGGCCGCTCGATATGCGCATGAATACGCGCATGGGGCCGACCGCCGAACAAGTGGTAAATCAGGCAGGCGAGGAAGAACTCGCCAATCTGATTTACGAATTCGGAGAGGAAAGGAGGTCGCGGAGAATCGCCAGAGCCATTGTCAGGGCGCGGCCGCTGACGACGACGGCACAACTTGCCAAAGTCGTAGCGTCCGCAGCCCCGACGATGAAATCGGAGCGATTGCATCCGGCGACCCGGGTTTTTCAAGCTCTTCGAATTTATGTGAATCAAGAGTTGGAGCAGATTGACGCCTTGCTGGCCGCAGCGCCGCAACTATTGAAACCGGGCGGACGCTTGGTGGTCATCAGTTTTCACTCGTTGGAAGACCGGCGGGCCAAGGACGCGATCCGCAACGGGCAGCAGCAGGGGATTTGGCAGGCGCTGACGAAGAAGCCGGTACAGGCAACAGAGGAAGAGATGGCAGTCAACGCACGGGCGCGCAGCGCCAAGTTGCGGGCTGCGGAGCGATTGGCAGATACGCCGCGCAGGTAAGCGCTGCGACAGAGATGGAAGGCCGGGCGCAACGGTGCCAGGCATCGAGGGCGGCAGCAGCAGTTGGATCTGGCCGCAAACTGAAATCGCAATACCAACCGAATAAGGAGAAGCAATATGCATCGCATTGTGAATCATCTGGACGACTACACGGAAGTTTGGGGCGCATTTGCATTTGGAATTCTGGCCGTGGCCTCGTGTGCTGCGATTGCCTTCGCACTGGGCGGCATTCTGCGTTAAGAGAGACAGACAGTTTTTGCCGCCTCTTTTTGCGGCGCTCTCTATTTGTGCAGTCGGCAATGAATTTTCAAATACGAAGGGGTAGCAGTATGGCCACAGCGAACTTCACAATGGAACACTTTCCCTCCGCCTGGCAGGAAGCGTCTGCGGAGCCGCAGCACAGTCAAACGCGTGCGGGGCAGGAGTGGGCCATGGCTGAGGTGCGCGCGCGACGCGGGCCGACCCCGGAGGTGTTTTTCCCCAAGAGATTGGACAATTCTCGATTGGTGAAGGTAGAGGACCCGAGGCGCGCACAAGAAATTCGCACCATGGTATTGGCTGCTGCGATCTTTCTTGCTGCGTTGATGGGCTACACCTGGCAGCATTTTAGTTCTGTGGAACTGGGCTATAAGATCGAAGCGCAGAAGCAGATGGTGGAGCAATTGCAAGAACAAAATCGTCAACTCGCATTGACACAGGCACAACTGACGCGGCCGGAACGTGTGGATCGGCTGGCGATGCAGCTAGGCTTGGAGTCGCCGCGACCGGAGCAATTTGCCACGCCCACTGCAACGGATGTTGTGCTTGGATCGCCCATGCTGGCGCAGGTTGCAGCCCCGGCCTCTGGCTCCTCACCTTCTGCCGATACTGCGTCTACCGTGCAATAACAGAGCCGTTACACTGACATTAAGACGCGGAACCCAGCAAGCTTGTGCGAAGGTTGCGTTTCTATTTTCCACATGGACAAAAAAACTCGCAAGCCGCTGGCAGCCCCGATTCCGCGCAAGCGGTTTTTTTTGTTGATTGCCATATTTTTGGTCTGGATCGCACTGATTGCTGCGCGCCTGGTATGGCTGCAAGTGTTGCACCACGCCAGCTACGCAGAGCGTGCGTTGCACCAGCAACAGCGCATCTTTACGGTCGCTCCGCGCCGCGGCATACTCTATGACCGCAATCTGCAGCAATTGGCGATGACGGTGCAGGCCAGCTCCATCTACGCGATTCCCAGCCAAATTGAAGACAAGCAGGATGCCGCGCGGCAATTGTCGGAGGCATTGCAGTCAGACACCGTAAATGCGGACGTATCCCGCGCAGCGATTGCAGCGCGTTTGGATTCGGCCAAGAGTTTCGTATGGATCTCGCGCAAAGTGGACGCCGCCTCTGCTGAGCGCGTCAGCAATCTGGACTTGAAGGGAATTTACACGCAGCCGGAGTTCAAGCGCTACTATCCCGATGGCAATCTGGCAGCGCAAGTGCTGGGCTACGTCAGCATGGATGACAATGGCCTTGGCGGAATTGAGCATCGCTATGACGCGCAACTGCACGGAGTGCCAGGGCGCATGGTGGCCGCCGTGGATGCACGCCAGCAGAGTTTTAGCAGTGTGGAAAGATATCCGCAGCCCGGAGAAAATCTCGTGCTCACGCTCGATGAGCACATCCAGTTCATCGCAGAAAAAGCGCTGGACGCTGCCATGCAGAAGACGCAATCCGTTGGCGGAACCATCGTGGTGCAAGACCCGAATACCAGCCAAATTCTCGCACTGGCCGTGCGCCCATCGTTTAACCCGAATGATATTCGTCATGTGCGTCCGTCCATGTTGCATGACAGCGCCGTCAGCAATATCTACGAGCCGGGTTCAGTTTTTAAGCTGGTCACGTATTCCGCAGCCATCAACGAGCATCTGACAAATCCTGATGAAGTCATCGACGGGCAGAATGGAAAAATCGTCGTGGCTGGGCGTTTGATTCATGACTGGCATCCCTTCGGAAGCATTACCGTGACCAAGGCGCTCGACGATTCCAGTGACGTGTGCGCCATCAAAGTGGGACTGCGCTTGGGGCCACAAAAGTTTTATGACTACATTCGCGCGTTTGGTTTTGGTCAGCGCACGGGCATTGAACTGCCAGCGGAGACACGCGGACTGCTGCGTCCGCCCAGCCGATGGCAGGCCTCCAGCATCGGCTCCCTGGCGATGGGGCAGGAGGTGGGTGTGACGCCGATTCAGGCCATCACCATGATCTCGGCCATCGCCAACGGAGGTGTGTATCTGCCGCCGCACATTGTTTTGCAGGCCACTCCCGCCAACCAAGGCGATGCCAAACTGTTACCCACAGCCTTTCATCCAGAGGACACGGTGCCCGATCCGCTGCCCGCTGGAGCGCATCGCGTGATTACAACCATGACCGCCGCCGAGATGCGCAGGATGATGGAGACGGTTGTGCAAGTGGGCACAGGCCAGTTCGTCAAGCTGAACGGCTACAGCGCAGGCGGCAAAAGCGGCACGGCGCAGAAGGTTGATCCCGGATCGCACACCTATTCGAAAACGGATTACATTGCATCCTTTGGCGGCTTTGCACCCGTCAATCAACCGGCGATCAGCGTTCTGGTGGTTCTGGACTCGCCGCGCGGCGGCCATCATGGTGGACAAGTAGCTGGCCCCGTTTTTGGTCAAGTAGTGCAGCAGACGTTGGAGTATCTCGGCGTGCCCCATGATTTGCCATTGCTGCCCGACAAGATGGTGGCCAAAGCGCGCGCGCCTGAACTGAGCGGAGCGATGGGAGACCACGACCACCCCGGCGATTTGAATGCACTGTTTGCACAGGTCAACGATCTGCCAGCGGACGACCCACTGCGCAATCCTCTGCGGCCAAACGCGGAGACAAGTGTAGCGACAACTCCGACTGCGTTCACGGACCGGGAGACAACATCGCACGCTTCGCAGGAAGCATCCGTTGTGAACGCGCCGATGCAAAGCAGAAAGCTTGATGCTGTCACACCGTCGCTGGCAAACGCTCCAGCGCAACAAGAGCAAACGATACAGTCAAAGAATCCGGTTGTATCGAATGGAGCGGCCAAAGTGACTGTGCCCAGCTTTGCAAGACAATCCATGCGCCAGGCCGTGCAAACAGCCACGCAATTAGGGCTGGGAGTGCAGGTGCTGGGCAGTGGCGTGGATCGTGCGCAGGCTCCTGCTGCTGGAACACAAGTTGCCCCGGGCACGGAGATTGTTTTGCGCTTTGCACATTAGGCTGAACAGGTGCGCGATGAATTTTGAGCAGGCCTTGCAATCCGTTCCCATCGAGCGACGTTCCAACGGGAGCGCTGTACTCTCCGGTGTTGAGTATGATTCGCGCCGCGTGCAGCCGGGCGTACTTTTTGTTGCCATGCGCGGCGCGACAACGGACGGGAACCAATATATCGACAAAGCGCTCGCCCAAGGCGCTGCGGCCATTGTGACCGACTCGGCTGCGATCTTTGCCGAACTTTCCCGCACACATCCGCAGTTGGCCGTGGCACAGGTGCAGCAGGGACGCCGTGCGCTGGCCGCGATCAGCGCAAACATCTTCGGACATCCAGAACGCACACTCCAACTGACCGGCGTAACCGGCACCAATGGCAAGACGACCACGGCGTATTTGTTGGAGTCGTTGTTGCGCGCAGCACAGCGGCAGTGTGTGCTTGTGGGCACAATAGAAAATCATCTGCCGGGCACGGTGTTGCCTGCGCCGCACACCACGCCGGAGTCGCGCGATTTGCTCGATCTCTTTGCGCAGGGCGTGGCACTGGGAGCGACCGAGGCCGTCATGGAAGTCTCCTCGCACGCGCTCGATCAAGGGCGCGTTTGGGGACTGCGCTACGACGTGGCCATCTTTACCAACCTCACGCAGGATCATTTGGATTATCACGGCGACATGGAGTCGTATTTTCAAGCCAAGGCCAAGCTCTTTACCGGGGAGGGAACAGGCACACCTGCGCCGCGCATCGCCGTCGTAAACACTGCGGATGTTTATGGCCAGCGCATTGCCGGGTTGGCTCGACAGGCGGGTGCGCAGGTGTTTGATTTTGCGCTTACGAATGGTTCCTACCACGCAAGGAACCTTGCGTATGCGGCTTCGGGCACGCGCTTCGATCTGGTTACACCGGAGGGAATCCTGCCGGTACAAACGAAGTTGATTGGAGAGGTGAATGTGCTCAACCTGCTGGCTGCCGTGGCAGCGGCGCGAGCGCGTGGTGTCTCTGTGGAGCAAATACAAAAGGGAATTGCGCAGGTGCATTCCGTGCCGGGGCGTTTTCAATCCGTGGATTGTGGCCAGCCATTCACCGTTGTCGTGGATTACGCGCACACCGACGATGCGCTGCGCAATCTGACGCAACTGGCGCGCACGCTCGCAGCGAAGCAGGGTGGGCGCGTGTTGACGCTCTTCGGCTGCGGCGGAGACCGCGACCGCAGCAAGCGCCCGAAGATGGGTCGCGCAGCGGGGAAGGGAAGCGATGTGGTCGTTGTGACCAGCGATAATCCACGCAGCGAAGACCCTTTGCGCATTCTCGAAGACATTCTGCCGGAATTGAGACAAGAGCGTGCAGCATTTCATGTGGTTCCAGACCGCGCAACGGCGATTGCACATATACTTTCTCTGGCCAGAGTTGGCGATGTGGTGCTGTTGGCAGGCAAGGGCCATGAGAAGGTACAAATCTTCGCGGATCGTACAATTCCCTTTGATGACGCGGAGGTGGCACGCGCCGCGCTGCAAAATCTGTTGCACCAATCATGATCGACGGAAAGGGAAACGCCATGCAGCAGACGCTGAAAGAGCTTGGCCAAGGGATGGGTGCGGAAGTCGCGGAAGGTTCCGCAGCGCGCATGGCCACGGGCTACTCTATCGACTCGCGCACATTGCAGCCGGGCGATGTATTTTTTGCCATTCATGGCGAGAGGCTCAACGGGCATGACTACGTTGCCGCCGCGCTGGATGCAGGTGCGGTGGCCGCGGTCGTGGCGCGCACGGAGTTGCCGCGATTTACGATCGCTGCGCAGCGGGAACGATTGCTGGTTGTCGAGGACACGCTGCAGGCCTTGCAGCGATTGGCGCACACGGTGCGGCGTCACTGGGGCAAGCGCGTTATTGGTGTGACGGGGAGCGCAGGCAAGACGACCACCAAAGAGGCCATTGCTCATGTGTTGAGTTCTCAATATCGCGTGTTGAAATCGCAGGGAAATCTCAACAATGGCTACGGTCTTCCTTTGCAGTTGCTGCGCTTGCAGCCAGCGGATGAGATCGCCGTCATTGAAATGGGCATGTCGAATGCTGGAGAAATTACAGCATTGGCAAAGATTGCCATCCCTGATTGGGGCGTGGTTACCAATGTTGGCCTAGCGCACGTAGAGAATTTTGCGGATGGTCAGGCAGGCATTGCCCGTGCCAAATATGAGTTAATCGCAGCGCTGCCGCAACATGGCCGTGCGTTTTTGAATTGCGACGATGCCTATGTCTCGCAGTTTGGCCGCGACTTCGCAGGGGCAGCCGTGTATTTTGGCTCTGGTTCGTGTGCGGATATACGCGCTGAGGCCATCGAGTCTCTCGGATCTGCGGGCACGCGTTTTCGCTTGGTCGTGGGAGAGATGCAGTGCAGGGTCACGCTGCAACTTCTCGGCAAGCACAATGTGCTCAATGTACTGCCTGCGATTGCGGTTGGCTTGGCCTGCGGTATCCCACTGGAGCAGTGCGCGCAAGCACTGGCTACTATGCAGGCCAGCGACAAGCGCGGACAGGTGGAAGTCTGGAACGGTGCCATGCTGCTCAACGACTGCTATAACTCCAACCCGGCTGCACTGAAAGCCATGGCGGATACGCTCGCAGCGATTCCGGCGCAACGCCACATTGTGGTTGCGGGGGAGATGTTGGAGTTGGGGCCGGACGCTGCGCGTCTGCACCGCGATTGTGGTGTCTATCTAGCGCAGCACGGTGCGCAGATTGTGCTGGGCGTGCGTGGTGAGGCTGCGGAGATTGTTGCGGGCGCGCAGGCATCGGGCGCAGAGGCCATTTTCTTGGATACGCCAGAGGCGGCAGGTGTTTGGCTGCGAGAGCATTTGCGCGCGGGCGATGCTGTGCTGCTGAAGGCCTCACGGGGCGTGCGTTTGGAGCGAGCGCTGGAAGCTCTTCGCAACCATTAAATGCTTACAGAATAATAAGAGACTATATCCGCGACCAAGCCGGAAATGGTGTGCTCGGCGGCTTCGATGGTGGGTGTGATTCCGTGCGCGCACAATGTCTGGCTGGTGATGGGGCCGATGGAGGCTGTGGCGATGCCTGCGGGCAAGGTTGCAAAGCCAGCCGCGCGCAGTAATTGAAAAAAATTT
>DAHWKP010000061.1:0-1725 GCA_027343585.1 Acidobacteriaceae bacterium
GGGCAACAGCTACGAAGTCGACTACACCGTCGCGGGCAAGCGCATCCGGCGCAGCTTTCCATCGCGCAGGGCCGCGCAACAGTTCAGCGCAGAACATCGCGCCGAGGCCGACCCGCCCGCCCACAGCGCACAAGCGCAGAGGGTGCCGACAGAGTCGCCTGCTTTGCCCATGGCGCCGACGCAGGAGCCAGCCACGCCACCGGCCACGCTGCTCTACGACGACTGGTATCCGGCCCTGCGCAGTGAGCGCCTGCGCGGCAGGCAGACGGCGACCACGCTGCTGCTCGGCATTCCCTTATTGCTGGGGCGCACAGAAAATGGCGACCTCTTCGCACTGCGCGACAGTTGCCCACACCGCGGCATTCCACTCTCATGCGGTGGATTTGATGGGGCTTCGGTCACCTGCAAATATCATGGCTGGCGCTTTGCTCCGGTCAATGGCCAGTGCCAGCAGATTCCCTCGCTCACGCAGCACGACACGCTCGATTGCAGTCGCATCTTCGCCACGGCCTATCCCTGCCGCGAACAGGATGGCTACGCCTGGGTCTACCTGCCTGCGCCCGGCGCGGGGCGCAAGAGCGATGCCGCCAAGCTGCCCATGCCGCCGGAGCTGCCCAAGTTCAGCGAGCGCTATCGCACGGCCCACCTGACTGCAGACCTGCCTTGCAATGTCGATCACGGCATCATCGGCCTGATGGATCCGGCGCATGGGCCGTTTGTGCATCAATCCTGGTGGTGGCGCACGCAGCAGAGCATCCACGAAAAAGAAAAGCGTTTTGAGCCGATTCCACAAGGCTTCCGCATGACGGCGCATGCGCCCTCTGGCAACAGTGCTCCGTACAAACTGCTGGGAGTTTATGGCGAGCCAATTACGACAACGATCGATTTTGTGCTGCCCAACCGGCGCTATGAGACGATCCGCTGCGGCGACAAGTGGTTCAGCAGCCTGACGACGGTGACGCCGGTAACGGCCACGCGCAGCCGCATTGACGTGGTGGCTGCGTGGAATATCTTTTACAAGGTTCCACTGGTTCCGGCGATTGCAAAATTCTTTGGCGCGCGCTTTGTGGAGCAGGATCGCATCACCATGGTGCAGCAGGCCGAAGGCCTGCGCTACAACCCGGCGCTGATGTTGATTGATGATGCGGATCGCCCGGCCAAGTGGTACTTCGCTCTGAAGCAGGCGCGCATCCAGGCCGCGCACGGAGAAAAATTTGTGCACCCGCTCTCCGGCCCGGTCACGCTGCGCTGGCGAAGCTGAGAGCAGCTACTCTTCTGCGGTGAGTGCGTCCACTTGCAGGTCCAAGCGGCGGCCCAACTCCAAAAATGGCTCCAGCCAGGCAGGGTCTTGCAGTGCTCGCACATGTTCTGGCGGCGTGGAGCTGTGCAGCAGCGTGTTCCAGATGTTTTGCGCCTGCCATAGATTCACTTCAAAGGGAAGCGCGTGCAGTGCGGCCGTCCGTTCCAGTGCGGCGGTCAGCGCGGTCAGGTCGCCGGGATTTTGTTGCACCCGTAGCAGGGAGCGCTTCCAGCTTTGGCTGGCCAGGTAGCCCAGCTCCGGCCCGTGCAGTGGAACTTCATCCGCCTTGGCTTGTTCGAGCAGCTCGCGCAGGCGCACTTCATCGAGCGGCTCGCCTTGCAAGGTCTGTCGCAAATCTTCATTCAGCACAAACTCCGCGGCCAGCATCAAGGCTTGCGGACGCGGCATTCCGCTCTGGCTCAAGA
>DAHWKP010000089.1:0-2207 GCA_027343585.1 Acidobacteriaceae bacterium
AATCCGTAAGAATTGCCCATGGGAGTTCCACCCGGGCCGCCAATTGGTACCACACTGGCCTGTTTGCTAGAACTGATCTCCACCACGCGGGAATTCTTAGTATCGGAAATAAACAGATCCCCAGAGGAATCGACTGCAATGCCGTAGGGATTGCAAAGCGGGGTGGTGCAAGAACTGCCAGCCGGAGCGGTCAAGGATCCCGTGCTGACCACACTGGCTACACCTCCAGCAGAGTACTCCACAATCCGACTATTCCCCGTATCGGCGATATATAGATCGCCCGCCGGATCCACAGCGACTGCAGAAGGGCTAACCAAGGTAAGCCCGCCCGGTGAACCTACGGGCACTACGCTCGCCGCGCCGCTGGCCGACACTTCCACAATCTGGTTATGGCCAGAGTCGGCAATATATACATCCCCGGCTCCATCCACTGCCGCAGAATAAGGGTTGCTCAGCGTCACCGCCCCCGTGTTTAACACACTGGCATTTTGGTAAGTTGCCGTGATCTGCGCCTGCGCTGGACGCGCCGCCATGCCGCCCGCCAGCAGCAGCAATGCACATAGGCTAGGGACGACGCGATTCCGCCGATTGGCGACACGTGGAGACAGAAGACCCGACAACCAAGACATGATGAGTACCCTCGCAAGAGAAATGCACAACGAACAGCGATACCGCCAGCCCACGCGCACGCAGGCCTTCAGTTTTGTACTAAAGATTGCTTTGTCGGTTATAGCACGAATTTTCCAGCAGATTGCGAATTTCTTGACAGGGGAATCTAGGAGTCAATGCCCACTTTGGGACCAGGGAAGCCGCTGAAACTTTCGTCATAGATTCTCCAATGTGCTCCCCACGAAGTACGCCCCGGCGCATACGCTCCCCTTTCTGATTTAACTGACAATTCCTTCTTGCAGATACCCCCACCCCTGTCCTCAGATTGCTTCCGGCAGATCGCGCGCACGCCTGCCATATATACTGGGGCAGAGACACGCATGTATCCCTTTATTCACATCGGGCATTACGAGATTGGCACCTTTGGCATCTTGCTGTGGCTGGCCGCGGTGAGCGCCTGCTGGGTGCTCTACAAGAATTTTGAACGCAACGGCGTGGCAGCCGACGCCATCAACGTGGCGGCCTTGGTGACCGTGGCCGGCGTGGTGGGTGCCAAGCTATGGCACGTGCTGGAGGCTCCGCGAGAGTTGATGGCCGCGCCGGAGCAGATGCTCTTTGACCGCGCAGGTTTTGCCTGGTTCGGCGGCTTGGTGCTGGGCGTGCTGGTGCTGCTGTGGCAGGGGCGCGCAGCCAAGGTCGGCGGCATGGGCATGTTGGATTTGGCTGCACCTGCGGCGGCGATGGGCTATGGCGTGGGCCGCATCGGCTGCCTCGTCTCCGGAGACGGCGACTATGGCATTCCGACCAAAATGCCCTGGGGGATGAGCTTTCCGCATGGCTTGGTGCCAACCACGGTGCCCGTGCATCCCACGCCAATCTACGAATTTCTTTTTGCCATGGTGCTGGCTTGGTATCTGTGGCGCAAGGGCCGCACGCAACAGCCGCTGGGCTGGCTGACCGGCGAATATCTTTTGTGGAGCGGGCTGGGCCGCTTTCTCGTTGAGTTTATTCGCATCAATCCCAAGCTGTACTTAGGCATGAGCAATGCGCAGGTGGCCAGTCTTGGGTCCATGATCGCCGGTGGAGCCCTCATGCTCTGGTCGCGCCAGCGCGCCAAGACCACTGCGTAACGCCAACCACAGAACACAACTATCCAAACTCCCACCGGAGCGCGAACGCTTCCAGCGCATTTTCCAGTCCAGTGGGAACAAAACCAACGGTGCCCCATTCTAGCCGCACTCTTTTGCGGCTGGAGGGGGAAGCGTCTATCCCCTCCCCAGTAGGTTCCTGCTTCCAGCGAAAAAGCTCTCCGATGTATTGAGTCCGTCCTACAGAACCCATCCATCTTCCATAAAAAACAAGGGAGCAAAATAAATTCTGCTCCCTCAAAATAAGTGCAATTTTCAACTTTTCTACAACCGATGCAGCTGTTCCCTGCTAGAACTGCCTACTGCATCATCCAAGTTTGGTTGGTTCCGCCGGTACACTGCCAGATCTGCAACTGCGTCCCAGCGGTCGTTGTCCAATTCGGCGAGTCCAAACACATGCCGACAGCATTGGCTGGCTGCAAGGTGTATCCCGTTCCCAGCGGTACGGCA
>DAHWKP010000095.1:0-1970 GCA_027343585.1 Acidobacteriaceae bacterium
CACGGAGACACATCCGGCCCTGCTGCTCTGCTCCAACCGGCGCATTCGTGAAGAGCTGCGCGCGGGCAACTCCGCGCTGGAAGAGATTCTGGGCCAGCCGGTGCGCTGGTTTCGTCCGCCCTTTGGCGCGCGCCGCCCCTATGCGCTGCGGCAAGCGCGCGCGCTGGGGTTGACTCCGGTTTTGTGGAATGCGATGGGCTACGACTGGAAGCCCACCACGCCGCAAGCCGTGGAGCAGAACCTGTGGCGCGGATTTGAACGCAACCAGCGGCGCGGCTTGGCCACCAACGCGCTGCTACATGACGGCGGCCACACCGGCCCGGGCGCAGACCGCCTCCACTCCGTCGCCGCCACCGCCACGCTCATCGCGCGCTGGCGGCAATACTTCGCCGCGCGCAACCAACCCTGTGCATTTGTCACACCCGAAGCCTGGAGCTAGCGCAGGCTCCGCTCCCGCCTTCAAAGCCGGATGTACTTCCATTGTGTTGCGGTATGTCCATTCTCGGGTGCCCCATCCTTCGCCTCGTTTGCGAAGGGTGGGATGAACTTCGAATTCTGAAAGATCGCGGGTGCCCCATGTCTCGCTTTTGAGACATGGGAGGACGAAGCGCGGTGCCCCATTCAAGCCTTGTGTTGGCTTGAGTGGGGTCGTACAAAAACTCCGCAGCACGACGTGTCCTTCTGAGCGAAGCGTCACTCCGCGCGAACCATCCCAGCAAAGGCCGCGCGCGCTGCCACCAGCGTTGCCTCCACATCCTGCGCCGAGTGCGCAGTGCTCACAAAGGCCGCTTCAAACTGGGACGGCGGCACCCACACACCCTGCTCCAACATCGCGTGGTGGAAGGCGGCAAAGGCCTTCGTGTCGGAGCGCGCGGCCCCGGCGTAATCCTGCACCGGCCCCGGCTGAAAAAATCCCGTGAACATGCTGCCCACGCGATTCACCGTGAACGCCACGCCCACCTGCTGCGCGGCCTGCACCAAGCCATTGGCAATCGCCGCAGCCGTTCGCTCCAGTTGCGCATACACCTGCGCACGATGCTCAATCAAATACCCCACGGTGGCTAGGCCCGCAGCCATGGCCAACGGATTGCCGCTGAGCGTGCCCGCCTGATAGACCGGCCCCAGCGGTGCCAACATTGCGACAATCTCGCTGCGCCCGCCAAAAGCCGCGCACGGCAGGCCCCCGCCCAGAATCTTGCCCAGGCAGGTCAGGTCGGGCTGAATGCCATACCGCTCCTGCGCGCCACCCAGCGCCACGCGGAAGCCAGTCATCACCTCATCAAAAATCAGCAGCGCGCCCGCGCGTTCGGTGATCTGGCGCAGCGCCTGCAAATATCCCTCTGCCGGCGCAATGCAGCCCGCATTGCCCACCACCGGCTCCACAATCACGCAAGCGATCTGGTCCTTGTGCCGCGCGAAGGCCGCCTCCACCGCAGCCACATCGTTGAACGGCAGCGCCAGCGTGTACTGCGCCGTCTCCTCTAGCACGCCTGCGGAGCCGGGGATGCCAAAGGTTGCCACGCCGGAGCCAGCCTTTACCAGCAGCGCGTCCGCATGGCCGTGGTAGCAGCCCTCAAACTTAATGATGAATTTTCTGCCGGTGTACGCGCGCGCCAGCCGGATGGCCGACATCGTCGCCTCCGTGCCGGAGCTGACAAAGCGCATCCGCTCCATGGATGGAAACGCCTGCTGCACGCACGCCGCCAGCTCAGCCTCGCTGGCCGTGGATGCGCCAAAGCTCGAACTGCGGCTGGCAGCCTGCTGCACGGCTTCGACCACCTGCGGCGCGGCGTGGCCCAGAATCATCGGCCCCCAGGAGCCAACAAAATCCACGTAGCGGTTGCCGTCAGCATCCCAGATGTGCGCGCCCTGCGCCCGCTCCACAAATGGAGGATGGCCGCCCACCGCGCCAAAGGCCCGCACCGGGGAGTTGACCCCGCCGGGGAAAAATTGCTCCGCGCGTTGTTGCA
>DAHWKP010000101.1:0-2227 GCA_027343585.1 Acidobacteriaceae bacterium
AATTTGCGCCCCGGCCAGCGACCCAGCACCCAGCCGGCCACGGCGGCCAGCAGAAACGCAGCCAGCAAGCCCATGGCGGCATCGCTGCCCGAGATGCGCGCAAAAACCCAGACCAGCCAGATGACCGTGGCGAAGATGGGAAGCGCTGTGGCCTGTTTGAGAATTTCCATCCATGCGCCGGGCCGTGGCAACAGGCGCACCCAGGCCGGTTGCAGTGTGAGCAAAACATACGGCGCGGCCAGGCCCAGCGCCAAGGCAGTGAAGACGGCACAGGCGATGATTGCACTTTGCGCCAGGGCGTAGCCAATCGCCACGCCCATCAGCGGCGCAGTGCAAGGGGTGGCGACCACGGTTGCTAGAATTCCGGTAAAAAAGCTGCCTGCGTAGCCTGTTTTGCGAGCGAGTGACCCACCGGTGCTGGTGAGCGAAAGGCCAATCTCAAATAGCCCGGCCAGACTGAGCCCGAGGAAGAAGAGCAGCAGCGCGATGGCCGCGACAAACATGGGCGATTGAAACTGGAAGCCCCAGCCGATTTGGTGCCCGCTGGCACGCAGCAGCAGCAGCAGGGCTACGAGGCTCCAAAACGAAACAAGAATGCCGAGCGCGTAGACGAATCCATGCAGGCGCAGGCGCGAGCGCTCCTCCGTGGAGGATTGCACCAGCGCCAGTCCTTTGATGAAAAGGACGGGAAAGACGCAGGGCATCAGATTGAGCAGTGCGCCGCCGAAAAAAGCCAATAGCACAATGAAGGCCAACCCATGTTGCGAGCTTGACGGTGGGGGCGCGGCGGTTTGAGACACCGGGGATGTGAATTCGTAGCCAGAGCCGTCACCGAGCACAAGCAGGCCATGCAGTTGGTGCAATGCGGGCGCGGCAGGGTCACGCTCCACTTGCAAACGCAGGCCGTCGGACGTGGGCGTGGCGATCTGCGCGGCTGCGTTGAGAATGAGGCCGGAGTCAAAGGGATAAAAATCCGCATGGGCCATGGGACGGCCCAGATGCGCCGTGAGCAGCAGATGGTGCTCGCTTTGTTGCACGCGAATCGACGCGCCGGGCGGCAGGGGCTGGGGCAAATTGTGCTGCGCAGATGCAAAGAACGCGGCGTTAGCGGCGTTGATTTCTCCAGCCGAGGATTGCAGCGGCAATTTGAGCGCGATGGTTCCCTGCCCCGGGATGCAGGATTGGCTGCACACCAGCCAGTGAACGTTGGCCGCAATCGTCACCGACGCGCCCGGCACAGGCTGCGTGGGTTGGAAGTGGACGCGCACGGGCATCAGCACGTCGCCTTCATAACCAAAGTCCACCAACGGGCCAAGCGGCAAGCGATGCGGCACGGGAAATTGCAGCGGGCCGATGGAGTCCACGGGCAAGGATGCAGGCACGCGCCATTGCACGCGAGGCGGAAGGCCAGAGTCACCGGCATTGATCCAATAAATATGCCAGCCCGGCTGCAACTGAAAGTGCAGGCCGAGTTCGAAGTCCTGCCCGGTGCGGCGGACGGCGGAGAGATTCGAGAGCAAAGAAAGTTGCAGATGCTCCGTGCGGACAGTGGCCTGCACGGGCGTTTGCGCCAATGCGGGGCCAGCGAGCCAGCCGAGCCAAAGAGCCAGCCCAACCCAGATTGCTTTGCCCTGTTTCGGCGCTGTCTGCATTCTGCCCCTCGTGTGCTAGTAGAACAGAAAACCGAGGATTCCTCGACTGCGCTGCGCTCCGCTCGGAAGGACACTTCAATTTCAGGAAGCGTTATGCTCCTGATCGACTGGCTTCGGCTTGCGTAGATGGGCGAGTCCCCGCGCGCTAGGCCTGTGGATTCTTCTCTGCCGACCAGCGCAGATGTTCCTTGTACAAGCATTTGTCGGAGACGACGCCGAGGCCGTGCGCGGCGGCCTTGGCCTCCGCCTCAGGATGCGTGACGCCCTCTTGCAGCCACAGATACGGAACGCCGATGGCGATGGCCTCGTCCACAATGGCGGGAACAAACTCCGCAGCGCGGAAGACGTTGACCAGATCGACGGGAAAAGGAATCTCATGCAGCGAGGGGTAGCTGGTCTCGCCGAGCACGCTTTCCACCGCAGGATTGACAGGGACGATGCGGTAGCCGCGGCGCTGCATTTGCGCCGAGACGCCATAGCTGGCGCGTTCGGGCTTGTCAGAAAGGCCGACAACGGCAATAGTCTTGGCGTTGGCGAGAATCGTATCGATGGTGGCGTGCGAATCGTTTGCGGTC
>DAHWKP010000117.1:0-7877 GCA_027343585.1 Acidobacteriaceae bacterium
TTCAGCAAGCTCGACGGACTCGTCCCCGGCATCGTCCAGGACGCCACCACCGGAGCCGTGCTGATGACCGGCTTTCTGAACGAAGAAAGCTACCAAATGAGCCTGAACTCCGGCTTCGTCACCTTCTGGAGTCGCACCCGCAAAAAGCTCTGGATGAAGGGTGAAACCAGCGGCAACCGCCTGCGCATCGTTGAGGCGCTCACCGACTGCGACACCGACACGCTGCTCTTCCGCGTTGTTGTGGAAGGCGATGGCCTGGTCTGCCACGAAGGCACCGTAAGCTGTTTTACCAAACCGATTGCACTGCAAATCAAGAACGAGGCTGCGCGATGAGCACACAAAACAAACTCCGCCTGGGCATTCCCAAAGGCAGTCTGCAGGACGCCACCATCGCTCTGTTTGAGCGCGCAGGCTGGCGTATCTACGTTAGTAGCCGCTCTTATTTCCCCGGCATCGACGACACGGAGATCGAGTGCATGTTGATCCGCGCGCAAGAGATGTCGCGCTACGTGGCCCACGGCGCGCTGGATGCAGGCCTGACCGGCAACGATTGGGTCGTGGAAAACGGACTCGATGTGGCCACGGTCACCAGTTTGACCTACTCCAAGCAGAGCCGCCAAAAGGTAAAGTGGGTGCTCGCCGTGCCGGAGGATTCTCCGTACCAACGCGCTGAGGACCTGGAAGGCAAGACCATTGCCACCGAATTGGTGGAGGCGACGAAGAAATACTTCGCCAGCAAAAATGTTTCCGTAAAGGTGGAGTTTAGCTGGGGCGCGACGGAAGTGAAGCCTCCCATGCTGGCCGATGCCATCGTGGAAGTGACCGAAACCGGCAGCAGCCTGCGCGCCAACCGTCTGCGCATTATTGACACGCTAATGGAAAGCGAGACGCAGTTGATCGCCAACCGCTCCGCCTATGCCGATCCGTGGAAGAAGCAGAAGATCGAAAACATCGCGTTGATGCTGCGCGGTGCGATTGATGCTCAAGGCCAGGTTGGCTTGATGCTGAACGCACGCAAAGCCGGACTGCAAACGATTCTTGCCGTATTGCCCGCACTGAATGCGCCCACCGTCTCCACGCTGAGCGATCCGGAGTGGGTGGCGTTGAACACGATTCTCGACGAGCGCACCGTGCGCGACGTGATCCCGAAGCTGAAGGCCGCGGGCGCGACCGGCATCGTTGAGTATCCACTGAGCAAGATCGTTCTCTAACGCGAGGAAGTAAGAACGTCCATGCAAACGTACCTCATCTTTGGACGCAATGCACGGCGCACGGAAGCGTTGCTGCTGCAACTGGAGCAGCGCTCTTCCGTGGCCACGGCGCAGCTGGAGCCAGCCGTGCGGCGCATCCTTTCTGCCATTCGCCGCGAGGGCGACCGTGCGTTGCGGCGGTATGCGCGCAAGCTCGACGGCCTCGGTGCTCAAGCTCCGCTGCGCGTCAGCCGCGAAGAGATGGCCGAGGCGTGGAGCGCGACGCCCAAAGAGTTGCGTGCTTCCATGCAAATCGCGGCGAAAAACATTCGCCGCTTCGCGCAGTGGCAGATGCCCAAAAACTGGGAGCGCCGCGCCGCAAGCGGACTGATGCTGGGCCAGCGTGCGCTGCCATTGGACTCGGTTGGCTGCTACGTTCCCGGTGGGCGCTATCCGCTGCCTTCCACCTTGTTGATGACCACATTGCCTGCGCAGGTGGCGGGCGTTGCGCGCATCGTTGTGGTGTCTCCGCGCCCAGCGCGGGAGACGCTGGCCGCCGCGCACTTGGCCGGCGTCGAGGAGTTTTACCGCATCGGTGGCGCTCAGGCAGTGGCTGCGCTGGCCTACGGCACAGAGAGCCTCGCGCGCGTGGATAAAATCGTCGGCCCGGGCAATCTCTACGTCACCACGGCCAAAAAGTTAGTCGCTTTTGACTGCGGCATCGACATGCTCGCTGGCCCCACGGAGATCGTTTTTGCCAGCGCCAACGGCGACGCAGCTTGTATCGCCTCTGATCTCGTCGCACAGGCCGAGCATGATCCCAACGCGCTGGCCATCTTTGTCACCTGCAACGCTGCGCTTGCGCAGTCTGTTGCGCAGCAGGTGCAGGCCCAGGCGCAGGGCAACCCCATCGCGCAGCAGTCTCTGAAAAAGAACGGCTACATATTCGTCACCGATTCTGCGCAGGCCATGGCTGCCACGGCCAATCGTCTTGCGCCAGAGCACTTGACCATCGACGCGGAACGCGATCTGGATTGGGTGCGCCACGCTGGCTCCATCTTCATCGGCGACTCCACGCCGCAAAGCATGGGCGATTACATCTCCGGCCCCAACCATGTGCTGCCGACTGGACGCAGTGCCCGCGTACGCGCAGGGCTGAGCGTCTACGATTATCTGCGCCTGGTGACCACGCAAAGCTACACGCCTGCGGCGATGAGCGTCTTTGGCCCACACGCTGCTCGTTTGGCCGATGCAGAAGGTCTGCGCGCACACGCTGCCTCTGTGCGTGTGCGTTTGCGTTTGCAAAAACGCTCTGCTGCAAAAAAGAATAAGGAGGCCGTAGCCCGATGAGCACAGGCATAACAACGAAATTGCGCCCGCGCATGGCCGTTGAACGCATGAGCGAGTATCACCCGCCTCTGGCTGGGCGCGAAGGCCTGCGGTTGGATTTCAACGAGAACACGCTGGCGCCTTCGCCGCGCGTGGCAGAGGTTCTCGCGCGCATACAGGCCGACGGCCTCACAAAATATCCTGAGCGGGAACACTGCGAACGCATCGCCGCTGCGCACTTCGGACTCAACCCGCACGCAGTACTGTTGACCAACGGCGTGGATGAAGCTTTGCACTTGGTCTGCGAAACCTATTTGGAGCCGCAGGATGAGGCCATCGTTGTCACGCCGACTTTCTCCATGTATGCGCTCTACGCGGAGATGACGGGTGCGACCGTGCGCTCTGTGCAGGCTGGCGCAGACCTGCAATTTCCAGCGCAGCGCGTGCTGGAAGCGATTACACCGGCAACGCGGCTGATCATGATTGCTTCGCCCAACAATCCGACTGGTGCCATCGCCGATCGCGCCCTGCTGCTCAAAATCGCCGAACATGCTCCGCACGCTGGCCTGCTGGTGGACGAAGCCTACTATCACTTTCACGGTAAGTCGCTGCTGGCCGACACTGCGCGCATTCCGAATCTTTTTGTCGCGCGCACTTTTTCCAAGGCCTACGGACTCGCCGGCTTGCGCATCGGCCTGCTGGCTGGGCATTTGGATGCGATGCGTTTCGTGCGTAAGGTCAGCTCGCCCTACAACGTCAACAGCGTTGCACTGGAGTGCCTGCCTGTTGCGCTGGAGGATGAGTCCTACATCACTTGGTACGCGGAACAAGTGCGGCTGTCGCGCGAGCGCATTGTTGCCGCGCTCAATGCGCTGCGCGTTCCGCAATGGCCCAGCCACGCCAATTTTGTGTTGATGAAGATTGGCCCGCAGCACGCCGCAGTCGTAGAAGGCATGCGCCGCCGCGGCATTTTGATTCGCGACCGTAGCCGCGACCCCGGCTGTGACGGCTGCGTACGCATCACCGCAGGCACTTTGGAGCAGACGGAACGCGGCCTGGCCGCATTGGCAGAAACACTCAAGGAGTTGCAATGGCAACCGCAAAAATAAAAGCGCGCACCGCCGCGCTCGACCGCAATACAACCGAGACGAAGATTCGCCTGCGCCTCACGCTCGAAGGCCAGGGCCGCTACGAAGTACAGACCGGCATTCGCTTCTTTGACCACATGCTGGAGCTGTTCACGCGCCACGGCGGATTTGATCTTGCGCTGCAATGCAAAGGCGACTTGGACGTGGATCAGCACCACACCGTCGAAGATGTCGGTATTGCACTCGGCGAGGCATTTGACCGCGCGCTCGGCGACAAAAAAGGCATTCTGCGCGCCGGATATTTTCTAATGCCGATGGATGAAACGCTGGCCATTGCGGCCATTGATCTGAGCGGACGTTCGGCCTGTGTAGTCGATGCGCAGGTGCGCGTGCGCCTGGTCGGCGACTTGCAGACAGAATTGCTCTACGACTTCTTCGAAGGCTTTGCGCGCGGCGCTCGTGCCAATGTTCATCTCAAGGTGATGTATGGCCGCTCGAATCACCACAAGATTGAGGCCATCTTCAAAGCCTTTGCGCGCGCACTACGCTTCGCCTGTTCACGCGATGCGCAACTGCGCACCATGCTGCCCAGCACCAAGGGGCTGCTATGATCGCCGTCGCAGATTATCGCGCGGGCAACCTCACCTCCGTCTGCAAGGCGCTGCGTTCGCTCGGTTGCGATCCCCTGGTGACAGACGACCCAAAGGCTTTGCGCAGCGCCGAAAAAATTATCCTTCCCGGCGTTGGCCACTTCGCCGCAACTGAGCGGCTTTTTGCTTCGGGCCTCGCTGAGGTCATCCGCGAGCGCGTCGAACAAGGCGCACTCTTCCTTGGCATCTGCGTTGGCCTGCAATGGATTTTCAGCGGCAGCACGGAGGCGCCCGCGACGCCGGGCCTCAGCGTGTTTCCAGAAAGCTGCGAACGCTTCCCTGTCGGAGTGAAGTGCCCGCACGTCGGCTGGAACTCACTGGAGATGACGCGGCCGTCCCGTCTGCTTCGCGATGTTGCACCGGGAACGTTTGTCTACTACACGCACTCCTATCGCGCACCGCGCGTGCAGGCAACTGTGGCCACCACCAGCTACGCCGGAGAATTTTCTGCCGTGGTGGAAGATGGCAACTGGATGGCCGTGCAGTTCCATCCGGAAAAATCCGGAACTGCCGGCCTGCAAATACTGCGCAATTTTTTGGAGATGCCTGCATGCTGACGCGGAGAATTATTGCCTGTCTGGACGTAACCGCTGGCCGCGTCGTCAAAGGTGTACAGTTTGTCGGCCTGCGCGATGCCGGGGATCCTGCCGAACTGGCCGAGCGCCACGTGCAGGGTGGAGCCGATGAGATCGTCTTCCTCGACATTACCGCCACGCATGAAGGCCGCGACACACTACTCGACGCCGTGCGCCGCACTGCTGAGCGCATTTTTGTTCCATTCACTGTCGGTGGCGGCATTCGCACGCTGGATGATGCCACGCGCGTTTTCGATGCCGGTGCGGATAAGATCAGCTTGAACTCAGCTGCGATCACTGAACCGGGATTGATCGAGTCCATCGGCGCACGCTTTGGCGCGCAGGCTGTCGTTGTCGCCATTGACGCTCGGCGCGTGCAGCAGGGATCAACCGAACGCATCGCTCCGGAACAGGCGCAGGTCTACATCAGCGGCGGACGCAAACCAACAGGCAAGCTCGTTCTCGAATGGGCGCGCGAAGCAGAACAACGAGGCGCAGGAGAAATTCTGCTGACGTCCATGGACGCAGACGGCACGCGCAATGGCTTTGACTGCGAACTCACGGCACTGCTTGGCGGCGCATTGCAAATTCCTGTCATTGCATCTGGTGGCGCGGGCACCGTGCAGCACTTCGTGGATGTATTTACGCATGGCCGTGCAGATGCTGCGCTGGCTGCCAGCATCTTTCACTACGGCATGACGGATGCGCGCACACTCAAAGAGCAGCTAGCCGCGCATGGACTGCCCATGCGCTTGCCGTGTTGAAGCAACAATAAATTCGCACTAATCCATACAAGGAAGAATGCAATGCTGATCCCTGCCATCGATTTAATGGGTGGAAAAATTGTGCAACTGGTGCAAGGCGAGCGTCTCGCATTGCAATTTGATGACTTTGATTATTGGATCGAACGATTCGCGCGCTATCCGCTGGTGCAGTTGATTGACTTGGACGCAGCTAAGCGTCAGGGTGACAATCGCGCGTTGATCCAAAAAATTCTGCAACGCCTGCCCTGTCAGATTGGCGGTGGCGTGCGCACCGTTGCTGATGCGCGCGCGCTGCTCGATCTGGGTGCGCAGCGCGTGATCTTTGGCTCTTCACTTTTTACTGCACCAGAAGAATCGAGCGCATCCGCCACGCCGGAACAGTGCGTGCGCGTTGCCTTTGCGCGCGATCTGGCACAGGAAATCGGCAGGGAACGTCTGGCCTTCAGCGTGGACACCAAAGGCGGACTGGTGGCTGTCCGCGGCTGGCAGCAGAACATCGCCCTACGCCCCGAGCAGGCGATGCAATTACTGGAACCCTACTGTGCTGCATTTCTCTACACGCACGTAGATACCGAAGGACTGATGCAAGGCTTTCCCTTCGCTGTGGCGGAAAAATTGCGCGCGCAAACGCAGCGCCAATTGATCGTCGCCGGCGGCATTCGCACGCAGCAGGAAATCGATGCGCTCAGCGCCATCCATGTGGACGCTGTAGCGGGCATGGCCGTTTACAGCGGATTGCTGGCTACATAGATCAAATATCGTAAGACGGTCCGGACGCAGGTTCAGTGTCTGTAGACGCGATAGAGGTTACGTCTGCTATTGAAATATTGGACGCGCCAAAGCTCTCTTTGCGCACACGCAGATCGTAGTAGCAGAGTGTAACGGCGATGCCAGCCAGAGAAATCACCCACGCACCAAAAAACAAGCTGGCAGCGCTGGCCACTGCTCCCAAAAGCATCGCTGTGGGCGTAGCTGCACCAAGATGCAAGCCCAGTAGCCGCAGGGGTGCCGAGATGCTTACGTTCACGATTGATATGCCGATCAATACCGCATACATTGCGTAGATTCTTCCCTTGCTCTGTGAAGAAAGAGTAATCGAGCGACGGATAGCCGCAGCAGCCGGCAAGCCCTCCGCAAGACAGGCAGGGACGGAGATTGCATAGCGCGCGACTACCCAAAATAGAAATACGAAAAGCGCAACCATCCCCAACAATACGAATGGGAGCGCACGCAACAGAAGCATCAGCGGCGGTACCGTCGCGTGCGCATCCCCCACGATTCCGGGCACCAGCGCAACGGAAACGCCAAGCAATAGGGCAACGCACAGACCGGCAAAAAACATATATCCAAAGGTGCGCAGTGCGACTTGAAATGCAACACTGATTAGGCTGCCGATGCGCCCCAGCGCCAGGCTGCACGCGTCGCCGATGGGAATCTCCCGCTGTCCCAGCCAGGCCGTGACCGCATAAAAATACGCTCCATGGATTACTTGTACGACTACAAAAAGCAGCAGCCCCGCAAGCCAAGCAGTTCCGATCATTGGAAAAATAAACTGGGCAGAGTTGGACACTCCGGTTCCGTAGCGTGCCGTTGCCAACGGCGCAACCATCATCCCCATGGCAATTAACTGCACGACTGCAACAATTGCCACCAATCCCAAAACGATGCGGGGGCGTTCTTTGTACATGGAAAAAGCCCGAGTTAAAAGCCGCGTGGGCGTCATGGGGCCGTAAATGGTTTCGTGCATGGATGCGGTGAGATTTGCAGTTTCGTTCATGGGCGTCTTCTTCCTGGGGGAAATCTGCGCGCAGAATAGCACGCGGTGGAGAACGTTGAACAAGAAAATTATTTAAGAATCATTTTTGTATCGGATAAATCTCAATCACGCCATTCTGCAATACTGCGAGATGATCCCCCTTGGGAGAGAGCGCAAAGTTGCCGCCCGCAGCGTAGATGGGCGTCGTCGCCACGCGCAAAAGCTTCTTCCCCGTTTGCGCAGAAAATACATTGATGTCTTGCCCAGCACCAGTGTCCAGATTGTTTATTGCTGAGTCTGTATGAAAATTGAATGTTTTCCGCAGTGTGGCAATTGCAAAAACGGATTCGTCCTGCGAGATGGTCATCACTGGGCGAGTAGAGAGCAAGTCGATCGTATTGCGCCACAGCAGATGTCCGTTTAGATCGTATGCCTGCCTGGATTTCGCAGAGAAATATTCATTGCATGTATCGACAAAAAACGTTGTGTCTGTCAAAGAATATATCCCCGGCTGGCACCCGGATC
>DAHWKP010000130.1:0-5711 GCA_027343585.1 Acidobacteriaceae bacterium
TCCCATGCCGTTTGGCAGGCCTGCGCATCCGCAGTGCCGTCAAAACCCAGCTTCGCTTGGCTGCGTCCGTCATAGCCACCGTGTGCGCTCTTTACGAAACAGCGCCCACCCAGCGCCGTCGCCGCAGCGGTCAACTCCGCAGCCGACCGCGCCACACGCCAATCGCCCAGCGGTAGCCCCTGTTGCGTCAGCCACTCTTTTTGCAAAATGCGATCCTGAATCGTTCCCAGTATGGTCGGCCCGGGACGCACCGGTGCGTAGCGCGCAGCGGCCTCTAAAGAGGCCAGAGCAATCTGCTCAATCTCCAGCGTAACCACATCGCACCCACGCGCGAGATCGGCAGCAGCATGTGCATCCTCCCAAGAGGCTTCAAAGCAAGCGTCCACCACAAAGCGCGCCGGACAGCTTGGGTCTGGGTCGAGCACCTGCACACGATAGCCCAGGGAACGCGCGGCCATGGCCGTCATGCGTCCCAGTTGCCCACCGCCAAGAATGCCAATCGTCGCGCCGGGAAAAAGAATTGCCTGCGGATTGTTCCCACCACTGCGGCTCACTCGGGCAGCTCCGTGCCCAGCGCCTCTTCTGTGCGCGCCGCGCGCCAGGCAACCAACTGCGTGCGCAGCCCCGCATCCTGTAACGACAAAATGGAAATCGCCAACAGCGCCGCATTCGCCGCGCCCGGCTTGCCAATGGCCAACGTGCCCACGGGGACACCCTTCGGCATCTGCACGATCGAAAGCAAGGAATCCACGCCGTTGAGCATCGTCGCGGGCACCGGCACGCCCAGCACCGGCAGATGCGTCTTGGCCGCCAACATGCCGGGCAAGTGCGCCGCGCCACCGGCTCCAGCGATCAACACGCGCAAACCGCGCGCCTCTGCCGTGCTGGCATATTCAAACAACCAGTCCGGCGTGCGATGCGCGGAAACCACGCGCACCTCATGCGCAACGGAAAATTCTTTCAGTATGTCGATGGCGGGCTGCAGCACAGCGAAATCGCTCTGGCTGCCCATCACCACGCCAACCAGCGGGGCTTGCTTCATATGCAAATTATAGGGGGAATTGTGCTTCCGGCGGGAATTTCCCTAGGGCAGAATCCAGCAGACATGCTCTGTCATTCCGGCCAAGCGTAGTGAGCCAAGAAATCTGCGTTTGTGCATACACAAAACCATGACGCCATCACGCATCTCTGTCCGCACCAAAAATCGTCCGTGCATCCCTGTTCGTTTCCAGAGATGCACGGACGCAGAGGTAACTTTCCACGCGGAGTTTAGCCTCTCGGCGCACTCGCGTTCGTCGCGGCGACTGCATTCAACAGTTGTGCCGACGCACTTGTAATTTGCTCAACCGCCGAGTTCCACAGCGACAAATTCGCAATCGTCTTGCCTTTGAAAATCGGATTGCTCAAAATCGCCTGCTCCACCTCCGGCAGCGCCGTGGCCAGCTTCTGCTGTCCAGTTCCATGCGTGGCATTTACCGCCGTGGCCACTTGTTCCACCTTCACCACACTACTCAGAATGCCCTCAAAGGTTCCACCCAATGCAGGATCCACGATGCTCACGGCGCCGGCCACTGCCGTCTCCATTGGCAATAGCTTGGCTTCCACAGCCAGCGCCTTTTCAGCGCCCACCTTAAACAGGTGTCCCAAGTCTTCCAAAAAGGTCACGAATTTATTTGCCATCGTTTTTCTCCATTCCTTGTTTGTCTGCCCGCGTCGCGCCATTGCGGTACAGAGCCACCACCACCAGGCAGTACCCGCACAGTGCCTGCACCATCGGATGCGCGCCCAGGATCTGATGCGCCAAATGCTGCACGTCCGCATCTGCCATGTACGCTGCCTGCAACACCGTCAGCACTCCAGCCACCGCGTGTGTCGACGCACGATACCCGCCCCACCATCCCTTGCATTGCTCGATCATTCCTGCACCTTCTTCCAATACGGACTCAGCAATTCCTCCTGCGGAGTCAAATTCAGCGGATTCTCCGTACCCAACAACAGCAACCCACCCGCTGCCACAATCTGATAGTTCAGCTCATCGCAAAACCATGCGGGCTGCTCTGCTGTAAACGCACGTCTGCGATGCAAAAAAAAGTCCGCAATAGCGCGCTTGTTGTACGGCTTGCCCAGCTGTCGTGCCGCAAAGGCATACGCCGCATCCACATCGGGAACCTCTACGGCTACACGCACCACATACGTAAACTGCGCATACCCCGGAGGACGCTGCTGAACGCCCCCATGCAAGCGGGCACCCAGCAGCCATCCTTTTTTCAACGTCACACCGCCAAGATTTCTCTCTTCTTCAATCACCAAATCCACATGCGAAACATTGCTGTTTGACAAATACCGAATCGCCGCCGATCCCCATCCAGCCTCCGTCGAAAACTGTGAGATCAATCGTCCTGCTCGCATACATTCACCCGATTCCTTCACAATGCGCTGCGCCAGCCGCAAAGCCACCAGAGCAGCCGCTCCCAATAAAATGCCCGCGGCATTGCCGCAGGCTATCGCTGCACCCTGACATCTCTACTGGGTGTGTTTTCACGTCCTGTCTTCACAAAATTTTTGGTGCCCCATTCTCGCCGCATTCTTTGTGGCTAGAGTGGAAAATCTCACCCCTTCGCAACCGCGATCCCTCGCACCCAAAATGTTCTAGGGAGCCTCGGAACAAGTCTGCGTTTTGAAGGGGCGGGACAGGAGTTCAGGAAGGGGATGGGCTTTCGCCCATCCGTACGTCCAGCATTGCAGTGCAGCTTGAGCCGCTGCGGGAACGATCCGTACTGAATCAGAATCTCCCCAGCCTCAACGCCAGAGATAATCAATCGCCGCGTGCAACACCGCTGTCAAAACAAACACCGCCCCAGCAAAGCCTTTGATCCGCTGCAAGTACAACTCGTGCCGCTCTAATCGCTCTTCCATCGATGTCAACCGTCCCGGTTGTCCCTGGCCCAGCAGCGCCGCCATCTGACTCTTCAACATCGCAAGTTCCGACAACACTGTCGCTTCGAATTCGTACATTGCTCCGCCCCTCATCCCGTACATGCCTCGTGCATGCACCGCGCAGCGGCCCTGCGCCCACTGCCTGCGCACCCGCCCACCTATGATGTGGGCACGTTGGTATAAATCGCCGCCGAAATCCGCGAATACTTCGGCGGTGTCGATGCGTCATACATGCGAATGTAAAATTGCTGCTGATCCTCCGACCGCGTGATTGTAAAATTCGGCACCGGACTCCGCAGCACCAAATCCTCATGCACATTCGATCCAAAGTTGTGATCCATCCAGCGCACTTCAAACCCTCCGCCCAGCGGCGGCGTTACATTCGCACTCACCGTAATCGCCGTTGTCGTCACAGACGTCACCTGCAGCGCATTTAAGTTCTGCAAATACTGCCCCGGCGCCATCTCCGGCACCGTTGGCAAAATCACATCTACCGGAATCGCATCCGATAGTTTCATCGAAAGCGCCTCCGCCCAGTCGTTGGCAAACTCCACCGTGTAGTTCAGCACTTCAGGATTGCTGCTCGTCGCCGCCACTACCACGCTGCGCACGATCACACTCGCATTCAGCCCGCTCGCCGACTGAAAATTCAGTGCATCTCCTGGCCAAATGTCCGCCTGATTCTGCAGGTTGTAGAAGCTGTATTTTCCCGTCCATGCTGCGGCCGGGTTCGATGCAAAATCCAACAGCGCCTGGCAGGCATTCTCGCAATCGGCCGCGCTCCGTGCCGGTGGATGCACCACTCTGCCCACCCACTGCGACACGCCCGGAATCCCCGTTCCCTCTTCCTGCGCAATACTCGACGCATTCGCCATTCGCGCCACTGACGGCCCGGCCACGCGATAGCTCACGGCAATCGTCTCGCCCGGCTGCGGCGTCGCCAGCTTGTAAAAGTGTAGAAAGCCATTCTTCAACACATTGCAATCGGCGCCCTCAATGGCCGCTCCCACGCGGCGCGTGAATGGCGTCCCGCCAGACGGCGTGCTCACCACCCACACCGTCCCCGGCTGCCGCACTTTGAAGTACCCAACGCTGCCCTGCAAGTTCAAGCTGTTCACGCAGCCAAAGTATGCCAGGCTCGGCGATACCGCCAATGCGCCGTCATACAAAATCGTCGAGCCAATGTTCACATACGGTAGCAACGCCATGTCCTGCACTTCAAACAGCAACTGCATGGGAGCCTGCACCAAACCGCCCCCATACACGGAACCGCCATTCGCGTCATACGAAAAATAGCTGTTCATCATGCGCTGCAATTCGCTGCTATGAGCACGAATCCGCAATATGTAACTGTGCCCTGCCTGAATCGTGAACTCTGTCCCAACCTCGGAACCCTCCACCAACGGCACCAGAATCGTGTTGCCGCCGCTCGGGCGTACACGAAATCCAGCCAGACAATTCGAAATTCCCACCGCGCCTGCGTACAGCCCGCACAGCACACCATCGCTGCCGCTGTTCAACTGCACAAAGCCAGACTCCACCACAATCTCTCCGCCCATCTCCACGGGATCAATAGTGGTTAGTGTTGTCGTTCCATCCGTGCCCGCTCCTCCGGTCAACGTCAACCCATTGCCGCTCAGTTGCAAATAATCTCCCGGATCACTCACAATCCACAGTGCCGTATTCAGCGTGCTTTGCGTAAACTCTTCATCCAGCAACACCGGCCTGTGAATCGGAAACGGATCGCGCTGCAACTGAAACTGCACCGTCGCGCCATCGCCTTCGAACAACTCCGTTACATACTCCTTCGGCTCATCCAACCCAGTCACGGTTACATCATTCACCAACGTCTTCGCCGCGCTTGCCGTCAAATTGCTGTAGTCAATCGTGCCCTGTTCATCGCTCAACGTATGCACCGTCGATCCCACCGGGGCCAGCGTCAATTGCCCATCAATCACTCGATACGCCGCACGCGCCTGATTCGCCAACGCCGCCACATTCTGCGACCAGCTCAGATTCGGCTGTGGCTCGAAGAATCCGATTGTGCCAATGTCCATCAGCCCGCTCATATTCACCAGCGTCGGATTCACGCGCGTCGTCAACGTCCGCGCCATCACGCCAGCGTTTTGTCCCAACATCGGTGCCGTCTGCGGCAACGCCATCCGATCCAGCAGCCAGTCATCGCTGATCACATGCACCTGGAGCCGATACCGCGGCCCTGTCGAATCAAATCCTGCAAAGACCGGCTCCGCTTGCGTCGGCACATATCCGGTGAACAATATCGTTCCATTCGCCGCCGTAATCACCACCGCCGCATTGTGCGCAGGCACAAGCAATCCATGACTCGTGCAGTCCAGCAACAACCGCGCCAGCGTCGGTTGATTCATCCGCCGCGTAATCTGCACCGCGCCTTCCGCCGCCTTGTCTGCGCACAATGCAGCCGTGTAATCCACCGGCCCCTGCCCATTTTGATTGTCAATTGTGACCTTCAAGCTTGCCTCCCTGGCTGCTGGCCCACCTCACCACAAATTCGTCGCCGCTGCGGGAATATAACTGCGGAAGCACAGCACTTGCGCGCTGTCGTTGGCATCCGTCACCGGCAACGCGCGAAATTGTGCCACCTGCGCCACCCGCGCAAACGTGTCCACCTTCGCCAGCGGTGCCGCCAATGGCTGTTGTAGCTCCGTACCGCTCGCCGCAATCTGTAAGCGGGGATAGTGCAGCAAAATCCGATCCCCTTGCTCGCCTGGAATCACAAAGAGCGCCGACCATTC
>DAHWKP010000133.1:0-1239 GCA_027343585.1 Acidobacteriaceae bacterium
AAACCAACCGATGGGAATGCCAAGGCAACGCCCGGTGCCGGGAAGAACGAGCAAGCCACGGTGCTGCGCGGACTGGCGCGGGCAGAGTCGATGGTGCAGATTGCGCTGGCCCTGCCGCTGTCTACGGTGATTGGCTGGGCGTTGGGCGCAGCGTTGGGTAGCCACATACACGCGGAATGGCCTGCGATTGTGGGTCTGATTCTGGGCGCGATCTCTGGATTTGTGCAGATCATCCGCATCGCCAGCAAGGCCAACCGCGATGTGCGCTGAAAGGGATAGGAAAGCGATGGCGGCTGGAAGTTCTCCACTTGCGAACCTGAGCGATGCCGATGTGCAGCGCATTTTGAAACGTGCTTTATGGCTGGCGGGAGTGCTGGCCTTGGTGGCGACGCCTGTGTTGTGGGCGGGGATGGGCTGGCGAAGCTGCGCGCAGTTCTGGGTGGGAGCGGCGATCTCCTGCACGGGCATTTACAAGTGGCTGCAATTGATGGTGGCGCTGGTGGCGCGCATGGAAGTGAGCGAGGACACGGACGCGGCGGCTCCGACCAAGCCGCTCGGCCCGGTGATGGTGTGGTTTTTCCTGCGCATGGCGCTCGCCGTGGCGCTGCTCTATGGTAGTCTGGAATTTCTGGGCGGATCGGTTTACGCGCTGTTGGGCGGCTTGGCGCTGGGCTTGCTGGCTCTCTCTGTGGAGGCTGTGCGGGCTGTGTTGCGCGGCTGAATCCCCTGGAGCAATCCTAAGACTTTGCAGACTCGAAGATAGAACGGAAGCACGCGAACCATGCCCCTGCAGAATTTTCTTGTCCACCTGTTGAACCGCTACTTTGGAGTGGCGGCAGGCCATTTGCTGGCATTGCTGGGCCTGCATCCGGCCAACCCCAGCGCGCCCATCAACGGCACCTTCACCATGGAGCTGCTGGGCTTTCTGATTCTGCTGGCCTTTTTTACCGCAGTGCGGCTGACGCTGAATGTGGAACGCCCCGGCGCTACGCAGCAGCTTGCCGAAATGGCGCAGGAGTTTGTCACCGGCCAGGCCGAGCCGATCATTGGCCACGGCTATGAGAAATTTATTCCGTATCTGACGGCGATTTTGCTTTTCATCGGCGTGAATAATCTGCTGGGTCTGTTGCCGGATGTGGATACACCCACGTCGAACCCAGCGGTGCCGCTGGGGCTGGCGCTGCTGACCTTTGCCTACTACCACTGGCAGGGCATCAAGGCGCAGGGGCCGGTGCATTA
>DAHWKP010000152.1:0-24158 GCA_027343585.1 Acidobacteriaceae bacterium
TCACGCGACAGAGTTAAAGTCGGCGAACTTCCACGCTGCCCAGGCCGCAACGACCGGCGTGCAGGGCAAGCTATCGAAGTCCACGAGCTTTCAAGCCCCCAAAGCCGGCCAAGGGATTCATGAATCGCTCTCCAAGTCCACGCAGTTCCACGTAGCCGCCACCGTGGCCCATACCAGCGCCGTGACTGGCCCGCCGACAAAAGCAACCAGTTTCCACGTGGTCACCTCGGATGCTCCGGCTGGCTCGGCGGTGCCGAATGGAAGCAACCCCTTTACGCAAGCGCCGCCAGCCTTGCAGGCACGCGCCCAGCAGGCTTACCGGCTGGACTGCGCCTCCTGTCACAACGACAATGGCAACGGCAAGGGGGACCTGGCCAAGGCGATGGGGCTTTCTGTTCCCGATTTAACCCGCGCCGGGGTCTTGGCCGACAAGCCGGATGCGGAACTCTACAGTGCGATTCAAAACGGACGCGGACGGATGCCGGGCGAAGAAGGCCGGATCAAGGATGATGTGATCTGGAATCTGGTGTTGATCTGTCGCTCCATGCCCAGCCGGGCCGCTGCGGTGCCAGCCAAGGTGGCGGTGGCCAAGCCGCCGGTTGTCGCCCAACCCGCCCCTCCGGCGAGTTCCACCGCTCAGCCAGCCGCCGCAACCCAGGCCAAGCCCTAAGTTCCACTAAGCCAACCCAGCGCGCAGGTTTCGCTTTAGGGAACCGCCGGGCTGTGGTACACGTATCTAGAAGCGTGGGTACGCTTGCGCTACCGGCTCTGCTGCACCCCTCGGCTCCAACGGAGCGGGCCAGGGCTACGCGCCGCAAATCTGCGGCGTCCGCACAGGCCTCTACCGGCGCAACGGTACGGCTGGAGCCTGGAGAGCAACGTTTGCAGCGAAGCACGGAGCCAAGCCCGGAGGCCATTGCCAAGGAAGCCGCCGCACTGGTGCAGCGCTGCCTGCTGGGAGATGCGCACGCCTGGCAAATGCTGGTGCAGGCCCAGCACCGCAGAATCTACGGCCTCTGCTACCGATTTACCGGCTGCAGCGCTGACGCAGAAGACCTGACGCAAGAAGTCTTTTTGAAGGTCTATCGCAACCTGGGTCAGTTTGACGTGGAGCGGGGCAGCTTTCAAACCTGGCTCACCACACTGACGCGCAATCTGCTGGTCGATCACTTCCGCCGCAACCGCATGGAGCGCGCCACAGACTCACTGGATGCTGGCTGGAGTGAGCCAGAGGAGATGTCCACCGCGTCGGACCGGCTGCAGGATGCGCGCCCCGGACCGCAGGAACACTCCATGCGCCGCCAGTTGCAGCACCAGGTGCAGCAGGCGCTGACGCAGGTCTCCCCGGAGCTGCGCGAAGCCGTAATTTTGCGCGATTTGCAGGACATGGATTACAAAGAAATTGCTGCGGTGCTGCATATTCCCGAAGGCACCGTGAAAAGCCGCATCAGCCGGGGCCGGATGGAACTGGCACGGCTGCTGGAACGTACCAAGGAACAGGTGATGTAAGGTGAGTGAACACGGCCAATTCGAACAGAAACCGGGCGCAGACGCCGTGGATTGCTCCGCACTGGAGCCGTTGCTGACCGAGTGGACAGAAGACGCGCTGTCGGCCACAACCGAGGCTGCGATCCAGGCGCACGCCGCGCAATGTGAGGGCTGCTCGCTGCTGCTGGCGCACGCGCGCCAAGGCTACGATTGGCTGGACTTGCTGCGGCAGCAAACTGTGGAACCGCCCGTCGGCTTGGCAGAAGCCATCGTCGCCCGCACCAGCGGAGCGGTTGCCCCTTTAACGGCCACACCTCATCTGGCCGCCGATGCGGTCGTCACATCCTATCCGCACCGCTTTGGCTCCATCGCGCCGCTGGCCGCGCTGCGCCGCACATTCTTTGACCCACGCATGGCCCTTACGGCGGCCATGGCCTTCTTTTCCATCTCGCTGACGCTGAATATGCTGGGCGTGCGCCTGGGAGCTATTCGCGCCTCTGACCTGACGCCGGACGGGCTGCATCGCCTGCTGACGCGCCAGTACGTGCAGGCCAGCGCCAACGTGGTGCGCTACTACGAAAACCTTCGCTTCGTTTATGAAGTCGAGTCCAGCGTGCGCGAGCTGCGCCGCGCCTCAGAAGATGTGGACTCTTCCAGCCAGTCGGATCACAAATCCAACCCTGGCCCCGGCTCCTCCAACAACCGGCAGACGCCAGCACAGCCGCAGCCGACCCAGCCGCTGGCGCGTGACGGCAAACAGAAGCCTGCGCCGGACACACGGAACGATCCCAGTTTAGAGATTCCCCTGGGGCCGCTGATGGATGCGGCGCTGCATCCGTCTTCAACGCCAGCCTGCGCAGCGGCGCAAACGCTGTTGCAGCGTGCTTGTGATGGAATGGAGAGGAGCATCCTGTGAACTGCGCCTTTCATCCCGACCAGCCCGTTGCGGCCTATTGCCAGTTCTGCGGCAAGCCGCTCTGTTCCGCCTGCGCGCACTCGATCCAAAACATCGTTGGCTGCGAGCCGTGCATGGCCGCGCGGCTCAGCGCCAGCCCGGCCAGTTGGTACTCGGTGCACATCGGCAAAGAGAAACATGGCAAGAGCTTCCACTACACCGCCAATGTTCCCTATCCGCCTGCACAGCCTTTCGTGCCTGCGCCCTCCGGAGCGCCCAATCCCGGCTTGGCCTTCATTTTGGGCTGGATTCCCGGCGTCGGTGCCATGTACAACGGGCAATTCGCCAAGGGCCTACTGCATGTGTTGATCTTTGTGATGCTGGTGGACCTGACCCATTGGAATGGTTTGTTGGGCATCTGCGTGGCCGCGTGGGTCTTCTACCAAGTCTTTGACGCCTATCAAACCGCTTTGGCCCGTCGTGATGGTCTGCCGCTGCCCAATCCGCTGGGCTTCAATGAGATCGGCTCCTGGATTACTGGACAAGCAGCCAAGCCCAACGGGACTGCATCGCCAGCGCCCTTCGGCCCAGCGGCAAACCCCACTGCAGCAGCGCCGTCTGCTCCACCTGATGCCGCGCCGCCATTCGCAGTAGGCCAGCAACCACCCGCTGCAGGCTTTGCGCCCTTTGCGCAGGGGATGCCCCCCGTTCCGCCCGACCAATACGATCTGCCGGAGATTCACCGTGGAGTGCCCACGGGCGCTGTCGTTTTGGTGGCGCTGGGCGTTTTGTTTCTGCTGAATAACTTCGGCATTCTGCATGGCCAGTGGCTGGATCACTCCTGGCCGCTGATCCTCATCGGCTTGGGCATTTGGATTCTCATCCGGCGCAGCCAGGAACCGCCCGCGCCCGGCAATCCGCCTCCGGGGTGTGTGGGATGAACAACTGGTATCAAATCCGCCGTCTGCGTGGCCCAGCCATTTTGATTTTGATCGGAGTGCTGGCTCTGCTCGACCAGTGGCACGTGCTCAGCTTTGGCAAAAGCTGGCCGCTCTGGCTCATCTTTGCAGGGCTGATGACCTTTGCCGAGCGGGCCGCCTGGGCTGCCGACCACGCCGCACGCGCCCAGCAGCAGGCCAGCCAGCCGCCGTATGCGCAGGCCGCGCCACAACAACCGGGCTATCCCCTCGACCCAGAATCGCGGAGGTAGCATGGCAGCGCCGCCGCCCAATCCGCCCCCGAATCCACCGCCGGGCCCGCCCCAACCGCCGTATGCGGAGTACGCTGCCTACGCGGATCCGCGCAGCTATGAACCATACGCCCGCGACTACGCTCGCTGGCTGCGCGCGCAACAGCGTGCCCAGCGACGCGCAAACTGCCATCGCTCCCTGCTCGGCCCGCTGCTGCTAATCTGCATCGGCGCAGTTGCCCTGCTGGCGAACATGCACGTGCTGGATATGTCCAGCTTTTGGAGCTTCTACCACATCTACTGGCCGCTGCTGCTGATCGGCTTGGGCCTGCTTCTGGCGGCGGAGGCGATCTTTGTTCGCTCGCATCAGCAATCGTTGCGCATTGGCTGCGGCACGGTGCTGCTGATTCTGATTCTGGCCGGGCTGGGCATTGTCACTGCGCTGTCGTACACGCAAGGCTGGGCCTCAATCCGCTCGCAGCTCCGCGCACTGAACGATGCGCAGATGTGGCAGTTCTTCGGCCAGCGCCATGAGTCCCGGCAAACGCTGACGCTGCCCATCCCCGCGCACGGAACGCTCCAGGTCAACAACAAGGCCGGCAACATCACCGTCCGCACCAGCCCGGATGCGCAGTTGCACATCACGCTGGACAAGAGCGTCTATGCTGGCTCCGATGCCGATGCGCAACGCAAGTTGGACGCACTGCAACCCCTGACAGAGACCACGGGCGACACCACCACGCTGCGCATCCCATCCAGCTTTAGCAATAGCGTGGCCCTGACGCTGGAGGTTCCTGCTGACGTGGCCCTGCATGCGAATGTGGAAGAAGGCGGCATCGACATCGCGGCACGTGCAGCCGCCGTAACCGCAGAAACGCATTTTGGCAATGTCACTGTGGATGGCGTCACCGGCCCGGTGCAGGTCACCCTTCAAGCGGGCAACGCCACCGTGCACAACGTCAACGGTCCGGTTACGCTGCACGGCCAGGCAGGGGAGTTCACGCTCACCGACATCCACGGCGCAGCCACGCTGAACGGCGAGTTTTTCGGCAATCTGCACTTGCAACGCATCACCGGCGCGGTGCAGTATCACTCCAGCCGCACCAGCATGGCGCTGGCCAGTGTCCCGGGGACACTGACGCTGGACCCGGCTGACTTAAAGGCGGACGGCATCACCGGCCCGGTGGAGATCACCACGCGCGCCAAAGACATTACCCTGAGCGGGCTGAGCGGGCCGCTGCGCCTGAATAACTCCGACGGCTTCATCAATGTGCAGGCTGGGCCAACGCTGGCTGCGATGGAGATCGACAACTCCGAGGGCGGCATCACTATCACGCTGCCCGCTGCCGCGCATTTTTCCGTGGATGCAACCGCCCATGGCGGCAAGGTTCAGAGCGACTTTTCGCTGAGCCTGCAAAGTTCCGGCTCCGGCCAGACCGCGCAGGGCGCAGTCAATGGCGGCGGCCCCATGCTGCGTTTTCTGGCAGAAAAGGCCGATCTCGCACTGAAAAAATCTTCGAATTGATTGGAAAGTTCGTTGCGGCTGCCCTTGCTGGTTGCCGAAGCTCGGACAACTCCATACACTAGGAACATCAGACATCAGAGGCAAGATTGCTTTTCTGAGGGACCGTCCGCGTTTTGATATGCGCCGACGGGGAGGTTCAATGCGGCGGTTTGTTTTTTTAGCAATGGTATGTGTGCTCTCGCTGCCAGCGAGCATGTCCATGACGGGCTGTTATTTGACCGATTATGGAAAAAATTTTTGCAGCGGGTTTCAGAGCGGCCCGTCCGTAACGGCGACATCCACGATTGATTTGGAGCCAAGCACCTATGGTCTTTCTGTGAACTATGGGTCCACCAATGGTGTGGTCTCCGCCAAAGGATATACCTGCAAAGGAACGCAATCGAATCTGAAAAATTTCACGTATGGCAGCAGCGATATGACGCTGGCCGACGTTTCCCCCACGGGTCAGGTTTGCGGCGGCACCTGGAACCGGAACTCTGGCAATGGTGTGGCAAACTTCACCACTTGTATTCCGACCAATAAATCGGGCATCGCCTACATCACCGCCAGCGGTGGAGGAGCAACCAGCAATCCTGTTCCCGTCTTTGTGCATCCGCAGGTGACCAGCGTGGTGTTGACTCCGGGCGGGACATCGGAGACATGCGCTTACGCCAGCAATCCCTCCGATGGACAAGTTTCTCCGGTGACGATCTGCTCGTATGTGGACCCGGCGAATCCGGCCAATAATCAGCCACCGGGTTGCACCCCTGGGTACACGCAAACGAGCTGCATCTCGCAGAACAACACCGTGCCGTTGGCAGCAACGGTTTGCACCGGGGGAGGATCTTGCGCGCCCGGCTCTGCCAATGACATCACCTGTGCTGTGGGGCACCTTTCTTTCACGCCGCAGAACAAGAACATTGTTACCGTGGATCAGAATGGAATTGCCACGGCACACCAGCCCGGCGCAACCGTGATTACAGCGAATGTGGCGCAGGCCTCCAGTTCCGCTGGGTACTTTTTTACGTGCCCGCCCAAGAGCATTACGCTTACGGCTGGCGGCACTTCCAATACCAGTGTTACGGTCAACCAAACCAACATCCAGCCCCTGACGGCAACGGTACTCGACACGAATAATAATCCAATCGTTGGGTTGAGCCTAAGCTATAGCTCCACGAACCCGCTCAATGTCAGCGTGAACCTCACAGGAGTTATCACCGCAGCCTTCCCCAGTGATGCCGATGTGGTGGCGCAGTGCCTGCCGGGAATTTGCAATCCATCTCCAGAAGACCAAATTGGACTTTTTGGCACGGGAATGCCAATTACCAGCAATCCCGTGAGCGTTCACTCTCCCGGGCCCAGCTCGACCATTCTGTACTTGGCCAGTCCACAATCGTACGGGTATATTCCGATCGATTTCTTGGTGGGAACGGTCACCTTGCCGGTGAAGTTGCCCTATCTACCCAATTCCATGGTGTTGAATCAGCAAGGGACCACGTTGTACTTTGGATCCGCAACAGAGTTGATGGAGGTGGATACAGCCAAGGAATTTCTGAATCAGCAGGATACTTCCGTTCCAGGGACGGTTTTAGCGGTTTCCCCGGACAATACGATGGTGGTGATTCATGATCCTTGCAGGCAGTTGTTTTACTTGTATGATCCGAGTGCGAAGACATCCCTTCAGTTTCCTGCGCCCGGGCCAACGATCGCCTGTGATGCCAACGATGTACCCATTTATCCGGCGGGTGTGACCAATCCTATATTTTCCACGCAGTATCTTGGCGGGGAAGTGAATCCACCCTACACGGCCAACTTTACGGAAGATAGTCAGACGCTCTACATCACGTATTCGAACCCGCCAGCGGCCAACACTCCGAATGCGGCTACGTTGTTTGTTTACTCCCGCTTCACCGGCTGGCACGCTTGCACAGACAATGGTGCCAATCCGGCAACAAACTGCCCGGCATCATCGCCAGCGACGGAAACCGTACCGGTACCCAGCAACACGGTGACCGTTCCGGGGGTTGGAATCTACACCGCGTCTGCAGGAGCAGCGGAGACCACCGCATTTAGCTATTGCGCCACGGGGCCAAACAACACGAGTACCAATCCCAATACCGCAGTCAATCCTACGAACTACTATCCGCCCGTGGGCGCAGTGACCGCGAATATCGATCAGGTGGCTAGCACGACCGACGGACATCACATCTTGGGAGCTACGGCCAATGCGGGCACGGGCAGCCTGACATTCACAGACATCAACGTAACCATTCCTTCTGGAGCTTGTCCGCAGACAGGTAATTTGCAATTTGGCACTACGCCCAACGTTGCGGGCACGCCGTACTTGTCCACACTGAACGTTCCTAGCATTGCCAACATCAGTCAGGTGTTGCCATCCCCCACATCGGGTTTGGCCTTTGTCACCTTCTACTCCAACGCGCCGGGTACAAGCGGCAATACAATTCTGCCAGCGTACACAGTGCCCGCTACGGGAGGCGGTACATTGCAAGGCCTGCAGTTGCAAGGCACGGCGGGTGCTCCGATCGCCGGCATCTTTAGCCCGGACACGAATACGTTCTATGTGAGCACGGATCAGGACGACCTGATCCACCTCATCAACACAAACACGCTGACGGATTCCCAGCAGATCAACCCCAATTTGACTGATGCGAATAACAAGCCGGTGCCGGTCTTCTTTATGGCCGCACGCCCGCGTCAGGTGGAATAGACACTTGGCACAGAACAGAAAAAGGCCCTGCGGATGCAGGGCCTTTTTCTTGTCGAACGAGGCTGAATTTACGCGGGCTGCTTGGGGTTCAATTGTTTGATGGGACGCGGTAGCGTGCGCGCGGCTGCATCCAGAATTCCATTCAAGAAAGAAATCGATTCCGGCGCGGCGTAGAGCTTGGCCACCTCCAATGCTTCGTCAATGATGATGGGCAGCGGTGTGCCGGGGAAGCCCAGCATCTCGGCAATGGCCGCGCGCAACAGGTTGCGATCGACAGCCGGCATGCGCTCCAAACGCCAATTCGTGCTCAACTGCTGAATGCAGGCATCAATCTCTTCCTGGCGCTCGGTGGCAATGCGAAAGATGTCTTCGGCAAAGCCGCGGGCATCCATGTCCGTGGTGGTGCGGGACTGCCAAAAGGTGCGGCGCACCTCATCCGGAGTGTGGCGGCCAATGTCGAGCTGAAAGAGCATCTGCATGGCCAGTTCGCGGGATTTGCGGCGCTTGCCCATGCTAAGCCTTGCCTTGTGCAGAGGTGTCAGAGATTTTTTTATGCAGGGAAACCATCTCGATGGCGGCAATGGCCGCTTCAAATCCTTTATTGCCCAGCTTCAGACCGGCGCGATCCAGCGCCTGTTCCAACGTATCGCAGGTGAGCACCCCAAAGCTGTGGGGAATTCTGGTTTCCTGCTGACTTTGCCCGATGCCGCGTGCGACCTCGTTATAGATGGCCTCGTAGTGCGCAGTCTCTCCACGCAGCAGGCAGCCCAGGGTCACGATGGCGTCCAGGGATTGCGTGGTGGCCAGGGTGCGGGCGGCAGAGGGAATCTCCCAAGCTCCGGGAACGCGAACGATGCGCAGATTGTGCATGGCCGCACCACTGCGCAGCAAAGCATCCAGTGCGCCTTGAAGAAGCCGGTCGGTGATGACGGCATTCCAGCGCGCGACGACGATGCCAAAGCGCATGTCGCGTGCGGACAGATCGCCTTCCATCGCCAGCGGGATGCCGTGCAGCGGATTTTCACTTTGCCAAAAGGCCAGCTTGAGGCCGGGGGCAGGCTCGACGGTAAACAGACGCGAACCCCAATGGGTTTCTGCAATGGAGGAGATTCTGTCTTCAGCTGCGGTGGAATGATTTTTCTTGAGCCACTCCAGCGCGACGGCATGAACCGAGTCCAGCGCGGTGACTTCAACCAAAATATCCGAAGGTGCGGCGGGCAAGCGTCCGTGGATGATCTCCAGATTTCCAATGGGGGCAAGAAAGGGCGCACCGCGTCCCTGGCCGTCTTGCCAACCCTTGCCCGGCTCAAAGCCGAGGGCAGAGAAAAAATCCGCGAGCTTGTCAAAGAGGTCTGGTTCGCCCACAGAGCGCACCAGAGTGATGCCTTTCACCATACTTAGATGGTACACGCTTCGCGGCTTTACTGGCGCGGGCGGACTTGCTACACTCGCTGTTTTGCCAGCGGACGGCAGGAGGATGTTCGATGCAACTGGAAACGCTTTTGTATGCTGTGCGCGATGGCGTGGCCAAGGTCACGCTGAATCGACCGAAGGTGTTGAACGCGCTGAATCTCGCCATGCTGGCAGAGTTGGAGATGGTCTTTCCTGCCATTCGTGAGGATGCCACGATTCGCGCGGTGTTGGTGACCGGAGCGGGCGAAAAAGCCTTTGCCGCAGGCGCGGACATTCAGGAGTTGGCTGGGCTGGGGCAAGAGCAGGGACGCGAGCAGGCGCTGCGTGGGCAATCTGTTTTTGCCGCGATTGAAAATTGCGGCAAGCCGGTGATTGCCTGCATTCGTGGGTATGCGCTTGGCGGCGGATGTGAGTTGGCGCTGGCCTGCACGTTGCGCATTGCCGACACGACGGCGCGCCTGGGGCAGCCGGAGGTGAAGCTGGGCCTGATCCCCGGCTATGGCGGAACGCAGCGGCTGGCGCGGCTGGTTGGACCGGCAGCGGCGCTGCAAATGATTTTGACCGGGGAGATGATCGCTGCCGAAGCGGCGTTGCATATTGGGCTGGTGAATGAAGTAGTGGCTCCTGAGCGGCTACATGCGCGTGGAGAGGAGTTGGCGCATGCGATAGCGAAGATGGCTCCGCTGGCCGTGCAGCAAAGTTTGGAGGCTGTGCGGCGCGGCCTCGACATGCCGCTGCGGGAAGCGCTGCAATTGGAGGCTGACCTGTTTGGTTCCTGTTGCGCGACGAAAGACAAGGCGGAAGGAACGCGCGCTTTTTTGGAGAAGCGTCCACCCGTCTGGCAAGGGCGATGAGCCAATCTGCACCGCGCTGGCTGATATTCTAAATTTGCAATGCAACCCAACTGCAAACAGCATATTTTTCTGGCGGTGGCACTTTCACTCTGCGTGTTGGCCGCTGTGGGCTGCACCCGCAGCGCAGCCGTTGGCTATGCGCCACCGTCAGCATCCGCAGTAGCCGATGCGCGCATGGACATCGCAGCGATTCCCTTGCCAGCGAAGAGTGCAGCGTTGGCAGTGGTGGATGAATCGCAGTGGCGCAATCCATTTTTGAGCGTGGGAGACAAGATGCTGCTGCTGCGCATCTATCTGCCGGACGACAACGCGAGTGAATTGGATCGTGGAGGCTTCACGCGCTCCAGTAACGCGCGCAAGCAGGAGCTGAGCATTCGTCTGCGCGATTTGCCGCGAGCCTTGGCTGCATTGCCGCAGGGATGCTGGCCAAATGGGCGTGTGGTGGCCATTGCGCCGGGGTTTGTGACTCCTCAAAATGAAGCGCAGTTGTTGCGCAATGAACAGGCGACGTTGCAAACGCTGCAAGCACTGGGCGTGCCCGCGAAAGAATGGCCAACGCGCGGAGCCGCGCTGCGATAAAGGCTGGCGGCCTTCTGCACGCCACGGCTGCTAGGATGAAGAACGATGGCTCCCAGTCGGCTGACGGTGATTTCCAATCCCAATACATCCGCTCCGCCCAACAGGGAATTGCAGGCGCTGGAGTCCGCCTTGCGCGCAGTCCTGCGCGGGCCGGTGCGCTTCGATACGGGCGCTCGTGCGCTGTATGCGACGGACGCTTCCAATTACCGGCAGGTTCCCTGGGGTGTGGTTTCTCCGCTGGATGAGGAAGATGTGCGCGCCGCGCTGGCCGTGTGCAGGAAACATGCGGCTCCCGTGCTGATGCGCGGCGCAGGCACCAGCCTGGCTGGTCAGGCCTGCAACGCTGCGGTGGTGTTGGATTTTTCCCAATTCATGCAGGGAATTCTGGAACTGAATCCTGAAAAGAAATTTGCGCGTGTGCAGCCGGGCATTGTTTTGGATCGCGTGAGAGAAGCGGCAGAGGTGCATCACCTCACCTTTGCTCCGGATCCGGCCACGCACAACCGATGCACGCTCGGCGGCATGATCGGCAACAATGCCTGTGGCGTACACGCGCTGATGGGCGGCAAGACCGTCGACAACATTCATTCCATGCGCGTGCTGCTGTATGACGGTACCGAGATGGAGGTTGGCCCCACCAACGATGCGGAGATGGAGGCCACGATTGCACAGGGCGGGCGCAGGGGTGCGATGTATGCCGAGCTGCGGCGCATCCGCGACCAATATGCGGAGTTGATTCGCGCCAAGTTTCCGAAGATTCCCCGGCGCGTCTCTGGGTACAACTTGGACGAGTTGCTGCCAGAGAATGGCTGCAACGTTGCGCGTGCGCTGGTGGGCAGTGAGGGCACGTGCGTTACAGTGCTGGAGGCCAAGTTGATTCTGCGCCCCAGTCCTGCTTACAGAGTGCTGGTTGCTCTAGGATTTGCGGATGCTTTTGTTGCTGCCGATTCCGTTCCATTTGTGTTGGAGCATCAGCCGATCGGGCTGGAAGGTTTTGATGCGCTGCTGGTGGAGTTTATGCGCAGAAAAAATCTGGCCGTGGAGGATGTTGCACTTTTACCAGCAGGCGGCGGGCATTTGCTGGTGGAGTTTGGCGGCTGGACTCCGCAGGAAGCGATGGCCAGTGCTGAAGCACTGGTGGCTGCGTGCAGCACGATGGCCGCTGCTCCCACGGCTCGCATTTATTCCGCAGAAGAGGCACGGCGCGTTTGGCATGTGCGCGAGAGCGCGCTGGGCGCGACTGTTTTTGTTCCGGGCGAGCCGCATGGTTGGGAGGGCTGGGAAGACTCCGCCGTGCCGGTGGAGCGGCTGGGCAGTTATCTGCGCGAACTTTCCGGAGTTTTGCAACGCTATGGATACCGCACGCCGCTTTACGGGCATTTTGGCCAAGGCTGCGTACACATGCGCATGAACTTTGATCTGGAAAGCGCAGAAGGCATAAAAAAATTCCGCAGCTTTTTGGACGACGCGACGGACGTGGTGCTGCGCCATGGCGGCTCCATCTCTGGCGAACATGGCGATGGCCAGGCGCGCGCGGCGCTGCTGCCAAAAATGTTTGGGCCGGAACTGATGCAGGCGTTTCGAGAATTTAAGGCCGTGTGGGATCCAACGAACAAGATGAATCCGGGCAAGCTGATCGATCCCATCGCGGTGTATCCGCCGGAGGAAAATCTTCGCCTGGGCGCAGGCTTCCGGCTGGCGCAGACCGAGACGCAGTTTGCCTATCCCGCTGATGGGGGTTCATTTGCGCACGCTGCGTTGCGTTGCGTGGGCGTGGGCGCGTGCCGCAAGACGGACTCTGGCACGATGTGTCCCAGTTATATGGCCACGGGCGAGGAGCAGCACTCCACGCGCGGGCGTGCGCATTTGTTGTGGGAGATGCTACAAGGCGAGCTGCGGCCCGAAGGTTGGAAGAGTGAATCTGTCAAAGAGGCTCTGGAGTTGTGTTTGTCCTGCAAGGCCTGCAAAAGCGAATGCCCGGTGCAAGTGGACATGGCCACGTACAAGGCAGAGTTTTTGTCACAGTATTATGCTGGCCGCCTGCGCCCGCTGCGCGCCTATGCCTTTGGCTGGATGGATCGCTGGGCGCGGATGGCCTCGTTGGCGCCGGGCTTCGTGAATGTGTGCAGCCAAAATTCCGTGCTGGCTGGCATGGCCAAGCGCGTATTGGGAATCGCACCAGAGCGCAGACTGCCGAAATTTGCGGCGAAGGATTTTCGCAGTGCGCTGCAAAAGAAAATACAGCGCGGGAAGAACTCTGCAGCTTCGCCGGTTTTTTTGTGGGCCGATACATGGAACAACTTTTTACATCCGCAGGCATTGCACGCAGCCAACACGGTATTGACGCAGGCTGGATTTCAAGTACAGACCGCGCAGCGACATCTTTGCTGCGGACGCGGCTTGTATGACTTTGGAATGCTGGATCGTGCCCGGCAGTATTTGCGTGTGGTGCTGGACGCGCTGACACCGCAATTGCTGGCGGGCACACCCATCGTGGTGCTGGAGCCAAGCTGCGCCAGCGTCTTCCGCGATGAGTTGCTGAACTTTTTTCCAAACGACCCGCGCGCCAAACAATTGGCGCAACAAACCTATCTGCTGGCGGAGTTTTTGGCTCGCTATGCGCCGCAGTATGCTCCCCCTTCGTTGACAGGCAGAGATGTGTTGCTGCATGGGCATTGCCACCAAAAATCACAGATGCGTGCGGAGCAGGATTTGCTGGAGCGGGCCGGAGCGCGTGTGCAGATGCCCGATACGGGCTGTTGCGGCATGGCCGGGCCGTTTGGATTGGAAAAGGAGAAATACTCCGTGTCCACCACGCTGGGCGAGCGTGTTTTGTTGCCTGCGGTGCGGGCCGTTCCGCAGGCAACGCTGATTGTCAGCGACGGCTTCAGTTGCCGGGAGCAGGTGGCGCAGCTCTCGGACCGCCGCGCGGTGCACTTGGCCGAGGCATTGTGCGACGGAGCGTGTTCCGATCAGTAGCCTTGTGCGTTGACGATGTTCTTGAGCGGCTCCCCGGCCAGATAGCGCAAAATTTGTTCAGCCGCAAAGCGGTAGCCGCGAATAAAAAACTGCGGCGTGGAGCCAGCAACGTGCGGTGTTAAAAAGCAATTGGGAGCAGACCAAAGTGGATGGCCCTTGGGCAGCGGCTCTGGGTCGGTAACGTCCAGCACAGCGCGAATACGATTCTGCTGCAAGGCCGTGACCAGCGCATCTGTATCGACTACGGGGCCACGCGCAGCGTTCACCAGCAATGCGCCGGGACGCATCTTTTTCAGCATGGCTGCGCTCATCATGCCTTGGGTCTCTGGCGTTAAGGGCACGATGAGCACGACGATGTCCGCCTGCGGCAAGAGTTGGGGCAGAGCCGCAATCGAGGACACTCCGGCACGAGCGGTGCGCGCCACGCGCAAAATTTCCACGCCGAAGGGCTGCAAGCGCGCTTCAATGGCGGTGCCAATGTTGCCGTAGCCGACGATGAGCACAGTTTTTCCAGCCAGTTCATCGCCCAGAATGCGATAGGGCGGCGGCTCGGTGTCGCTGGAGAATTTTCCGCCGACAAGTTGACCATCCCAGAACTTCTCGCGCTGGCGGTCGCGGTAGTGCGGGAATTGCTTGAGCGCGGTGAGGATCGCGGTTACCGCCCATTCTGCGGTGGAAACCTCATGCAGACCCTGACCATCGCAGAGGGTGACGCCTTCGGTTGCCCAGGGCAGCATCCAATCCACGCCGGCCAGCAGCGCCTGAATTACGCGCACGCCGCGCAGACGCGCAAACTGCGGCGCTGCATATTTTTTGTAGATGGGAGCGATCCAAAAATCGATGGTGTGAATTTCGCTGGAAGAGTAGCCGAGAGGAATGAGTTCTACATTCTTCGGAAACTCTGGCATCCAAGCGGGAGGAATGGGTTCTGGCAGGCCGACGCGCAACATGCGTCCATCGTAGCTGGCGCGAAAGGGCAGGGCAATGGGGCGACTGAAGTGTCTGCCCCATGCTTGTTTCGGTTATTGATCAGCCTGTTTCATGTGCAGGATGTGCGTGCTGATGTCGGGCCAGAACTCACGAAAGACGTTGGTGAGGCCGTCGCGGCCCAACTGGGCCAGCCAGCGCTGACCGGTTTTAGTCCACGTGATGGAGCTGGATGGATAATAAAAATTTCCAAGCCCAGCCTGCGCGCCTTTACCGGCGATCTCAGAAATGTTGAGCGTGTTATTGCCAGAGTCAGTGGGCGTAATCGCCAAGCGTGAGAGTGCATAGTAGGCGCGGTAGAGCTTGCGTCCGCGGCCCAGGGTGAAGTAACGCGAGTCCTCGCGCGTGATGATCGGGAAGAGGAAATCCGTCATGTAATTGCCGACGGCTTTGTCTGTGAACGCGCGCCAGTAGTACTGGCCATAGCCAGTCCAGCCTCTGTCCAGTGTGGGATAGCTGTTGGAGATGTAGGTGGGATAGGCGTCCAACGCTGCAAAGGCAAAGGCGGAATAGTCAAAGCTATTGAAGGTAGCGATTTTGAATTTTTCCTTCACCGTGGGCGGAGCCGGACGTGCATCGGCGCTGACGGCGCGGAAGTTGGGCATGAGGCCAAGAATGCGCTTGGGTTGCTGGCCAAAGTCGGCGGGCGGCGTGCTGGACTTGGCAGCTCCGGGCTTGGAGTACAGGATGCGATCCCCTTTGTTGCCCGGTGTGCCTTGTTGCGATGGTTGTGCAGGCGCGGCTGGATTGGCCGTCTGCGTTGTGGAGGAGGTTTGTGCCGCATCGGCATCTACCGCGAGCGAAGAAGAGACACCCGGAGCATCGGGCAGATCAGCGGCGGCAATTTGCTGTGGTGCTGACTGTGCAGACAGCAGACTGGCAAGGCCAAGCGTGCAGCAGGCGATGAGAGGAGACAAAAATCTTCTAAGGCGCAAGCAGTGGGTTCCTGACGTTGATGAAAATTTCGTAAATCGAAGCCTATTCCGCTAAGACGCAACCCCTAAAGATTAAGTTGCGTACAGCGTGCTTTTTTCTGGCAGCCACTGGTCTTCTGCGGGCATGCACGCAATCCAGTCGAGAGGCTCTGCTTGTATTCTATATTCCATCGCGTGAGGGCGCAGGATTGGCCGCTCCACCGCTGCTGGGATGATGCTATTGCGCCGCAGAAAACTTCGGGGATTTTTGATCTGGCTGGGGTCGACCTGGCTTTGCGCCGCTTTGTCTGCGCAGACGAAAACTGCGAAAACTCCAACACCACAAGACGCCATTGTGCTAGGCCGCACGCCGTTAGATCGCGGCTATGCGGATATGTACAACCTGCAATTTGCGCAGGCCCACTCCGAGTTTGCCGCGTGGATGCAGGCGCACCCGGAGGATCCATTCGGCCCGGCTTCGGACGCGGCGGCTTACCTGTTTACAGAATTTGCGCGGTTGCATGTGCTCGATGTGGATTTATTTGATGATGACAACCACTTCGAAACCCGGGGAGCGCGTGCGGCGGATCCTAAAATTCGCGCAGCTTTTATGCGGGATTTGGAGCAGGCCGACGATTTGGCCACAGCCGTATTGAAGAAAGCTCCGCAGGATGCGAATGCGTTGTTTGCGGAGACGCTGATCCATGGGCTGCATGCCGATTCGGTGCAGATGATTGATGGGCGCGACTTCGCCGGGCTGCGCTATACGGAGATTGCCAGCCACTATGCAGAACGATTGCTGGCGGTTGCGCCATCCATGAAAGATGCCTATATGGCTGTTGGATTGGAAAACTACATTTTGGGTTTAAAGCCAGCTCCCATACGTTGGCTGCTGCGCATGACTGGAGCGGAGACGAATGCAGCTCTGGGACGGCAGGATATGGAACTGGCGGCAACACAGGGACACTACCTGGCTCCCTTTGCGCGGTTGCTGTTGGCCGTGGCTGCGCTGCGCGACAAAGATCGGACGAAGGCGCGGCAGATTTTGGCGTCGCTGGCGGCGGAGTTTCCGAATAATCCTCTCTACGCGCGGCAGTTGGCGAAGATTCAATAGTTCGGGTGAGTCTCGACTTCCCACACTAGACTTTGGGTTAGAGTGTCACTCACGGCTAGGGATGAGTCTTGGCTCTGTCGTTGCCCCCCACTCAAGCCAAAGGAAGGCTTGAATGGGGCACCTGGCACCCGGAAGACTGGCCGTCCAAACAAAGCCCACGTCTCAAAGCGAGACGTGGGGCACCCAGAACGTGCATAGGATGGGCATCCGGAAGACTTTGTCCGTGCGAAAAAATTGGCGCGGACGTGAAGCCCGCGCCATGGTTACAGGGGTTGAGGAACAGGGTTAGGGGATGTAGTAACGGAACGAGGTCCAGAACATGTTGTCATCGGCCTCAGGTTGGCCACCCACGCCGGACCATGTTTTGCGCTGCATGTAGTCATACTGCATGCCGTAAACCAGCTTGCCCTTGCTGCCGTTGTAGAACTTGTACCAGAAGCCCACATCGTGCGCCGTGAGCGCGCGCGTGTCTGCTGTGCAATTGGCCAAGCCGCCGGGGCCGTAGGGTGAGGCGCTGGGGACTGTTTCCGTGAAGCAGCCGCTGTTGTTAAAGGAAGGCGCACCATAGCCGACGGCCTGACCGCTGCTGTTCCACGTCCAGTCGCGGGCAGCGTAGTCGCCGCCGTAGTAGTAATAGAGATCCCACTTGCCGGGGTGAAACTCCAGCGATCCCATGGCCACCAGGTTGCGCAGCGGAGCCAGCGTTCCATCGGGACGCACCGTTGTATCCGGCAGGCCCGATGCACCATAGCGGCCTACGCTTTGCCCGTAGAGGCCGCGGAAGCCAATGTTGTACAGGCCTTTTTTGAAGGGCAGCCACGCGGCGGCCTCAACAGCACCTGCAACCTTGGTGTCGTTGTAAGCGCCGACGCTGCTCTTGGTGGCGGCGTTGGGATAGACGCGATCGCGCAGGAAGGTGCTGATGCCTGCGATTTCGTAGTGACCGAAGCCCGGTTCAAAGGCAACCTTGGCGATGACGTCTGGCGCCATGTTGATGGAGTAGTTGGTGTCAGGGTTCAGCAATCCGCCGGGGTTGCCCGCCGAGCCGAAGGTGAAGTTGTTCGTATAGCCGTGGCCGCCAAAGGTCATCTGCGGATTTTCAAAGGCCACGCCAGCGAACATCTTCTTGTGGAACATGTTTCCATAGATGCGCATTCCATATTGACGCGCCCAGATAAAGCCCGGGGTATATTGGGGGTCGATCGTAAGCGGAATCGCCTCGATCTTATTTTCAAATCCCGTGGTGGTGACCGTCAGAAACGACCACATCTGGCCGCCGACGATGGTGAAGCCGCCATCGCGCTGGTAGCGCGCCCACATCTGGCGTTGGCGCAACGGGTAGCTGTTGCTCTCGTTGTTGTTGGAAGTAGAGCCAGCATTCAGGAAGTCAGCCTCATAGTAGCCGCCGATGGTGGCATGGTCCTCATGCCCCTGCACGTTGAGCGTGATGCGCGACTGACGGCCCGTGGCGACGAACTCGGATTGCTTGCCCAGCGCCGACTCGCTGAAAGGGATTGCATTGAACGGTGTATTGAGACCGCCACCAGTGGCCCGCTGGCGGTACACAGTTTCAGCCGCCAGGAAGCCTCCTGGCGTAATCTCGACGCCCTTGTACTTTAACGCGATGGGATTGGCGTAGTTTTCACGGAAGCCAACGCCCATCTGCCGGACGGCAACAAGGTCCGCCTTGGACTTTTCATTGTCGGCCTGCAGGCTTTGCACTTGCTGCTTCAGCGTGGAGACCGACGTGCTCTGCGAACTGGCCTGCGCTGCGGCCTGAGCGGCTTGCGCCGCCTGTGCCTGCGCCTGGGAAGCATTCTGCTGGGCCTGGGCTGCTGCGCCTTGTGCCTGCTGCAACTGCATGTCGCGCTCGCGCAACATTTGCTTTAATTCTTCGATCTGGGTTTGGAGCTGCTGGCGCATCTGATCTAGCTGCACCTGAATGCTCGGCTTCGCGGTTGTTTTCTTGGACGCGTTCTTGCTGCTGGACTGCGCCAAAGCGCTGGATGCAGAAATGGCAGCAACGCAACCGGCCAGAAGCAGGGCTTGGAGCGGATTGGGTCGAGAAATCATTCGGCCTCTCACTTGTTTTTTTCTGGGGCTGGCGCTTTGGGAGAAGCAAACGCACAGTCCACCGCTATCAAGCATGGAAGGTTTATATGAATACGCAGGAAACAGAATGTGAATGGATTGTGAATCTGGTTAAAAATCGATGAACGGAATGTGAATGCAGGATGAATGGGCTGTGCAGCTGTGGAGAAATCTGAGGAATCTGCGGATAGTTCCGCAGACTCCTCAGCTGGGTAAGAGAAAGCGCTACGGCTACGGCATGTTGCCGATCTGATAGTTCAACGCGGCCAGGGAAAGCTCATACGCGTAGCGGGCGTTAATGTTTTCGATGGCCGCCTGAGTCTGTTGCAATTGCGACTGGCTCAGTTCAACGATGGAGCTGAGGCCGAGTTTGTAGCGGGCCTGGGCCAGATCGAGTCCGAGGTTGGCCGCGTCCAGCAATTTTTCCGTCACGCCGATTTTGTCATACGAAGTGTTGGTTTGGAGCCATGCGTCATTGACGTTGCGGACAATGTTGTCGCGCAGGTTCCGCAGATTTTCTTGGGCAGCCTTGGCGCGTTGCGATGCTTCCGAAGCCTCAGCGGTGTAGAGAAAACCATTGAAGATTGGAACGCTAAGGTTGACGCCGACCGCGCCGAACCAATTGCTGTTAAAGTAGCGGTCATCGCGCACGGGCGTGCCACCGACCACGCCATCGGTATTGATCGTGGGCAAGAGCTGCTCATATTGCGCACGACTGAACTTGTGTGCGGCTTTTTGCGTGTAGTCGAGCGCGAGCAGGTCGGGCCGTTGCTGCAAGGCCAGCTTGACCAGCGCATCGGCATCGGGTGGAGGCAGCGGCGGCGCAGCGCTGTCATCAGCCAGTTGATAGTTCTGCGCATGGTCATAGCCGAGTACGGCTGAGAGCGCATCGATGTCTTTCTGGTACTCATCCTGCGCGTCGAGCAGTAGCAGCTTCGCTCGTGCCAAGTCCTGATCGGCAAAGGCCAGGTCGATGTCGGAGCGCAGTTTGTTTTTGGTCAGCTCCGAAACGAGATCATCCATCTGCTGGCGCGTTGCGACGGTTTGCTCCGCAGTTTTCACCACGGCGGCAGCCTCCAGCGTCTGGTAGAAGACTTGGTCGGTGGCGAAGAGTACATCCAACTGTGTGGCCATGGCGGTGGAGTCCTGCGCCTTCGCATACAGCTTGGAGGAGGCGATCAGGTTGGAGGTATGGCCAAAGTCGGTGAGCAGTTGGCGCAGCTCCACGCCACCGCCTGCGTGGGTGAGCAAGCGCGTGGTGCGCAGGCCGTCCACGGAATAGCGTCCGCCATCATCGGCCTTGACGGCGACCATGCCGCCGTATAACTGCGGCAGATATTGCGCGCGCGTGGCACGGTAGGCTTGGTGTTCGGCCAAGGCAACCAGCTTGCTGGCGCGGATATGCGGATTGTTTTTGATGGCAATCTGCTCAGCCTGTTCCCGTGTTAAAGGAACCGGCTGGCCGTTGGCGCTGGGCAAGGTGGGCAGTGGCATTGTGCCAGTGGCCATGCTGGCTCCAGCGGTGTTGCTGAGCGTAGCCGAGGCCACCGGAGGCGTCGACTGAGCCTGTTGCAGATTTTGTGCCAGCAAAACTACGGAGGGATCATCGGCCAAGGGTTTGGTTGTCGCTGCAGTGCTGGCGTTCTGCGCCCAGGCTGGGCCAAGAAGCAGAGCCGTGGCTGTCGTGATGGAAAGAATGGTTCTCATTACGCGCGCGCCTCCAAGTCAGGATGCTGCTGATCGTGCATCACATTGGTGTTTTCGTGATTGCGATGGACCAGGAAGTAGGCCGTCGGCACCAGGAAGACAGTGACGATGCCGGAGACGGTGAGTCCGCCAAGAATGGCGCGGGCCAAGGGAGCGTATTGCTCACTACCCGCCTCCACGCCCAAGGCCATCGGGATGAGGCCGAGCGCTGTGGCCAGCGTGGTCATCATGATGGGACGCAGACGCACCTTGCAAGCCTCGGCGAGCGCGATCTTGAGCGGTTTGCCCTCATTGCGCAGCGCGCCAACAAATTCCACGATCAGAATGCTGTCAGAGACCACAATGCCGGTCATCATAATGACGCCCATCAGAGACATGATGTTCAAACTGGTTCCGGTGATAAGCAGGAAGAGCAGCACGCCGGAAAGCCCCGGTGGAACGGCCAGCAGAATGACAAATGGATCCGAGAACGAAGCGAACTGGGCCATCAGCACCAGATAAACCAAGATGACGGAGAGTACCAAGCCAACAGCAAAGCTGCGGAAGGAACTGTTCATGTCATCAATGGCTCCGCCGATGCTGACCAGTGTGCCGTGGGGGGGGTGGACGTTGGCAACGATGTTGTTAATCTGCTTGCCGAGTTGGCCCAGGTCCTCCGTGGTCGGCATGACGTACACATCAAAGACGCGGCGCAGTTGATAATGGTCCACCACCGTGGGCGTGTTGATGTATCTGACATCAGCAACGGCTTCAAGCGGCGTCACGTTGTCATGGGGAATGCCCCGTGTGCCGTTGTCGGGATCGGCGTTTTTGTTGACGGACTGCGCTTCTGGTTGCGTTTTCGAGCGCAAAGGAATTTCTTTGAAGTCTTTCAGGGATTGAATCTGGCTATCGTAATACTGCACCGTCAGCATGTAGTTGTTCCCACTGCTGGGGTCGATCCAGTAGGAGGGAGCAATCTGTCCGTTGGATGTGAGCGCCGTGATGACGCTGTCGACCACATTCTTTTCAGTCAGACCCAGAATAGCTGCGCGGTAGCGGTCCACGTTCAATTGCAAACCGGGGTAATCGATGTCCTGCGGAATCAGCACATCGTTGACGTCGCTGAGGCGGCGGACACGGCGCGCGATTTCCTGCGCGATCTTGTCGCCATCCTTGAAGCTCATTGTGCTGACGCGAATGTCAAAGGGCGCTGGCTTGCCCTGGTTGACGATGGAGTCCACCAAGCCACCCGCCATAAAGAATGCCTGCACCTCTGGCACCTCTTGCCGCAGACGTTTGCGCACGCGAGCCATGTATGCGTAGCTGCCGATCTTGTGATCCTCTTTCAAGCTGACCTGGACCACGCCGTTGTCCATGGCGGTGTTGGTGGTGTAGATGGCGGAGAGATCAGGATAGACGCCGATGTTGGAGACGATCATGTTCAGATCGCGTGGTTTGACCTCTTCGCGTACGACATTTTCAATTTTTCCGGCAATTTGATCGGTCAATTCAATACGCGTGCCCGGAGGGGCTTTGAACTGAATGACGAATTGACCTGGATCCGTGCGTGGGAAGAAGGCCACGCCTAGGAACGGATACAAGGCGAAGCTGAAGATGACGAATGCAGAAAAGACCAGTACTACGGGAACCGGGCGCTCCAGGCAGTAGGCAATTGCGCCGTCATATTTGTGCTGGATTGCATGAAAGCCCTGGTTGAACTTGGCAAAGATCAAGCCGAAGATGGATGGCTTGCCCGGATGGCTGGCCAACTCTTCGTCATGAGCCAAAGCCACGGGGTCGCGGCTTTCTGCCAATTCGCGCAGATCGGGAGTATCCGCCGCGCCATGTTCCTGGTCTCCGTGGCCAGCGTGGCCGTGGAACTCAATGAACTTGGCGCAGTAGAGCGGCACAACCGTCATGGCGACCATGTAGGAGGCCATCATGGCCAGCACGACCGCCAGCGCCAGCGCGGTGAAAAGATATTTACTGACGCCGACCAGCAGGACGACCGGGAAGAATACGATCGAAGTGCTGACCGTGGCCGCAAGCACGGCTAGTGCGACTTCGCTGCCGCCCTGTTCGGCAGCAACGATGGGAGGCTCGCCCATTTCCATGTGGCGGAAGATGTTCTCCAACACCACGACGGAGTTGTCGATGAGGCGTGAGAGAGCCAATGCCAAACCACCGAGCACCATGGTGTTGACTGTGTTGCCGGTCAGGTTGAGCAAAAGAAACGCCGTGAGCACGGAGATGGGGATCGACAAGAGCACTGCAACCGTCGCCCGCAGATCGCCCAGGAAGAGCAGGATCATGAGGCCAGTGAGCACCAGACCGATGCCGCCTTCATGAATTACGTTATCAACGGCCAGTTTGACAAAGACGGATTGGTCAAAGACCACGTGTGCCCGCAGTTGCGGGGGAACGTCCAGCAGGTGTCCTACGCGTTCTCGAATGCCGTTAACGATGCTGATGGTGTTGCTGTCGCCGCCCTGTTTAAAGATGGGCAGATAGACCGAATGCTGGCTGTCAACACGCACAATGTTGTACTGCAACTGGCCGCCATCGACGGCATGGCCCACATCGCCAACGAGAATCGCCGAGTTGCCCGATGACTTGAGCGGGATCATGTTGGCATCGCTGCCCTTGACCACTTGGCTGTTGGCGTAGATGTTGTAATCCTTCGGCCCGATGCGAACGTCGCCGGCGGGAAGGATTAGGTTGGAATTATTGACGGCCTTATAGACATCCTTGACGCTGAGGCCGCTGGCTTCCAGCTTGAGTGGGTCCACGTAGACCATGATCTGGCGGTAGGTGCCGCCATAAGGCTGTGGAACCGATGCACCTTTTACGTTGGCCACCTGGTCGCGGATTTCAAACTGCGCATAGTCCTTCAACTGTGCTTCATTGAGTCCTTGCCCTTCAACTGTGATCAGACAGACGGGCAGGTTGGACGAGTCATACGACAAAACGACGGGCGGGAAGGTTCCCTCTGGTAGTCGGCGCAGATCGGCCATGGCCAGGTTGGAGATGTTGCTGACGTCGGCGTTGGGATCTGTTCCGGGTTGAAAGTAGACCTTGATGAGGCTGACGCCGGTCATCGAGCGGGATTCGATGTGCTCAATGTTGCTGCCGAGCGTGAAGAAGCGCTCAAAGGTATTAGTGATGTCGGCCTCCATCTGCTCAGGGGGCATGCCTGAGTAGAACGTGGCGACGACGACGACTGGAATTTTAATGGCAGGGAAGAGATCGACGGGCATGGCGAGAAGATTCACCGTGCCGACAACTACGATGATCAGACACGCCATCAAAATAAAGAACGGATATTTAATCGCAAACGAAGACATTTAGTTGCTGCCTCCCTTTGTGGTGCTGTCCGTTTGTTTGAACTCGACAAGATCGGTATCGGTGGGGCTGGGTGAGACCAACTCGCCGGGTTGGAAGTTTGCCTGGTTGCCCACGATAACGCGGTCGCCTTCTTGAATGCCTGAGAGCACCTCAAAGCGATTGGGGCCTTGTACCCCCAGCACTACGGAGCGCTTGACTACATGGTTGGTGTTATCCAACGCGAGCACATACGGATTGTCGCCTTCCACAATGGCATCAATGGGCAGGGAGAGTGCGTCGCCGTGATCAATCAGCGGGAAGGTGGTGTTGGCATACATGCCCGGGGACAGATGCAAGTCTTTATTCGGGATGTCCACTTCCGTCAACATGGTGCGCGTGTTGCGATCCAT
>DAHWKP010000166.1:0-2084 GCA_027343585.1 Acidobacteriaceae bacterium
GCCCGGATCAAGTGAAGGCCGCGTGAAGACGGCTCCGGCACGGATTCGCCTTTTCCGCGAGGGCGACAACCCTTGGTATGAGGTGACGCTGACCGAAGGCCGCAACCGCCAGTTGCGCAAAATGTTTGAGCACGTCGGCCACCATGTCGAAAAGATTCGCCGCATCGCTTACGGCCCGCTGACGCTGGATGTTGAGCCGGGCGAAGTGCGCGAGCTGACACCGCAGGAGGTGCGTGCGCTGCAACGGGCGTCCACAGCCAAAGCGCTGGATCGCATTGCCGCAGATGCGCCGACGGGCGAGAAGCGTCCGCGGCCCGCACCCACAGCCGCTGCCAAAAAGTTTCTGCGCGCAGGCAGCCGCTCCACCGGCAGACGTCGGCGGTAGAATCGCTGCATAGGCGGTGGCGGAATCATGGAGACGGCAACCTTCGGCGCAGGATGTTTTTGGGGCGTGGAGTTGACGCTGCAACAGTTGCCCGGCGTGGTGGAGACCGCTGTGGGCTACGCTGGTGGCGCGTTGGAAAATCCAACTTATAAAGATGTCTGCACCGATACCACCGGCCATGCCGAGGTGGTGCAGCTTCGTTTTGATCCGCAGCAGATCCGCTACGAGCAACTGCTCGACGCATTTTTTTCGCTGCATGACCCCACGCAGAAAAATCGGCAGGGGCCGGATTGGGGTACGCAATATCGCTCGGTGATTTTCTTTCACTCGCCGCAGCAGGAGCAGGCTGCACGCGCGGCCATTGATCGGCTGACGCGCGAGCGTCGCTTTGCCAAGCCGATCGTGACCGAAGTTGCGCCCGCGCCTACCTTTTGGCCCGCGGAAGAGTATCACCAAAAATATCTGGAGAAGCGCGGCATGCGCTCCTGCCACTTGTAGCGCAAACACGGCTGCAACCGGCAGAAAACGCGGCAGGCGCTACACAGCGTTCAAGTCGTCATTCTTGGTTTCGTGAATCATGAGCAGGCCGACAAAGGTGAGCGCGGCGGCTGCGCACATGTAGTAGCCGACATATTGCAGGCCGTAAGTTTTTGCCAGCCACGTTGCGATGTAGGGAGCCAGCGATGCGCCCAGAATCCCCGCCAGGCTGAAGGCGAGCGAGCTGCCGGTGTAGCGCACGGAAGTGGGGAACAGTTCGGCGAGAATTGTTCCGACGGGGCCGTAGGTGAGGCCCATCAGCGCCAGTCCAATCGCCATCATGACCAGCGCGCCCGTGGTTCCTGCAGCGAAGAGTGGCGCAAATCCCAATCCAAAAATTCCAATCGCTGCCGTGATCCAGAGCATGGCGCGCTTGCGTCCACGCTCGGCCAGCAGCGCCGAGAGCGGGATGGTCGCGGCGAAGAAGAAAATATCCAGCAACTGCATCATCAAAAATTTGCTGCGACTGTAGCCGAGCGCAGTCGTGCCCCAAGAAAGCGCGAAGACCGTCAGCAGATAAAAGAGCACAAAGGTCGCCAGACAGAGCAGAACGCCAGCAATCAATGATCGCGTGTGTTTGCGAAGGATGTGCAGCACAGGCACGTTGACTTGTTCGCCGCGTTGGAGCGCTTGCGCAAAGACAGGGGTTTCCGTCAGCGTGAGACGCACGTAGAGGCCGAGAAAGACCAGCACCGCGCTGGCCAAAAAAGGAAGCCGCCAGCCAAAGGCGAAGAATTGCGCATTGGTAAGCGTGCGCGACAGGAGCAGGAAGACCCCGCCGGAGAGAAAAAATCCAATGGGCGCGCCCAGTTGTGGAAACATGCCGTACCAGGCACGTTTGTGTGCTGGGGCGTTTTCAATGGCCAGCAGCACGGCACCACCCCACTCCCCGCCTAGGCCCAAGCCTTGCCCAAAGCGGCAAATCGCCAGCAGCAGCGGAGCGATGAATCCCAGCGTGCGATACGTTGGCAGAGCGCCGATGGCAACGGTGGACAGTCCCATGGTGGCTAGTGCGAGCACTAGCGTGGTCTTGCGCCCGATGCGGTCGCCGAAGTGGCCGAAGAGCGTGGAGCCGATGGGGCGCGCCAGAAACGCGATGCCAAAGGTGGCTAACGAGGCCAGAATGGCAGTCGAAGGATCGGCGGACGGGAAGAAGAGTCGA
>DAHWKP010000172.1:0-6748 GCA_027343585.1 Acidobacteriaceae bacterium
GTATACCCACTCCAGCATGGGCTTGCCCGCAATCGGCAACAGCACCTTGCGCGGCAGGCGCGTGCTGGCCAATCGCGCCGGAATCACACCCACAACCCGTGGCATCTTTTCTTCGTTCATGCCATCAGTGTACAGGCGCACATACTTCAATCGCTGGACCTGCGATAACAACCACTTGATCCTCTATTAGGCATCCGCATTATCTCTGGCGATTCAGATGGGAGCCACACGCCGTACTGCGGATGGGGAGTCAGTTCCGCCAGGCTATTATGCGTCTGGCAGTGTTGTAAACCACACCTGCCTCTATGTCTCCCGATGCAATCAAGCTCAATTGCCTTTCGAGTTGATCCATCTCCTGCCTGTCGAATGCCTGCGTTGCGAAATCATTGCTGCCCCAGGTTCGAAGATTGGCTACATGAAGCTGTGCCATGTCGCGCGCAGTTTTCTCGAGAACCACACTTTCGCTGCGAACCAAGCTCCAGTGGGTGCCTCGAAAGGCATCCGTCAGTACTGCACCGACATTTAGCTCCTGCCCATAGTATTTTTGCATCTGGGCCACCATCTCGTAATAGCGAGAGAGACATGGCTGCGCAGAACGCAAGGCTTCCGTTTCATGAATAGCGAGTATGGCTCCCGATCTTGCGGCATGCGCCCATGTTTTGAGAGCAGCATGCGGCGATGGAAGATGCGTCAACAGGAACCGGCAGAAAATGAAATCTGCGTTGCCTACTGGAAAGGGAGTCGCAAGAATATCGTGTTGCATGAACTCCAGCTGAGGCTGATTCGCGCGTGCCTCGGCTACATACGCCTCGGATGCTTCCAGACCGATAATGCGTTTTGGCCTCAGAGTGTCTTCAATTAAGCGTGTTGACCAGCCCGGACCACATCCGAGGTCGAGTGCAAGTTCAAGGGTGCCTCCGTTGCACTCAGACCGCACTGCATCGAGCAGATCGCGCGTTTCCGGCTCGTAGACCGCTGCAAGACGGCGCAGCCGCCGACTTGCCTCCTGACTATCACCAAACGTGTAGCCCATACTCTCACTGTAACGCCGTACTCTTTCGCCTGTCACGGCAACAGCATGATTTTGCGCGCCGCAGCTCATGCCCACCACGCGCGGTATCTTCTTTTCGTTCACGCAATTCTGATGCTCAGCGCAACGCGCTCCATGTCGACGGGGGTTCACAAAAGAGCCGAATCGCGGCGATGCCGCTGGCCCCAACGGCGATGCAGGCCGCTGCATTCTCCGCCGTTACGCCGCCCAGAGCCAGCACCGGCACGGGTTGCGCAGCGCGGCAGGCAGCAGCCAGCGCTGCCAAGCCCACACCCGGCAGTGTCTCTGGCGACGAACTCACCGGTGTGGCCTGCGGCTGGCGAATCTCTTTGCCAAAGACAGGTGCAAAGAGAATGCAGTCCGCACCAGCATCGCGCGCCAGTTCCACCTCGGCCAGCGTGTGGCAGCTTACGCTGACCCAAAATGAAGTCGCGCCAACAATGTTGCCGTTGCGCAGCGCGCGCAAGGTTTCCGCAGCACCCGCTGCCGACAGATGAACGCCGTCAGCGCCAGCGGCCAGCGCCACTGGAACCGGCGCATTCAGAATGAGCTGGGTTGCGGTCTTTGCATCGCGCAGCGCGCTCCGCATGGCCCGCGCTAATGCGATCTGCTCGGATGCAGGCAAATCTTTTTCCCGTAGCTGCACCAGCTCCACGCCATTTTCCGCCCACACCCGAGCTTGGCGCACCAAGCCTTCGCGCTGCGTGGCGGCATCGGCCCCGAGTAAGGTTCGATCCGTTATGGAACAGAGCAGCATCGCGCACCACCAGTGTACCGTTCTGGTTTGCGCCGCCGCGCCGATAGCAACAGTAGTGGAATGGGAGTGTGATAATTTCGAACTTGCCCATCTTTTTTGGAATGGCGCACGCGGAGTTCTGCGCTTTTGCCACTCCACGGCAACGGCAGCAATCTACGCTCAGGAGACGCAACCAACCGCATGGAACGATACGATCTGATCGTGATTGGCTCCGGCCCTGCCGGACAGCGAGCGGCCATCTCTACCGCCAAGCATGGCAAGCGCGTGGCCCTGGTGGAACAGCGCGAGGTTGTCGGCGGCACATCGATTAACACTGGCACGATTCCCAGCAAAACCTTCCGCGAAGCCGTGCTGCACCTCTCCGGCTACAACTATCAATCCATCTACGGCCTCAACTACCGCGTCAAAGACAAAATCACCATGGCCGACCTGGCCTTCCGTGTGCAGCACGTCATCAAAACGGAGATTGACGTTACGCAATCGCAACTGACGCGCAACAACATTGACATGCTCACCGGCGTGGCCAGCTTTGAGGATGCGCACCACATCCGCGTCAGCAGCTCCCGCGGCTCGAATACCTATGAAGCGGACAATGTCTTGCTGGCCGTCGGGGCCAAGCCCGCCGTCTCGCCCAAGGTGCCCATCAACGGGCGCACCATCATCAATAGCGATCAGATCATCACGCTGGCCAATCTGCCCAAGACGTTGATCGTTGTCGGCGGCGGCGTGATCGGAGTGGAGTACGCCTGCATGTTCGCCGTGCTGGGCGTGCGCGTGACGCTGGTGGAAAAACGGCCGCGCCTGCTGGAGTTTGCCGATCAGGAGATCGTGGAGGCGCTCAGCTACCACCTGCGCGACAACCGCGTCACCATGCGCCTGAATGAAGAAGTGCAGAGCGTGGAAGAATTGCCCGATGGCACGGTCGTCGCCAATCTGGAAAGCCAGAAGAAGCTCTCCGGCGATGTGCTGCTCTACGCCGTCGGACGCCAAGGCAACGTGGATGAGTTGAATCTAGCTGCTGCCGGATTGGAAGCGGACAGCCGGGGACGCATCGCTGTGGATGAAAACTATCGCACCAAGGTGGAGCACATCTATGCTGCGGGCGACATCATCGGCTTCCCCAGCCTGGCTTCCGTCTCCATGGAGCAGGGCCGCATCGCCGCGGCGCGCTCCATGGGAGATATGGCTCTGGTCTCCAACCCCAGCTACTATCCGTATGGCATCTATACCATCCCGGAGATTTCCTTCATTGGCAAAACGGAGGAGCAACTGACCGAGGAGGATGCACCGTATGAAGTGGGCGTGGCCTACTACCGCGAGATTGCCCGCGGCCAGATTCGCGGCGACACCACCGGGCGACTCAAGCTCATCTTCCATCGCCAGACACACAAGATTCTCGGCGTACACATCATCGGCGAAGGTGCCAGCGAACTGGTACATATCGGCCAGGCCGTGATGGCTCTCGGCGGCACCATGGAGTACTTCATCGAAACCGTCTTCAACTACCCGACCTTAGCGGAATGTTACAAGGCCGCCGCTTTTAACGGGTTGAATCGTCTCACGAAGATTGATTGATGCGGACTCGGCGATAACCGCTGCAACACGATATACAAAACAAAAGCGAGGCACGGAAAGCGTGCCTCGCTTTTGTTTTGGAATCCACAGAACTGCCGCCTAGTGAATGTCTTTCAACAACTGCTCAGCATAATAATTCACCACGTGGGCCTGGTTCTGCATCACTTCCAAATAAGCTTCCTTCATCAGTCGGGAGCGGCTGTCATGCAGTTGCTGGCGAATCATCTGCTGCACGCGCGGGTCATTCAGCAGGTGCTGCCCCGCGGGTTCTACCGCGATAAGCTTGTAGATCACGTATCCCATCACTTTTTTTGAGGTCTGGCTTTCATACAGCGGCAGCACAGGCGTAGTCTGCCCCGGCTTGAGCGCTGTCACGGCCTTGTAGACATCCGGGTCGGATCGCAGCTGAGATTCTGAGGCAAAACCCATATCCCCGCCGCTGGCGGCCGTGTCTGGCTGTTCGGAGTAGTTCATGGCCAGCGTGGCAAAGTCCTCGCCGCTCTCCAGGCGGTTCTCCAGAGACTCAATTTTCTTTTTTGCCTCTGCATCATTCTTCGCCTTGCTGTTTTGCAAATTGCCCGGCTTCTGATTGGGGATTGTGGTCACCACAATTTGCGCCAAGTGATATTGCGGCTCGATCAAATTAAAGTCAGCCTTGTGCAGGTTGTAGTAGTCAGCAATCTGCGCGTCGGTGATGTTGATCTTGGACTCAATCTCCTTGTTCATCACCTTGCTGCTGGTCAGGGAGCGGCGCAGGTCATGGCGCAGATCATCGAGCGTGAGGCCTTTGGCTTGCAGTTGCGCGTTGAACTGCGCATCGGTGTAAGGAGCCTTAAGCTCGGCTATCTTGGCATCGACTTCCGCATCGGTCGCAACCAGGTGCAACTTCTCCGCCTGTTGGCGCGTGATCTCTTCGTCGATCAGGCTGCGCAAAATCTCCAAACGCAGACGATCGGCTTCATCTTCCGTCGGTTGCTGCGGCGCGTTGTTGACGCGATTGTGATAATACTTCTCCACGTCGGCACGCAGGATGGGATGCCCGTTGACCGTGGCCCAAACATCGGGGCCGGGCGCGCGATTGCAACCCGTGCCCACCGCCATGCCTACCGCTGCGACAACTGCCAGCGTGACACACGCAACGCCGACGCGCACCCGTGCAGACATTGCAGGATTCTCTTGAAAACTCTTTTCGAAAAAACTCCGATTCGCGTTCATTCTTCAATCCTAAGTCTTCCCGTTTTGTACGCACAAAACTCGCAATACAGAACCTGTGATCGTGCCATTCCGAAGATACACCAAGTGCATGGGACACGCCGTGACGCGACCTACTGGGCAGATGCAGTGGCGGGCGTGCTGCTGCCGCTCGGCGGCGGCGTTCCCCCGGCATCCACAATGGCCCGATCAATGGCCGTCCAAAGCAGATCTTGAGGAACGAGTCCCGCCAAGCGCTCTCCATTCACAAAGAGCGTCGGCGTTCCCTGAATCCCCAAGGCCTGGGCTTCCTTAACAGATTCGCGGACGGCCGTTTCATTTTGTTTGCCGACGCACTCCTTGAGCTTGTCCATGTTTACCTTCTGCTTCTGGCCTTCCTGCAGGGTCATTTCGTCCAAACGCACCATGGTTCCGGCCAGATTCGGATGCTGGCGATCTCCTGTAATGGAGTCGGCATTGGCGTGAATTGCATCAACGAGATTCCAATAACCAGTAGGGCTTTGCGCAGCCATGCACTCCACATCCACAGCAGCGTGCATCGCCCAAGGATGAATATCCGTCAGTGGATAGTCCTTATAAATGATGCGCACCTGATCCTTATACCGTTGCATCGTCGCCGGGAACAGTTCTGCATGCATATGCGCGCAGTACGGACACTCCAAATCATCAAAGCTAACGATGGTCACGATGGCCTTTTGCGGGCCACGGATCGGCCTGCCCATGAGCGTTACACCCGCCAGCGGCCCTTTGCTGAGATCAAACTTTTCAAAACGCGCCAAGGTGTTGTTGTCCGTGGAGATTAAAAAGTCCATCGTTTTGCTGTGACCGTCGGCAAGAAACGTGATGGGCAGTGCATCATAACCAGCGAATTCGCTTTTGCCACGCTTGCCAACAGAGATGGAGTAGTCTGGCGGCACATTGAAGGTAGAGCGAACCAATATCTCAATGCGATGATCCAGGGCACGCTCCTGCGCAGACGGCGCGGTGGTGGCTGGAGCGGTAGTCTGCTTGGCAGCCTTCTGCGCAGAAGAACCAAGCGTGAGTGCAAAAAATGACAGCGGCAACAATGCGAAACGGATTTTCAAGGTTTCCTCACCGGGTACGGGATGCAGCCATCATTATCCCACGTGCAAAAAAATAAGGGGCGAATCGTCCGCCCCTGGTGTCGATCCGGTAAGCGCAGTCTTTGCCTACGCGGGCAAGACCCCGGCAGCGGTGTACGTGGCTCCGCCGATCTGGGTCTCGACCACAGGCAGACGCGGCGTTGCCGTCATCACTTCGATCGCGCCGTTGCGCAGCACAACCGTATCCTCGGCCTTGGAGCCTTGCAGACTCGGATTCCAGGCAAAGGCCTGATGGTCATGCACAACATCCTTGCCGCCGGGCAGGGCGATCCATTCGCGCTCCCCGTAACCGGTGGCTCCGCCCTGGTGGTGGAACTGTTCCTCGCCCGGATACCCCAACTCCGCGTAAGCCTGCTGCGCCACGTGGAAGAGCGCATCCGAAGTTGCGCCCGCGCGTGTGGCGTGCAACAGGCGCGCATTCACCTGCGCCACGGCGGCAAACTTTTCCTGCAACTCCGCAGGCATCGCTCCAAAATACACAAAGCGCGTAATGGAAACCGCCAGTCCCCAGCGGCGCGCGCACAGGTTCAACATGCCGTAATTGCGCAGCACGCCGCAGCGCGGAACTGCGTGGCGGTAATTGCGGATGCGCTCGTCTGTGCCCATTAAGAAGACCGTGGGCAGAATGTTCTGCGCCAACAAAGGCTCCGCAATGCTGGCCTGCATCGTCGCTTCGCTCGTGCCGGGGCGCAAAGCCAAAAGCACGTCCGTGGTCGCCTTGGCTGTGCGTGCGCAGAGCCAGCGGTAGCGCTCAATTTCGCCATCGCACAGCGCCAGCCGCAGCGGCTGCAACGACACGGCAGGCCAATCCGCAGATGCCATGTCGCCAGCCACTTTGCCCTTGCCTACAATCTTGCGCACAGCACCAGCAACATCGTTTGCATGCCACGGAGAGATCACCGGCTCATAGTCCAGCCCGGCAAACTCCTCCTGAGCCAAGCGCGGCGCTTCATTATTGGTGGCCAGATAGTAGCGTTGGCCGCTGCGCGTAAACAGCAGATTGCCCGCCGCAGCTTCATACGGAATGGC
>DAHWKP010000174.1:0-7222 GCA_027343585.1 Acidobacteriaceae bacterium
CTTCCTGTTGCGTCAGCGCCAGCGCGGCAGCGTCGATCTCCGCGCGTGTGTTCATCTCGGTCGCGCACCACAGCGTGGCGTTGCCCAACTCTGGATACCAGCGATTCAGCGCCACACCGCCCATCATCTTCTGCTGCAACAGCCGGGCCTGCATCGCCTCTGGCGCTTCTTGCGATTGCAGCACAAACTCATTGAAGCGCGGCGCGCCGTCAAACAGCAGGCTGCACCCCGGCGCTGCGCAGAGCGCCTGCGCGGCGTAATGAGCCTTGGCCAGGTTCTGCTCCGCCAACTCGCGCAATCCCTGCTTGCCGTAGACCGTCATATAAATGCAGGCCATCAGTGCCACCAGCGCTTGATTCGTGCAGATGTTCGACGTCGCCTTTTCGCGGCGAATGTGTTGCTCGCGTGTGGAAAGCGTGAGCACAAATCCACGCTGGCCATTTTTGTCTGTCGTCGCTCCAGCCAAGCGTCCGGGCATCTGGCGCAGATATTTTTCTTTGCAGGCGATCACACCGCAGTACGGCCCGCCATAGCTGGGCGCGACGCCAAACGACTGCGCCTCCATCGCCACAATGTCGGCCTCCGCTGGCGCGCGCACAATGCCCAGCGAGAGCGCCTCGGCAATGGAGACGATCAGCAGCGCGCCCTTGGCGTGGGCCAACTCCGCCAGCGCGGCCACGTCCTCAATGCTGCCAAAAAAATTCGGTGACTGCACCAGCACGCATGCTGTCTCTTCAGTGATGGCGGCTTCAAGCGCCGCGCGGTCGATGCGTCCATCCTCGCCGTAGCCGATCACCTGCTTGCGCAGGCCCTGGTGCTGCGCATAGGTGGCCAGCACCTCGCGGTATTCGGGATGCACCGTCTTGGCCACCAGCACATGCTCGCGCCCGGTGACGCGCACGGCCATCATCACTGCCTCCGCCGCGCCGGTCGAGCCGTCATACATGGATGCGTTGGCAATCTCCATGCCCGTCAGCTCGCAGATCATCGTTTGGAATTCAAAGATCGCCTGCAACGTGCCTTGCGTTATCTCGGCCTGATACGGCGTGTAGCTGGTCAGGAATTCGCCGCGCTGCACCAGAGCGTCAATGACCACCGGGCGGTAATGCCGGTAAACGCCCGCGCCCAAAAAGCTGGCATAGCCATTGGCGTTCTGCGCCGCTGCGGTGCGGAAGTGCGTCAGAATCTCCTGCTCGCTCATCGCGCGCGGAATCTTCAGGTCCTGTTCCAGGCGATATTCGGCGGGAATGGTGGCGAAGAGTTCGTCGATGGATCGCGCGCCAATGGCTTGCAGCATCGCAACGCGTTCCGCATCCGATTTTGGCAAATAACGCATCAGCAAAGAATCCCTTCAACTATTGATCGCGGGTGCCCCGCGTCTCGTTTCTGAGGCGTGGGAGCTGCCATGGCGGCAGAGTTCTAGTGCGCTGTCTCTTCGGCGATGAAGGCCTCGTACTGCGCAGCCGTCAGCAGACCCTTCACCTCGTCCGGGTTGGACAACTGCACGCGAATCATCCAGCTTTCATGCGCGGCGGTGTTAATCTTTTCCGGCGAGCTGTTCAGCTCCTCATTCACTGCGGTGACCGTGCCGCTGACCGGCGCGTACAAATCCGAGACGGCCTTGACGGACTCGACGCTGCCAAAACTTTGCCCTGCCGTCACCGTCGCGCCCACCTTGGGCAGATCAGCAAAGACGATGTCGCCCAAAGAATTCTGCGCGTATTCGGTGATGCCAATCGTTCCGGTCGTGCCGTCGATGGCGATCCATTCATGCTCACGGGTATAGCGGTAGTGTGTGGGATAGGCCATGGTGTGTGCGTTCGCTCACCTACATTGTATTCCCGGCCCCGACGCAGCCTCTGGAAATCATGGGCGAAACTCTGAGCGGTGCCGGTCCTGTGCAGGGGACGGGCTTCAGCCCGTCCATCCCGCAGACTGGCAAGACAAGGGCTTTCGCCCCTGAGGCAAAAAATCTGCTTAGAAGGCTCGGAACAAGGACTGAGCGTTCCCTCAGCGGCTAAAGACACTCGTCAATGCTGGAACTTACGGCGGGACTCAAGTCCCGCCTCTTCAAAAAAACAGACTTGTTCAGGGATTCTTTTACTTTTTGCGGCGATAAAACGGCAGCGCCGTCACGCGAGCCGTCACGGGTTGGCTGCGCACCTCCACGGCCAGTTCCGTGCCCACAGCGCTCTGCTCCACCGGCACGTAGGCCAGCGCGATATTCTTCTGCAAAAAAGGAGCAGGCGAGCCGCTAGTGACCACGCCAATCTTCTGGCCTGCGGCGTCCAGTACAGGATAGCCATCGCGCCCGATGCCGCGCCCAGTCATCTCCAACCCCACGAGCTTGCGCCGCGGTCCACCGGCCTCGCGTGCAGCGATCAGCGCTGGCTTGCCGAAAAACTCCGGCTTGTCCAGCTTGCAGAATCGCTCCAGCCCGGCTTCAAATACATTCGTCTGCTCGTTGATCTCGTGGCCGTAGAGCGGCATCGCCGCCTCCAAGCGCAGCGTGTTGCGCGCGCCCAATCCGCAGGGCAACAGATCCACGGCGCGGCCCGCTTCGCGCACTTCGCTCCAGATGCGTTGGCTGATGGCCTCATCGGCGGGAACGTAAATCTCAAAGCCATCCTCGCCGGTGTAGCCGGTGCGCGCGATCAACACATTGGCCACGCCGCAGACTGTGCCCCACGTGAACCAATAATTTTTGATCGCCGCCAAATCCACGCTGGTCAGCGTTTGTAAAACGGAGAGCGCCTGCGGCCCCTGAATCGCCAGTTGCGCGTAGTAGGAGCTGTAGTCGTTCACGTGGCAGTGGAAGCGCTGGCTCTGCTGCCGCACCCAGGCAAAGTCTTTGGCGCAGGTGCCCGCATTGACCACCAGCAAATAATCATTGGGGCTGAGCTTGTGTACCAGAATGTCGTCGAGAAACGTGCCCCGCTCTGTCAATAGCGCCGAGTACTGCGCCTGGCCCTCGGCCAGCTTGGAGGCGTCATTCATCGAGACGTGCTGCACGGCGTCGAGCGCCTCTGGCCCGCGCAGTTGAATCTCGCCCATGTGGCTGACGTCGAACAATCCGGCGCGCGTGCGCACGGCCTTGTGCTCGGCGATCAGGCCGGAGTACTCCACCGGCATGTGCCAGCCGCCAAAGTCCACCATCTTGGCACCCAGCGCGCGATGCAGTGCGTAGAGCGGCGTTTTGCGAAGTGGGGCGGCAGGTGCAGGGGTGGACATGAAAGAAACCTCTCCAATGTATGTAGAGTAAATTTTATTGCGTGGAAGTCGAAGACTATCGTGGCCTACGCGAGCGGACAAAGGCGCTGATGGCGAAGTAGGAAAAAAGTACGGTCATGGCCAGATAGAGCAGAAAATGCTGATGTTCCGCTCCATGCCTGTAGTCTGCGTGTACGCGCCAGGCTCCCTGGATAAAAAACAGGGCGAAGAGGGTAAAAAAGACTCCGGTAACCTCATGCCACAACATGCGCGCGGCATGTGCCAAGCTCTTCCAAAAGGATTGCCCGGCGCGTTTGCCATGGCGAACAACGGTGGCTGCAGTTGCAACGGATTCCTCCATGCGCGTTGGCTGGGCTGCGGTGCGCGTTGGTTGTTGTGTCTGCGTTGGTTCGCTGGTCGTATGGGGATGGGCGTGGGGCTGTTGCTGCAGCCGCTCGACCGCTGCCCGTGTTGCCCGGCCCAATTTTTGGCCCAAAGTGACATAGCCCATGACAGAAAAGTGTAGCAGCCGCACCGCAGGATTTGCCGTGGCCGAAAAACGGAAGTAAGGTAGGAGGAACGGAGCGCGAAGACGTAAGTTCCACTTCGCGGCGCAGGAGGCCAGCCTTGAATTCCAAAATGCGCAATTTGATCCAGCAACTGGGTGAGGCGATTCATGAAACGGTTTCCGATTCCGAACATATTGCCAGCGTGGTGCGCGACATTCGCGCCGAAGGCTTTGACGTGTTGCTGATGTTAGAGGCCACAATCGGTCTGAATGAAGTGACGGATGACCCTGCGGAACCTGTTGCCACGCAGGAGGCTGGGGAGAATGCGGCTGGAACCGGTCCCTTTACGGCGCAGGATGTGCATTTTTTGCAGGCCTTGCGCATTCGCATGGATCCCGACGCCAATGGCGAGGATGCCAGCGCCGAAGGCCCCATTCCTGGACCGCGGTAAGCGGCGTACCAGCCTGCTGCGTTGAGAAACGCCAGCACGGCCTAAGTTTTTTTTGATTGCATTGCACGCAGTTTGAATCTTGCCATCGGGAGCGTTCTGCAAATTTATGCTGGAAATGAAGGACACTTTAGGAGTCTTGCTGGCCGGCGGTGCCGGTGAACGCCTGTTTCCCCTGACGCGCGATCGCGCCAAGCCCGCCGTGCCCTTCGGCGGGCAGTACCGCATCATCGACATCACGCTCTCCAACTGCATTAACTCCGGCCTGCGCCGCGTCTACATTTTGACGCAGTACAAAGCGCTCTCGCTGAACCGGCACATCCGCGAAGGCTGGGGATCCGCCGTGGCCACAGAGCTGGGCGAGTTCATCGAAATCCTTCCGCCCATGCAGCGCGTCAGCGCCAACTGGTACATGGGCACGGCAGATGCCGTGTACCAAAATATCTACTCCATCGGGGCGGAGCAGCCGCGCTACGTTTTGATTCTCTCTGGCGATCACATCTACAAGATGAATTACAGCCGCATGCTGCAGCAGCATGTGGACTCTGGTGCGGATGTAACCCTGGCCACGCTGGCCATTGATCCATCGGAGGTCTCGCGCTTCGGTGTGGTTGAGGTTGCGCGCAACGGCGAGGTCATCGGTTTCCAGGAGAAGCCGAAGGAGACGAAGGTGCGCTCGCCCTTCAATCCCGAGATGGTCGACGCATCCATGGGCATTTATATTTTCAACACAGACGTACTCCTGCCAGCGCTGATGCACGATGCGGAGGACCCTGCCTCCAAACACGACTTTGGCCATAACATTCTGCCAGCCTTGCTGGGCAACTACAAAATGTCGGCATTTAATTTTGTGGATGAGAACAAGCAGAAGGCGCTCTATTGGCGCGATGTGGGTACGCTGGACGCCTACTACGATGCCAACATGGATGTGGCCTCGGTCTCCCCGGTTTTCAATCTTTACGATAAAAGCTGGCCCATGCGCACGCGCGTGCGCCAATATCCACCGGCCAAATTTGTTTTTGGAGAACCGGGTCGCACCGGCATGGCCATTAACTCCGTCATCTCTGGCGGTTGTATCATCTCTGGCGCCACGGTGCGCAACAGCGTGCTTTCCCAGGATGTGCGCATCAATTCCTATGCGGAGGTTGACTCCAGCATTGTGTTCACCCACGTCAACATAGGACGCCATTGCCGCATCCGTCGCGCAATTATTGATCGCGATGTGCATATTCCCGAAGGCACGGTTATCGGTTACGATACCGACGAAGACCGCAAAAATTACTTCGTCACTCCGTCCGGAATCACGGTGGTTACACGGGATTATTCCTTGTATGAGAATCCTGTTTCTTCGGACTTTATGCAGCAGAGCGGCTAAGCGGCCAGGCACCGAGGGAGAGCTGCACAAAATTTGCAGTGCTAGCGGCAACGATCAGGGAATGTATGGGATCCCGGTGACTTTGCGCAAAATGCAGGCCCTGTTGCTGCAATTCCAGGCATTCCACAAGCGCACGATGTAGGCTAGACCCATGTTTCGTTGCACAGTGCTTGCGTCCGGCTCTAAAGGCAACTGTACGGTCATCCGCACGGAGCGAACCCGCTTGGTGGTGGACGCCGGACTTAGCTGCCGCGAGATCGTCAGACGCATGCGCTATGCCGGGGAAGACCCGGAAAAGGTCGATGGTCTGCTCATCACGCATGAGCATCAGGATCACATCCAGGGCGTCTCGGTTCTGGCGCGCCGCTTCCGCATCCCCACCTACTTTACCGGCGCAACGCACGCGGCTTGGAAGCGCATTTTGACCCCGCGCAAGACGATGGGCTACGCCGCATGGCTCGAAGAGCGCAAGCGGAGGGCCGCCATAGCCGACTCTACCTTCGAGAATGCTGCTGAGGATGCCGAAGAATTGAGCGCGGCTGGGGCTGTCAGTACGCTGGTGGCCAGCGCGGAACAGCCATCGTTGCTGGAAGAGGAATTTTCCACGGCTCTGCCTGCGCTGGAGTTTTTCTCCGCCGGCAAATCGTTCACCATCGGCGACATTGCCGTCACGCCATTCACCATTCCTCATGATGCGGCCGATCCTGTTGGTTTTGTCTTTGAGGCGGAAGGCATGCGCATCGCCGTGGCCACAGACCTGGGCTATATGCCGCCAAATGTGCAGGAGCAGTTGCAGCGGGCCGACCTGCTGATTCTCGAATCTAACCACGATGTGGAGATGCTGCGCGACGGGCCGTATCCCTGGTCGGTCAAGCAGCGCGTGCTTTCGCGCGTCGGGCATCTTTCCAACGATGCCGCCGCCGAATATCTCTCTGGAGTCTACGATGGCCACGCCCGCTGGGTGATTTTGGCGCACTTGTCGGAGAGCAACAATCTGCCAGAGCTGGCGCGATTGAGCGCCGAGCGTGCCTTGCAAGGCCGCGAACAGGGTGGAGGCAGCCAAGTGCTGCTGGCCAGCCAAACAACGCCATTAGAAGCGATTACCCTCTAGCCAGGCCGGGGTAAGCCCGTGGAAAATGAGCGGGAATTTTTCTCGCACGATGCCAACAACTGCGCTATAATCATAAGGATGGCTACATCGCAGAGCAATCCGGGTGTGCCGGGAAACCCCTGTATTGATCCAACCGTGGGAGACATCCTCTCTGGGTGGAGATACGACATCTCTGGCTTGCATGCAGATATGCGCAGGGACTATGAAGAGCACTTGCACCACTGCTCCCACTGCCAGTTCCGACAAAATCTGCACCGATCGATTGACGTGATCCTCATCGGAGTCACGACGCTTTCCACCACGGTTTTTCTGCTAGCGCTGGCCGTGTTGCATCGCTTTGAGCCGCTGCGCGGCTGGGTGCTGATGCACTTGCAGATGCGGCAGGTCTCTTTGGCCGTTACCGTGCAATTGTTTGCCGTGCTGGGCCTGCTGGCTTCCACGCTGGCGTGGATTTTGGTGGCTGTCGCAACGCCCGCTCCCAGCTATTTGACCGAGCAGGCCAAGGCCCTGCAACAGCGTTTGCCCGGCGAATTGCGCGAACGCTTTGCCAAACACTCCGCTTAAAATTT
>DAHWKP010000181.1:0-8551 GCA_027343585.1 Acidobacteriaceae bacterium
GTGTTGCAGTGGCGCATTCATGGAGAGAAATGTATCCGCAATGACCTCCAACCGCGACAATGCTTCGTGTAACGCTGGCTGCGGCCCTTGGCTGAATATCCACGCGACCTTCATTTGTGGCAGTGCGGAGATTTTGCTCAGACCGCTCAATACAAATGTCAGCGCCGGATGTGCGCCCGCCGCGAAGCTGTGCGCGCGCGCAACCCGCTGCGGCTCTGCGTCCAGCGCGTAGTCCAGAAACACTTCATCCACGATCAGCGCCAGACCGTGCTCAACACAGAGCGCCTCCAGCACTTGCCGCTCCTGCGGCTGGGTAAAGTGGCCGGTGGGGTTGTTCGGCTGCACCACAACAATGGCGCGGGTGTGCGGCGTAATGGCAGCGCGCAGAGCAGCCAAATCAATATGCCAGCCATGATCGTAGAAGAGTGGATAGGGCACGAGCCGCACCGAGTCCAACGCAGCCAGAAATTCAAAGAGTGGATAGCTGGGCTGCGCGATCAGAATCTCATCGCCCGGATCGCAGAGCAGCCGAAACAAAAAGCTGTAGGCCTCGCTGGTGCTGGTGGTCAGCGTGATGGCATCGGGATCAACGACCACGCCCGTTCCCTGCTCGTAATACTCGGCAACAGCCGCGCGCGCACTCGGCAATCCGCGCGGATCGGGATTGTAGATGGCCGATTGCGGAGCACACAGAGCCTCACTCCACGCTGCTGGGTCATAAGCAAATCCGCAGGTGGTTGGGTTCGACGCTGTCAGATCCAACAATGGCTGCGATTGCGCGCGCGCGGTGCGCACGGCGGCGGCATAGGCGGTCTCGCGCAGATCCCAACGCGTACGATCAGAGAATTTTTGCGGCATAGCGCTGCAAGCATTCTATCGCCTGGGTAATTTACTTCTGCGTGCAGGTGAGTCCCGTTGAGGTTGTCGCAAATCCTGTGACTATGTTTGTGCCAGTGGTAAAGCAAGTATCGCCGGGCGTGGCCGTGGTGGGAACAGGTGGATTGCTGGTGTCACTGCCAAAGGCCCATCCATACGACGGGCCGGTGTATCCCGATTGCGCGCTAGGTACCAGCGTGAGTGTAACTAAATTTTCAATGATTTTGTTGCCGATGTACCCAGACAAACAACAAGGGAGGAATCCGCGTGCTGCGGCTTCCTCCCTTTGCTTGCGCTCTGGGCAAACTCTGCTCGATCGCTATTCGGAATTACTCGGCATCGAGAGTACATGCCCTTGCAGATACAGAACTATGGATGCGAAGGTTGTGCTGCAGTTGTGGGGGGTGGATCCTGCCAGACGCGAACATAGTCCACCAGCACCTCTGCGGGAAACGCTGTGTTCGCATTCGGAGATCCAGGATAATCCCCACCTACAGCCAGGTTAATGATGAAAAAGAATTTTCCAGCATCAAAGGGCCAAACTGCTCCTGAGGGCAGGCTGGATGGCGTATAGGTTGCATAAATGTTGCTGGGAGAGTCCACATAGTACTGCACATTCTGCGGCGACCAGATAATGCCAAAGGTATGGAATGCGCTGGAATAGTCTGCTCCATTCGGCAGCACATATTGGGTGCCAATCATGGTACCAATAAAGCCCGTTCCGTGGATGGATCCGGTGTTGATCGTTGGCTGGCTACCAATGTTTTCCATGATGTCCATCTCGCCACAGCCGGGCCAACCCGCAGTGTTAAAGCTGTCGCCGAGCATCCAAAAGGCTGGCCACAAACCCTGCCCTTGCGGAATTTGAATGCTGGCCTCAATGCGTCCATATTGAAAGCTCTGCAGGCCCTCAGTTTTGATGCGGGCTGAGGTGTACTGGCCCTGCGCATTTTTCACCGCGACAATATGCAGATACCCATCGGTGCCGACGTAGACATTTGGGGTCGCCGTGCTGCAAGGTGCGGTATTGGAGCCATAGGCGCAATAGGTCTCCAGCTCATTGTTGCCCCAGCCGCCCCCACCCGTGTCATAGGTCCAATTGGCTGGGTTCGGAGCCACAGGCGCCGTGGTGGCTTCATTAAACTCATCCGACCAAACCAACACGGCCGTGGCTGGATTGTAAGGTCCCGCCGCCGGTGGCGGCGGTGGAGGCGGAGAAGTCGTGCCCGTCGTCGCAGCGGATCCGCCACCACAAGCGGTCAAGGGGAATAACACAGCCAGTGACGTCAACAAAGCCACGCCGACAATTGTCATTGAAGATTTTTGCACTTAGACTTCTCCGTCATGATCTGCACACTACCTAATTACTTGCCTACCGTGAATGCAACATATTTCCTGCCCGAATACAGCCGATAGCTACCGGGCTGCTCCGTGGCAAGAATCTGCAAGGGTCGAGGGCGTGCCAAGGCTGCATCCTCTGTCCAACTCGCTTGCAAAAGATCATGGTTGCCAAGATCCATCACCGTAAACTTGTTGGCGCCCAGGAAACCGAAACCATAGGCCCCAGCTGGCAACACTGCGTTCGCAAAGTGCAAGGGAACCTCTGTCAGAATGTATCCCTGATATTTTTGCTGAATCCCTGAGGAGTATCCCGAGCTATCCACCAATCCCATCAGGAGCACGGAGCCGTCCGCAGTGCGCACGCCAAAAGTATTTCGCAATTGCATGGCCGCACTCTGCCCCTTGAAGAACACCGTCGCCGGTGCGATCTTCGTAAGGCTGGCTGGGGGCAATATCGCAGCAGCTACTGGCTTCTGTGCCTGCGCCTGTACGGAAAACGCTCCGCAGGATACTGCTAGGAGCAAAGCTGCAAACACTCTGGAGAACGAACGTTGCATACACACCTCGTTATGAAATCAAAATAGCGATCCGTACTGGACATTTTTTCAATCCACCAGCATTCTAGGCTGTGTACGGGGCATCGGCAATAGCAGCGCCCTGGCGGCACGATTCGTGGTTTAATTGTATAGACAGGATTTTTCATTTCCACCACGGCTCAAAACTTCATCCTCTCAAGGAGAACGAGTTTGGCATCCGCAAGCCCCAAGGTTTTTTCCCACGCAATGCTGCGCGAAATTTACGAGCAGCCAGACGCAGTCACTGCAACGCTCCAGGCCTACGCTCCGGAAGGCAGGTTTGACGCCGAGGCGTGGCAGGCCGTGCATCGCGCGCTGCAGGGCCATGAGCGTATTGTGGTTGCGGCCAGCGGCTCCAGCCGTCATGCGGGCCTGGCCGGCGAGATTCTCATTGAAGACCTATCGGGCATCGCCGTCGATGTGGAATATGCCAGCGAGTACTGCTACCGCTCCACGCATACGCTGCACAATCCGGCGGTGATTGTGATCTCACAGTCCGGCGAGACCGCCGACACGCTGGCGGCCTTGCGCGAGGGCATTGCGCGCGGACTGGACACCATCTCCATCGCTAACGTGGCTGGCTCCAAGATGACACGCGAAGCTAGCGCGGCCCTGGTCACCCGCGCCGGCGTGGAAGCCGCCATTCCCGCGACGAAGAGCTTTACCACACAGTTGACGATGCTTTATCTGCTGGCCGTTTACGCGGGCCGCATGCGGGGCCGCATGACCACAACCGTTGCCGAGGAACACATCGAACAGATTCGCCGCATTCCAGCATTGCTGGAGCAAAACATCCCCGCATGGGTGGAGCAGATGAGCACCATCGCCGCCAGCTACGCCAAAGATGAAGCGTTTCTCTTCCTGGGTCGCGGCATCCACTATGCCATCGCGCGCGAAGGAGCGTTGAAGCTGAAGGAAGTCTCCTACGTGCATGCCGAGGGTTACCCCACCGGCGAACTCAAGCACGGCCCCAATGCCCTGGTCAGCCACGGTACGCCGTTGGTGGTTCTGGCCACCTGCGACCGCAACGATCCCGATTCCCTGCTGCGCTATTCGCGCACGCTCCAATTGCTCAGCGATATTCAGAAGCAAGGCGGCAACGTGCTCGCCGTGGCCACCGAAGGCGATACGGAGATTGGCCACCTCTGCAATCACTGCGTCTTTGTTCCCGCGGTCAGTGAGTATTTGCTGCCTATTTGCGAAGTGGTTCCCTTGCAAATCTTTTCCTACATGGTGGCCACGCAGCGGGGGTATGATGTGGATCGACCGCGCAATTTGAGCAAGGCCGTTGTGACAGAGTAGCGACGGTCCTGCACGGCGCGCAAGAATATCCGGCGGGGAATTCTCCATGTTGTTTGCAACCCGGTTTTTTGCAACCCAAAAGCACACCGATCGTTCCTGGTTTCTGAGCGCAGCGTTGACTGCTGTCATTTCCCTGCCCCTGGCCGCGCAGGCGGCTGCACAGAAGCCTCCAGCGCCAACAACCGCGCCCGCAACGCTGGGATTGGGCACGGCATGGTATCCCGAACAATGGCCAGAGGCACGCTGGTCTGCCGACTTGGATCTGATGCAAAAAGCGCACATTCGCTGGGTGCGCGTAGGAGAGTTTGCGTGGAGTCGGATGGAACCCTCCGAAGGCCATTATGACTTCGACTGGCTGGAAAAGGCGATCGACGAAGCCGGTGCGCACGGCATCTACACCGTTCTGGGAACGCCAACCGCTGCGCCCCCTGCATGGCTGACGCAAAAATATCCAGAGACCCTGCGCACCAACGAAGATGGCCGCAAGGCCGAACACGGCAATCGCCAGCAGTTCAACTGGGACAACGCCAAGTACCGCGCGTTGGCCCGCGACATTGCCAGTCGCATGGCACAACGCTTTGGCCACAATCCCTACGTCATCGGCTGGCAGATCGACAACGAGTATGCCGCCGTCTCCTTCGACGCGCAGACCAAAAGCGATTTTCAACAGTGGCTGAAAACCTACTACGGTACGCTCGACAATCTCAACGCGCGCTGGACAACGGCCTATTGGAGCCAGAGCTACTCCAACTGGAACCAGATTCCGATTGAGACCGTCGGCGGCAATGGCAATCCCGGCCTACTGCTCAGTTGGAAGCGCTTTGTTAGCGACACGTGGCGCAGCTATCAAAAAAATCAACTGGACGCGATCCGCCAATTTGCCGACCCACGCCAATTCATCACGACGAATCTAATGGGATGGTTTGACGGCTTTGACCACTACACCGTTACGCAGGATTTAGACCTGGCCGCATGGGACGATTACGTTGGCGAAGGCCACTTGGATGCAACGCTCAACGGTGCCACGGACGATCTAACACGCGGCTTCAAGCGCAAAAATTTCTGGATCATGGAGACGCAGCCCGGCCACGTCAACTGGCAGGCGGTCAACAACGACCTCGACAAGGGCGAGGTGCGCGCCATGGCTTGGCACAACATTGGCCACGGTGCGGATGCCATTGGCTACTGGCAATGGCGCAGCGCGCTGAACGGACAAGAGGAGTACCACGGCACGCTGCTGGGCGCCGATGGAACTCCACTGCCCTTGTATGCCGAGGTGGAGCAGCTGGGCCGAGAAATGGAAAAGGCCGCACCCGCGCTGGTTGGCACCACGCCCAAATCGCAAATTGCGATTCTCCACACTTATCCCAGCTTCTGGGCCATCAACTGGCAGCGGCACAACAAATATTACGACCCGGTTGCGGAGTTGCTCAGCTACTATGGCCCGCTCCGTGCCATCGCCCAATCGGTGGACATCGTGCAACCGACGGCCCCGCTGGGCCAATACAAGCTGGTCGTGGCACCAGGGCTGAACGTGCTCTCGGATGCGGCGGCAAAGAATCTCATCGCCTACGTCCAACAGGGCGGACACTTGGTGCTCGGCCAGCGCACGGGCATGAAAAACAGTGACAACGCCCTGCAACCAGAACGCCAGCCTGGGCCGCTGGTCGACCTGCTCGGCGGGCGTGTCGAGGCATACTACGCACTGGAACATCCCATTCCGTTAGACGGAGCCTGGGGAACCAACACCAGTCAGATGTGGGCGGAGCGGCTGCAAATCACCCAACCCGGCGCAGAAGTTTTAGCCCGATATGGCAAGAGCAATGGCTGGCTCGACGGCGAACCCGCTGCCATCACGCGCAAGGTGGGCAAGGGCCGCATCACCTACATCGGGGCATGGATGGACGACGCAGGCATGGCCAAGGCCGCAGAGTGGATGACGACCATCAGCCATGTCACGCCGGCCTTCGGCCCTGTGCCCAAGGGTGTCGAGGTCAATGCGCGCTACGGCAAGGATCACACCGTCTTCATTCTGGTGAATCTCTCCGGCGCAACACAGACCCTGGCCCTGCCGCGCCGGATGCGCGATGTGCTCCACGGAGAGTCCACCAACTCTGTGGAGTTGGCGAATTATGGCGTGGCCGTACTCTCCACCCCCACGAAAAAGCCGTAATTCCACCCAATTTCAGTTCATAAATTTTTTACTGAAGATTATATACTTGACACAGGGCTGGAAATTGACTATGCTTTCCTTACTGGCTTAGTTGGTTTCTTATCTATTTTATTCTTTAGGTGTTTTACAACCTTTGGATGAAACAGATGCTCAACCGCTTCGCTAGTGGTCATCTTCCGGGGATGCTTCTTCGGTTGATTCTTAGAGGTGGGCATAATGGACTCCGTAAACCTTTGCACTTTGATCGAACAGTTTGGCAGTGAAGAAAGATGCCGCGCTTACCTTGAAGCTCTGCGCTGGCCAAATGAAATTTGCTGCCCTCGCTGCAAGTCGGACAAGATATCTAACATTGTGAAGCGCAATCAGTACGACTGCGATGCCTGCCGCTATCAGTTTTCTGTAACCGCCGGAACCCTTTTCAATGACTCCCACCTTCCCCTCTGGAAGTGGTTCCTGTGTGTCTATCTTCTTTGCGAGTCCAAGAAGGGCATGAGTGCCAACCAGATCAGTCGCACGCTGGGAATCAGCTACAAGACGGCGTGGTTTCTGTGTCATCGCATTCGTGCCGCCATGAAGGAGACGAACCCAGAACCCTTGGGTGGCATTGTGGAGATAGATGAGACATATGTAGGTGGTAGAGAACATGGAAAAGGTACTGGCCGTGGAACAACGAACAAAGAAATTGTGCTTGGCATCAAGCAGCGCGGGGGTGAACTTCGGTTTTTCCATGCTGAAGATATCAAGTCCGGCACACTTGCCAAGTACATTAAAGAAAATGTTAGAGAAGATGTGGAAGTCGTAATGACAGATGAATTGACCGCTTATCCCAAGGCGCTGATCGAATCTGGAATCAACGGAAAGAAACACAAGACGATTAAACATTCCAATGGAGTCTACGTTGACGGAGATATTACGACCAATGGAATTGAATCCGCATTCTCTCTCTTGAAGCGCGGGATTATTGGATCGTGGCATAAAGTCTCCGCAAAGCATCTTTCCGCTTATCTCGATGAAATGACCTTCCGGTTTAACAATCGGGACAATCCGTATTTATTCCGTGACACACTGTTGAAACTCCTTGAAGCGCCCGTTTTGGAATACAAGAAACTGACGGCGGCTTAACTCAAGGCGCATAAGGGCGGACATTGGTAACGATAAGCTGCCGATCGTCAAGAGACCGAAACTCCAGTTTTATTACAGTGCCAGAGAACATTTGACTAACGTGGTAGGCTACGCCCGCAATGGTTCTGGATCTATTACCTATTGAGTCGTATTCATTGCTTATACTAACCATTGAAGAGCCCCCGCCTATTACAATCCAAGCCTTATCTAGCGAACATGGCACATTGCAATCAGCTATAAACGATGGATTGTAAAAAACACCTTTTAGAATGACCGTTACAGATGCGCCTGGTCTATACACAGAAGGATCAGGTGCTGGCATTCGGGGCACACCTGGCTGAATTGATGATTGGACAGTGGGCCTTGGTCGAGGTGTAATTGGTAAAGAAGGTGAAACTTGGATTTCCGGTAATGGATTTCGGTAGTTATTGTTTACTGTTGGGTTATTTACAGTCCCACCGCCAATCGCAATTCCGTTGGGAGCACTGATTGTGGTTTGAGACAACGGAATCGTATTATCTGTTCCCTTGATATGGCTTTCGAACTGAGCGACATGCGCTCGGACAGGTACCTTACGTTTCGGCTTAAGCACCGCTACATCATTAGATGGTGCGTTATCAGGGTGGAGGTTACCCACTTGTGTTGTGTGAGATAAAGGATTAATTGCGACTTTAGATTTCTTAGGCCATACGCTACGACCGAAAATGCCTACCATGATGAACATGCAGAGCATTGCGGGAATCCGAAAAGTCCGAGAAGGTATGAAATGGATAATCGGATAAACCAGAAGTACTGCAATGCACGCAACCATTACGCCTACCGTAATTGGTGTTTTCTCCACAAGAAATAAGATTAGGGCCATCGCACCACCCCCACACGCGAGAGATGTGGCAAGCCTGTCGCTCCAAGACCATCGAGATTCCAGATTTTCAGCCATGCCCCGAATCTTCTCACTGTACGCCTCCTTGCGTCAAGGTGATAATCTTCTTTTTACTTGCAATTTCGCTTTTCATTCGCTAATATCAATCCGCTATGGCAATCACGCGGCGACAAAAAGAAGTCATCGACTTTATCCGCAGCTTTGTAGAACGTTGCGGGTACTCTCCGTCCTTTGAAGAAATTGCACGCGGCCTGGATCTGAACTCTTTGGCCACCGTACACA
>DAHWKP010000189.1:0-6778 GCA_027343585.1 Acidobacteriaceae bacterium
TTCTGGATTCTCGAACCAACCAGAGGCAGCGAGAACCATCGCTGCCTCTGCAGCTTTTTCCACCCTGTCCGCACATTCCTATTGCGCCAGACTGCGACCCACGGAAGGGTGTCCGGGTTTGTGGTTGCGTGCCGCCATCCCGATGCGCGCTTTTGTCGAATCCAGCAAGTTGTTGGCAACAATGGGTACAATTTCTCAGACCACGCCAACCAAAGCTGTGGAGTTGCGTCTATTCAGCATGGGAGTATGAGGAAGACCCCGATGAGAACGAAGCTCGTGTTGTCCGTCTGCCTGCTGCTGTCCGCAGGTGCTTTTGCACAAGCAACGAAGCCAAGGCGAAAAAGTATCGTCGCACGCCTGAACGCGAACCTTCGCAAGGCCGAGGCAGCCTGCGGAGATCCCAATATTAAATTTCAGGTGTATCAGGATCAAGATCCTACTGTGAATTCGATCCCGCCGAATCAGGCACGAGTAGTCATTGTGGAACAGTCGAACGCTCTGTATGGAAGTACTTCAGATAACTTCACATCTCCATATTGGGGATCGCAGCCTGGGGACCCTTTGCAGGGAATTACTCTTCGCGTGGGTCTGGATGGCAAGTGGGTCGGTGCGATTCGATATGACTCCTACATTAGTTTTTTTGTGACTCCAGGGATTCATCATCTTTGCGTGCAACAGCAATCTTTGAGTAAGGTTTTAACAAACAACGTTACCGTAGCTAAACTTTCTGCAGTAGCCGGGGAAAGCTATAACTACATCGCCGACAATTTCGGCCAATTCCCCTTACGGATTGCAGATCCGGACAAATTTAAGCTACTGGTTTTTAAGACAAAGCCTGTGCCGGCATATTCCACCCCCCTTGTCTACAAGAAAAGGAAACGGCGTACCAAAAGCTGACAAGATTGCAAGAAGCCGCACAGCTATGTCGAATTTGTCGCTGAGCCGGAAGCAGGCACCTAAAAATACAAGGTGGGATGGCAATTTAAGGGATCGTTCAATGATTTAGGAGAGGAAAAGCCAACGCAAAATCATTTTGCTGGCTCAAGACAGGTGGGAAGCATGAGAAGAGCATTTCTGGCGATCTTCTGCCTACTCATTTCCCGGTGTGCTTCTGCGCAAGTCACATCGGTGAGCAGACAAAGCAGAATCAATATGATTCACCAGGCTGAGGCCGCGTGTGGTAATCCAGCAGATCAGTTTCTGGTGCAGGCTAATCCTATTACGGGGGTATTACCCCCGGTTATTTCTGGTCAGGCACGGGTCGTTCTTTTTGAGTATCGGGGAAACATTTTCATGCCGCTGGGGCCACTGGACGCCAGACGGCATTACTTATATGGTCCCACGATGCGCATCGGGCTGGATGGCAAATGGATTGGGGCGACGAAAGGCCGCTCCTATATTGTTTTTTTCGTCGCCCCAGGAGCGCATCACCTATGCGTACAATGGCAGCGCGGCCCTGGCACGATCAACTCCGGGACAATTGCCCTCGCTGCGTTTACTGCCGCAGCCAATGAGACATATGTACGTGCAGTTTCGTTTATTCCCGGAGCTTACAGTGCAGCTTTGGAATGGTTGCCCATAGACGCGGATGAAGAGAATCTTTTATTGAATACAAGTGTTCCTGCCGTGTTCACCATCAAGAAGCAGAACAGAACCCAAGCCAGTGGGGATGCAAATGGCAGCGGAGGCTCACAGTGAAGAAGTGGAACTGTGCATGGATGGTGTTGGGATGGCTGCTGGTAACTCCTCATGCAAACGCACAAATCGCGGCAGCAACAGAATCCCAGAACGTGGGCATTTTGCAGAAAATCCCCACCAATATTCGGGAAGCAGCACCTGGCTGTGGAGATCCTCGCGCCCGCTTCCGCGTATGGCAGGGGCGCGGGGTGGATACATCTGTCCCTCTTGCCGCAGGACAGGCGCGTGTGTATGTCATAGAGGATGCAGGTTGGCCATATGAAGGGCGTCCACGCAAGATGTGGGGATCTATCGCCCACATCGGTTTGGATGGAAAATGGGTGGGAGCAACGAAGGAAAATTCTTACCTTGTATTTTCTGTAATGGCTGGGGAACATCATCTGTGCTCCAGATGGAAAGGCGTATTTCGCAGCGAGGACTCACTGGCAGTATTGGAAGCTCGACCCGGTGCAACATATTATTTTCGTGCTGGTACGTACTTAGACTGTGCTGGGGATGGAGGATGTTACGTATATATGGACCTTGAGCCTGTCAATGCGGACGAGGGAAAATTTCTACTCGCTGAAAGCTTACCCGCAGCCTTTACAAGAAAAGGAAAAACGAAGCCAAACCATTGAAGCGGGCTGTCGGCGAAGGGGCTTGGCCTCAATGCAGTTCAACCACACGCCACTCCACTTACTTCTTAAACAATTTGCGGGAGATGTCCGGCCAGAACTCAACAAAGAGCGTGCCGATGTCCCCCTCGACCGTCACAATCGCCGCGCCCTGCACGGTGAGATCGAAGCCCCGATCCTCGGGCGGATAGTAGAGGTTGGAGATGCCGCCAGCAGCAAGATTGCCTAGGACGTTGGCGTAGTTCGGCCCCCAGCTTCCATTGTCGTTTTTGGTGATGACGGCCGTGGAAAGCGCATAGAGCGCCCGCTTCATAAATCCGCCGGTGCCTTTGCGGTAGTACCGTGGGTCCTCGCGCAGCAGAATGGGAAAGACCGCATTGCCCAGGATCACGCCGTCAAAGCTGTCGGCATACGCGGCTCCAAATCGCTTGGCGTATCCCTCGGTACCTTGGCCATATTCATCAAAATTGTCCGTTGCCTGGCCGTAGCCAGCCACGACTCCGGCAGCGCCAAACTCGAAGGGATCTAGTGCGCCGCGAAAGGCCAGCCGTAGCTTTTGCTTCGGCGTCAGCGGAACGGCATTCGCGATGTACGACGTATTGAAGTTGGGAACGATGCCCAGAATGCGTTGGTGCTCCTGTTGTTTGAGTTGCTGCTCGGCCAGATCGTGCGCGGAGAGCGCGGGCGGCGCGGTAGGCGCGGATGCCGGAGTCTGCGCTGCGGGCGGTTTAGCTGTAGATGGTGCCGGTGCCGCAGGTGCAGCGGGTGCCGACACAGGCGAAGCGGGTACGGGCGCGGCTTGAGGCGCGGGCGCGGACTCTGGCGCAGATGGGGACGCTGGCGCCGCCGTGGATGTAGACACAGACGCAGCCGCGCTGCGGCTTTGCGCCGTGGGAGATGGAGTTTGGGCTAGGCCTGCAAGCGGCAGCGCAATCAACACAGCCGACAGGACAGAGAGACACACCGGTTGGGAGCTACGCACAAGGCAGAAAAGTAGGCACTTTCTTTCGGGGTACTCCTACAGACGCAAATTCGCTGGAAAAGTTGCAGAATTCTGCCTGCCCCGTCCGATCGACGCCAGATAAACCTGCCCACCAGTCCGCGCCGACCCCACCAGCGCGCCGCCCGTTCGCCAGTGCAGCGGTCCGTGCGCTACACTGGGAGCGTTCGGGTTTGCGTACCAAATCCGCCCATTCGGCTCCATGCCGCAGAGAAAAAATTTCCAACATTTGCAAGGAGTTCGTTCCCTATGGCGATTCCCGCCACCCAGATGCGTCCGGGCATGATTATCAAGCACAACAATGAGCTGCACGCCGTTTTCAGCGTGGAGCATCGCACCCCCGGCAACCTGCGCGCCTTCATCCAGGCCAAGCTGCGCAACCTGCGCACCGGCGCCATGTTTGAGCACCGTTTCCGCTCCCCCGATCCCATCGACCGTGTCATCGTCGATGAAGTGCCGATGGAGTTCCTTTACGCCGACGGCGACGACTACTACTTTATGAACACGGAAAACTACGAGCAGACCCACCTGAAGCGCTCCACGCTGGGCGATGCCGTGGAGTATCTGATCCCCAATTTGCAGATCAAGGTCTCCTTTTTTGATGGCGTGGCCGTGGGCATTGAGCTGCCGCAGACTGTGGAGATGACCGTCGTCGAGACGGAGCCGGGACTGAAGTCCGCGACGGCCTCATCCGTCACCAAGCCGGCCAAGATGGAGACGGGCCTCGTCGTGCAGGTGCCGCCGTTCATCAATGAAGGCGAAAAAATCCGCATCGACACCGCTGAAGGCGCGTACCTTTCTCGCGCATAGGCCAATCTGACACCACCCACAAGGCGCGGCTTTGGCTGCGCCTTTGGCTTTTTGGGGAACCAACCTCCACCCCGAGTCGTATATTTCAACCATGATCCCGCGCCTGTTCTTAGCGATCGTCGGCTTCTCCTGGATGACGTTGGGTTTGGTCTGGCTGCTTGGAGTCGCTCGCCCCAAGCGCACCGTGCAGCGGCAAAGCTCCAATTCGCGCCGCCTGCAACTGAGCCTGACCATCCTCGCCTACTTCCTCATTTTTTCGCGGCTGCCGTTCCTCGGCTTGCTCGACTTCCGGCTGATCCCGCTCCACCACTCGCTTCTGGTTCTGGGCGCGGCGCTCACCGTTGTGGGTTGCCTGCTGGCCATTTGGGCGCGCGTGGTGCTGGGCGGTAATTGGAGCATGAACGTCACGCTCAAGCAGCAGCACACGCTGATGACGCGCGGGCCGTATGCTATCGTGCGCCATCCCATCTACAGCGGTCTGTTGCTGGCCGCGCTGGGAACGGCCATCGTCTACGGCGCGGCGCATTGCTGGCTGGGCGTGGCGGTTCTGTTCTGCGGCTTCTGGAGCAAGCTGCACACGGAAGAGGCGTTCATGCTGCAACAATTTGGCGAGCAGTATGTGGCGTACCGGCAGCGCGTGAAGGCGCTCATTCCCGGCCTGCTTTAGGGAGACTCTGCACAAGTGCTCATCGCTGCCTCAGCGGCTAAAAGACGCACTGCAATGCCGGGGCTTACGGACGGGCTGAAGCCCGTCCCCTTCAAAACGCGGACTTATTCAGAGGTTCCCTAGGGAAGCTCGGATCAAATCTCACAACGATTCCTGATCGGTTAAAGCCCGGCCCATTCAAGATGCAGGCGTGTGATGGCTTCCACTCAGAGATGAAAGCGCTAAGATTTTGGGCCGCATTCCTTCGGTTTTTTCAGGGATTTTTCCGCCTTTTTGGCGAACTTTCCTGCCGGATATTGCTGTAAGTAATTCTTAAAACCTGCCAGCGCTTCGGCGGAGTTTTTCATGTGGCAGGCCATATCCGCCACGCCAAACAAGGCTTGCTCATTGCCGGGATCCAAGTGCAAGGCATCCTTGTAACGCAGATAGGCTCCACGATAATTCCAATCCTTGCTGTAAAAGTCGGCGACGTGCAGGTCATCTTGCAGGCGTCCGGCGGGGTTTAAGTCGCGGGTGAATTCATCCTGCCTGCCGCTGTGCTTGATCTTGGTTTCGCCCAAATCTCCGGGAGCCATCTGCGCGTTGCTGGAGCTGACGCCGGGGACGGGCTGCAATTGCGGCGGTGCCGGTGCGCTGGATGGCTGCGGGGCCTGCTCCTTTTTTGCTGCCGCCTGCGAAGCAGCCTCAGGAAAAGGATTCTGCTCGGTTTCGACGGTCTTGCGGTCCTTGGTCGGTGCGCTGGCAGGCTTGGCAGCGTTGGTGTTTGTATTTGCGTTGGACGCTGGCGGTTGCGCAGCAGGCTGCGCCGGTTGATTTTGCGCAGACTGCGCCCCAGCCGACACCGCCGCAGTGAGACAGGCCAAGATGGCCGTGTACAGAAATTCTTGCCGCATCGTGCACCTCCTGTCTGGAACAATTGTATGGGCGTGCGTGGCATGGATGCACGCTGCTATACTCGCGGTGAGATTGACTGAAAAATTTTCCGGACACCCTTATGAGTCTGATCATCCGCTCCTCCGCCATTCATGCTGCGGGCTGCTATACGCTGCGTCCCATCCGCAAAGGGACGCTGGTCGTGGAATACACCGGGCCACGCATCCATAAAGACCTGGCCGACTTGAAGTATGAAGACAGCCCCACCACATATTTGTTTGGCGTGGGTGACGGCACCATGGTGATTGACGGACACGGCACGGCGATGTTCATCAACCATTCCTGCGACCCAAATTGCGAGACGGAAGAGATCGATGGCCGCGTTTGGATCCAGGCCATCCGCGACATTGAAGCCGGAGAAGAACTGACCTACGACTACCACTTGTACGACGGGGATGACGATGAGGCCCGCTGCAATTGCGGCGCGGCGAGCTGCCGGAAGACGATGTATGCGCCGGATGAGATTCGCCGCAGACAACGCGCAGCCGCACGCAAGGCCGCGCAGAATGGGAAGCGAACGCGAGGCCAGAAAAATGGCGGCGCGCGCAGGCGGCAAGCCCCAGGCGTACGGTAAGCTGGCAGCGATACAATAGGGCTACCAGCCATGGCCTATCAGGTTCTTGCGCGCAAATACCGTCCTCAATTCTTTGCCGATGTAGCTGGGCAGGAGCATGTGACCCGCACGCTGCTCAATGCCCTGGCGCAGAACCGAATCGCGCACGGCTACATCTTCAGCGGCCATCGCGGCATTGGCAAAACCACGGTCGCACGCATTTTGGCCATGGCGTTGAATTGCCGCAGCACCATCGGCTCTGCCGAGCGGCCTACGCCGGAGCCATGCTCGACCTGCATCGCGTGTACGGAGATTCGCGCGGGCAATGCCGTGGACGTGATTGAGATTGACGCGGCCACCAACCGCGGCATCGATGAAATCCGCGAACTGCGCGAGGCGGCGCGGTACAGCCCTGCACGCGACCGTTACAAAATCTACATTCTCGACGAGGCGCACCAGATCACGGATGCGGCCTTTAATGCACTGTTGAAGACGTTGGAAGA
>DAHWKP010000196.1:0-2452 GCA_027343585.1 Acidobacteriaceae bacterium
CGAGGCCATGTCATTCGGGTCCTGCGATGCGTAGACGGGCGGATTGCCTGCCTTGCTGGCGTAGTAAATGTTGCGCGTGGCCGGCTTGCCCGTCTTGGGATCGTCGATCTTCAACCATGCGCCGATCTGGTACTTCTCCCAGATGGAGTCGTCGTAGTTCACCAGATTCGACGGCCCATGCGTGGCGCTGACAATCTGAATGCTCTTTTCAGGAATGCCGAAGCCGAAGTGCAGACCGTTGAGCGAATTGCAAATGTGATTGAGAAAATTTCCATTCTCGATCTTCACCACGTCGTAGACCTGCTTGACGTGCGCCGGATGCGCCAGCAGCTTTTGAAATTCAGCCATCTTCCAGTCAGCAGGTTTGTAGACCAGCTCAGCGTGAGCTGCCGTGTTCAGCGTGGAAAGCGCGGCCAGCCCGGCTGCGGCTTGGCCAAAAAATGCTCTGCGGTTGATCGAATCCATTCGGTTCTCCTCCGGGTGCGTTGGGATTTACATGCCTTCGTAATTGGGGCCGCCGCCGCCTTCAGGCGGAGTCCAGCGGATGATCTGGTATGGATCTTGGATGTCGCAAGTCTTGCAATGGACGCAATTGGCGAAGTGAATTTGCAGTTCTTTCTTCGTCGCGCCAGCCGCATCTGTTTGCATCTCCACCATTTCATACACGCTGGCCGGGCAAAAATGCTGACAAGGGTTGCCAAACTCGCGCGTGCAGCGATCAGTGCAGATGGATGGCTCCTCGATAACCAAATGCGTTGGCTGGTCATCTTCATGCCGCGTGCCCGCGTGGTAGACGTCCGTCAGCTTGTCAAAGGTCAGCTTGCCATCGCCCTTGGCTGGGCCAAGCATCTGCGCGCGCGCGGAGTCGTCGATTGTGCAGGCCGCGAGCGGCTGCATTTTTTTGTATCCGGCGTGGGAGGGTAAATCTCCGCCAGGGTTGGTGCCGCGCAAAAAGAATTGCACGCCCGCGCGCACCATGCCCGGCAGCAATCCGTGTGTAAAGGATTGATGAAAGTTGCGGACAGGATAGAGTTCCTCGCGCATCCAGCTTGCATCCACGCGGGCTTTGTAAGCGGCCAGTTGCGTGGCGCTGGTGTTGCCCGCGAGCAGCGCTTCGAAGGCTGTCTCTGCGGCGAACATTCCGCTTTTGATGGCCAGGTGAATTCCCTTGAGACGCTGCGCGTTCAAAAAACCCGCTGAATCTCCAGCCAGCATCCAACCGTCGCCAGAGAGGCGCGGCATGGCATTCCATCCGCCGTACGGCAGGCTTTTCGCGCCGTAGCGAATCATTTTGCCGCCATCTAAAATGCCGCGCAGATAGGGATGCTGCTTGAGCGATTGGAATGCGTGATGCGGATCGATGCGCGGATCGCCATACTCCAAGCCCAGCACCAGGCCGAGCGAGAGCAGCGTGCCGCCCGTCTCCGTTTTGCGCTGGCCATACATCCACGCGCCGCCGTACTCCTGTGTGGTCAGCGGGTAGCCAAGCGTGTAGACCACTTCGCCCGGCGCGATGCGTCCGGCGGGAATCTCCCAGAGTTCTTTGATGCCCACGCCGTAAACCTGTGCGTGCTCCGGGCCTTCGAGCTGAAAGCGCTGCACGAGCTGCCGCGTGCACGAGCCGCGCGCGCCCTCGGCGAAGATGGTCACCTTGGCGTGCAGGTCATAGCCAGCTTCGAAGTTGCTCTTCGGCTGGCCGTTTTTGTCCACGCCCTTGTCGTCTGTGCGCACGCCCAGTACGCGCTCGCCGTCAAAGAGCACATCGGTGCCCGCAAAGCCGGTGAAGATGGTGATGCCCGCGGCCTCGGTTTTTTCCGCCATCCACTTTACAAACTTGTTGATGGAGAGGATGCAGTGGCCGTGGTCGCGCATGGGCGGCGGCGTGGGCAGGCGATAGCGGCCAGTGCGCGTTAGCAACTGCACACATTCGCGCGTCACATAACCATCGATCGGCGCTTCCTTCTCAAAACCTGGCAGCAACTCGCGCATTGAGCGCGGATCGAGCAGTGCGCCGGAAAGGCAGTGCTGGCCCGCCTCGCGCGCCTTTTCCAATACATAGATATTTTCTTTGCTCAGCGGTGCGTCGGGATGCGCGGCATTGTGCGCGTCAATCAACTGCGCCAGTCTCAGCGCGCAGGCCATGCCTGCCGGGCCGCCGCCCACGATCACGACATCCGCTTCCATCTGCGGTCGGTCAACGCCTTCGAGCGATTTACGGAAGTGGATCATACGCGATGGGGCTGGCGACCTCTACAGTTCCCGGATTCAACATGGAGAGTCATTCTACGCAATGTCCGCATTGGTGAACGAAGAGAAGCATCTAGCCAATACTGGCGGAAAATGTGAGACGGAAATTCTCTGACATTCGCTTGGCGCAGAATTCCTCCCTGGCTTTATGCTCCGGCTTTGGATTTTTGGATCTCTTCCGTCAGCGCGGGAACAATGTCAAACA
>DAHWKP010000199.1:0-1314 GCA_027343585.1 Acidobacteriaceae bacterium
CGCCAGCAGGAGCGCAAGGTGCGCGCGGCCATTGAAGAAGTCGTGCAGGAGTTGATCGCCGACTATGCTAGCGACGAGCGCGGCATGGAGATCCGTGAGATTGCCGGCGGCTACCGCATGGCCACCAAGGCGCAATATCACGATGGCGTGCGCGCCTTCATCAAGCGGCTGAAGCCGCCGATGAAGCTCTCGCTGCAAGCGCTGGAGACGCTGGCCGTCATCGCCTACAAGCAACCCATTACTGCGCCGGAGATCAGCGAGATTCGCGGCGTCGATTCGGGCGGGGTTCTGGGCAGCCTGATCAGCCGCAAGCTGATCGCAACATCCGGACGCAAGCAGGTGGTGGGTCGACCGATTCTGTACAAGACCACGCGCGAATTTTTGCTGCGCTTTGGGCTGAAGGATTTGAACGACCTGCCCAGCATTGAGGAATTTGAAAAGATGGCCGCCGCCATGGAAGAGGCCGAGACCATCACAGCGCCGCACGCAGAAGCATCCACCGATGCCAACGCCCAATCGCAAGAGGCGCAGACGGCTGCAACGGACGAAGAGACCATCGCAGAGAGCCTGGCCGCTGCGGAAGAAATGGAAGCCGCCGATGCCCATGCAGAAACCGTCGAAGACTAGGACAGCCAACGCTGGCCCCAAGGCAGGCGCAGCGCGCAGCCAGGCCTCCAACGCTCCTGAGCAAGGCCCACAGCGACTGCAGAAAATTCTTGCTGCGGCGGGCGTTGCCTCCCGGCGCAAGGCTGAGGAGTTGATCGCGCAGGGCCGCGTGCAGGTCAACAAAGAAACTGTCTCCACACTGGGAGCCAAGGCCGATCCGCAGCACGATGACATCCGCGTGGATGGCAAGCGCGTGCATGCCGTCGAGACCTTTCGCTACTTCATGCTCAACAAGCCCAAGGGCTACGTGACCACCACCAGTGACCCGGAAGGTCGGCCCACGATCATGGAGTTTTTCTCGCGCATTCCGCTGCGGCTGTATCCGGTTGGACGGCTGGATTATTTGAGCGATGGTCTGCTGCTGGTCACCAACGATGGCGGCCTGATGCAAAAGCTGACGCATGCCTCCTCGCACGTGCCCAAAACATATTTGGTGAAAGTGAGCGGCGTTCCCGGGGAAGATGCGCTGAACCGGCTGCGTCGAGGCGTCTCCATTCCGCTGGGCAAGCCCGGATCAAGTGAAGGCCGCGTGAAGACGGCTCCGGCACGGATTCGCCTTTTCCGCGAGGGCGACAACCCTTGGTATGAGGTGACGCTGACCGAAGGCCGCAACCGCCAGTTGCGCAAAATGTTTGAGCACGTCGGCCA
>DAHWKP010000208.1:0-22014 GCA_027343585.1 Acidobacteriaceae bacterium
CAGCGCGTCAATGTTAATGACCTTGTTCCAATACTCCGAGCCGTAAACGACCACCGTCATCTGCTTGGCCAGTTTTTGCGTTTGCGCCAGCGTGAGCAGCTCGAACATTTCGTCCAGCGTGCCAAAGCCGCCGGGGAAGACTACGAGCGCCTTGGCTAGATAGGCAAACCAATACTTGCGCATGAAGAAGTAGTGAAACTCCAGGCTCAGGCCGGGCGTGATGTACGGATTGGGCATCTGCTCAAAGGGCAGACGAATGTTCAGCCCGATGGTTTTGCCGCCCGCCTCGTATGCGCCGCGATTGGCCGCTTCCATAATGCCGGGGCCACCGCCGGAGGTGACCACAAAGCGCGCCCGGCGCGATTGAATCGTCATGGCCCATTGCGTCAGCATGTAGGCCAGCTTGCGCGCGTCTTCGTAGTAGCGCGCCATCTCCACCGCTGCCTCGGCGCGGTGCAGGCGCAGTTCACTGGCCACGCCGCGCTCTTTTTCTTCTGCGGAGGCGGGCTGCTGCTCGGCAGGCGCACGGCGCGTGGATCCGGTATTCTCCAACAACTCCAGCGCCTGATTGGCCTCATCCAACGCATGAAAACGCGCCGAGCCGAAAAAGACCACTGTGTCCTGAATATGCTCTTTGCGAAAGCGCGCGAGCGGCTCGATGTACTCGGCCAGAATGCGCAGAATGCGGCCATCGGCGCTGTTGACGAAGGCAGGGTTGGAGTAGGAGAGCTGCGGGCGTTCCGTTGGTGGTTCCGGTTTGTTGGTGTTCATCCATGCCTCGGGGGGATTTTTTATCCAAATGGTTTAGGGCTTCTGCAACGTGCGAATGGGAATTTTGGCGAAGTTCTGCGGGTGACGACGCGGCGTAAAGTGCAGCACTTCGGAACAGCCAATCCAGAGGTCGAGCAGTCCCAAACCAGAGACCACGCCGCGCGTTGCCCCGTACAACAACAGGCGCGTCAGCGGCGGATAGGCCAGCAGCAGGGGATTTTGATCCCAGAAATGCGTCCACGGCAGGCAGAGCAGCAGCAGCCCAATATAAATGCAGAAGGTGACCAGCACGGCCAGGGAAATGCGTTGCAACCAGAGCGGAGCCGGTGTGGCAAATTTTCCGGACCGCGGCTGTCGATGGTTTCGCTGCACGGCGGAAACAGTGGACGCGGAGGCTCTGGAGATTTCCGTAGCGCGCACGCGCGCCCCCGCTGCGCTGGAGGCAGGGATCACCTCTGGCGTCTGCGATTCTTCCGAGGGAAACAACTCCGATTGCGTCGGCATCCGCACTACCTAAGGACGGTCGAGAGCCGCCGCGCGCGACAGCCCCCTGAAAGGCCAAGGTATCACAGGCCCGGCGGCTGCACGGCCTTCCCGTTGCTACACTAAGACTTGCATGGCATTTACAGAACAATATGATGTCGCCGTGGTCGGCGCAGGGCACGCGGGCTGCGAGGCGGCCATGGCCGCTGCACGCATGGGATTGCGCACGGCTCTCTTCACGCTCAATCTCGACCTGATCGCGCAGATGTCCTGCAACCCAGCCGTGGGCGGCGTGGCCAAAGGCCACCTGGTGCGCGAAGTAGACGCGCTTGGTGGCGTCATGGGCGAGGTCGCTGATGCGGTGGGCATTCAATTCCGGCTGCTGAACACCTCGCGCGGCCCCGCCGTCTGGTCGCCCCGCGCGCAGTGCGACAAGCAGTTGTATCGCGTCAAAATGCGCGAAGTGCTGGAGTCGCAGCCCCATCTCTTCATCAAGCAGGCGGAGGTCGTCGATCTCGTTTTGGAAGACGCGCCCGCTGCCGCAGATTCCGCAGACGCTGCAACGCCCTCTCGTATTCTGCGCGGTCTGCGCCTGCGCGATGGCCGCATCATTCACGCTGCCGCCACCGTCATCACCACGGGAACGTTTCTCAACGGACTCATCCACTGCGGCGAGGAGCGCTACTCGGCTGGCCGCAGCGGCGAGCCGCCCTCGGTGCTGCTCGGCGAGGCGCTCAAGCGTCTGGGCCTGCGCAATTGCCGCCTCAAGACCGGCACGCCGCCACGCCTGGATGGCCGCACCATTGATTGGTCGCGCTTTGAAGAGCAGCCCGGCGACGCCGAGCCAACGCCCTTCAGCTTGCGCACGCGCTCCATTCCGCAGCGGCAAATCTCCTGCCACATCGCCACGACCACGCCAGAGACGCTGCGCCTCATCCGCGACAACGTACACCGCTCGCCCATGTACTCTGGCCAAATCTCCGCCGTCGGCCCGCGCTACTGCCCGTCGATTGAGGACAAGGTCGTCCGCTTCCCCGACAAAACCCAGCACCAGTTTTTTCTGGAGCCGGAGGGCCTCAACACGCACGAGGTCTACATCAACGGCATGTCCACCTCGCTGCCCATGGAAGTGCAGGCGGCCATGGTGCGCTCCATCCCCGGGCTGGAAAATGCGGAGATGTTGCGCCCCGGCTACGCCATTGAGTACGACGCCATTGATCCGACGGAACTGGACCGCACGCTCGCCGTCAAAAGTATCGCTGGGCTGTATCTGGCCGGGCAGATCAACGGCACATCCGGCTACGAAGAGGCCGCCTGCCAGGGCATCATGGCGGGCATCAACGCCGCGCTGCGCGTCCGTGGCGATGCGCCCTTCACGCTGAATCGCACCGAGGCCTACACCGGCATTTTGATTGATGACCTCATCAGCAAAGGCACCAATGAGCCGTACCGCATGTTCACCTCGCGTGCGGAGTTTCGCCTGCACCTGCGCATCGACAACGCCGACCGCCGCCTGACGCCGCACGCGCGCAGGCTGGGACTCATCGACGACGCGGCCTGGAGCGAGTTCGAGGCCCGGCAGGCACGCATGGCCGCACTGGGCCGTTTGCTCGCCGCGCGCAAGCCCAATCTGGAACAGCTCGCCGCAGCCGTGCCGGAACTCGCTGGCCAACTCGACAGCGCCACCGGACAAACCTACGCGCAACTGCTGCGCCGTCCGCAGATCACGCTCGACGTGCTCGCGCCTGTGCTGCGTGCAGAACTCTCCGCGCAAAACGCATCCGCCACACCCGAGGATGCCGCAGCGCTCGCCATCTACCATGCGGCGATTCTGGTGGATCGCAGCACAGACCGCCGCACTCCGGCCCATCTGCGCAACGAAATGCGCGCCGTCGAGACGGAGATCAAATTCGCTGGCTATCTGGATCAGCAGCGCCGCTCCATTGAGCGCTTGCAGCGCGCCGAGGAGCGCGCCATTCCCGCCTGGTTTGACTACACCAGCGTCAGCGGCCTGTCGCGCGAGATGCAGGAGAAGCTCGCGCGCGTTCGTCCGCAGACCATAGGCCAGGCAAGCCGCATCCCCGGCGTCACGCCTGCCGCGCTTTCGCTCGTCAACGTCTACATCGAACTGCAAGGGCAGAAGAAGGCACGCGCAGCGTCCTAAGCAATCTTGGAACCAAGTCTGCGCACCACATGCAGCACGCCTGAGGTGCGCAGACTAAGATCGAAGTGAGTATCTATGCCTCCAGCACCATTGAAGCCCCTCGCGCTGCAACCGAAGCAGACACCCCGGAAACTATCTCTCGACCTGCAACCATCCGCCCTGCCCGTCGCCATTGTCGAACGGCGCGCGGCGGAGCGTTTGCGCCATGGGCATCCCTGGGTCTATCGCACGGATGTAGCTGCGTTCGTCCCTGCGATTACAACCAGTGAGATTCCGCCGGGCGCGCTGGTGGCGGTGCGCGACACGCGCGGCGCATCGCTCGGCACGGCACTGTATAGTTCCGCGTCGATGATTGCGCTGCGAAAAATCTCCGACGCGATTCTTCCCACGCGCGAAGATTTTCTGGCACTGCTGGCAACGCGGCTGCGCCAGGCCATTGCCCTGCGCACAACGCTCCTCGACGCAGCTGACCCAACCAACGCCTGCCGTCTTGTCTTTAGCGAGGCCGATGCCTTGCCGGGCATCATCCTCGACCGTTACGACGATCTCTTTCTACTGCAATTGCTGACGCAGGCCACGCACGCCGACGATGTGCGCGCTGCCGTGGTTGCCGCCGTGCGCGAGTCCTTCGCGCCCACTGCGCTTGCCAGCATCGTCGAGCGACCCGATCCACGCATACGCGAATTGGAGCAGTTGGGGCCTTCCCCAGACGCACCTCTTTTCACGCGCGATTCCGACTCCCCACGCCGCACCACATATTTTCAACTGAATGGTCTGGAGTTTTTCTACGATACAGAGGCTGGACAAAAGACCGGGGCATTTTTGGATCAGCGCGAAAATTATGCGGCTGCGGCTCGCTATGCGCACGGGCGCGCGCTCGACATCTGCACGTATCAGGGCGGCTTTGCGCTGCACCTGGCTCGTGTCTGCCCGCAGGTAACGGGCGTCGATGCCTCGCGCGCCGCACTGGAAGTGGCGGAGAAAAATCTGGCGCGCAATGCGAATCGACTCATCGACGGCGGCCGGGGCGTGGAGTGGATCGAGGCCAATGCCTTTGATCTGCTGCGCGACTGGAGCGAGGCGGGCGAGCGCTTTGGCACGATTGTGCTGGACCCGCCTGCGTTTGCCAAATCCAAACGCGCAACCGAGGGTGCGCTGCGCGGCTACAAAGAGATGAATCTGCGTGCGCTCAAGATGTTGGAGCCGGGGGGAACCCTGGTGACCTGCTCGTGTTCGCACCATGTTTCGCTTGCCGACTTCACGGCCATCGTTGCCGCTGCGGCTGCCGATGCGGACCGACGGGTGCGCCTGGTGGAGATACGCGGTGCGGCGCTGGACCATCCACACATCGTCACGATTCCCGAGACACAATATCTGAAATGTTTGATCTGCCGCGTGGAATAAAGCCGCGATGGAAACGTGCTTCCATCCAAGGATGCACGATCGGGAAAGCATCTTGATTGCCCACGCTAGCCGCAAACGACGCGGCCAGAATGGGGCACCAACAGGCACCAAAACGTTTGGGAGCCTGGAGCAGAAAACACTGCTAGAAGAGCCGTTCGGCGCGCTTTAAGTTGCCTGCGGTGGCTACGCCGGTCAGCGTCAAACCATAGCTCCAAATATTCTCATTGCGCACGGAGCCAAGCGCAAATTTTCTATACTCCACGCTGATGCCGCAACAGTTGAAGTTGTAGCTGGTTTGCACGCCTGCATACTCAAGCGAGTGCAGATTGACGTCCAAGCCGCCGTCACCCGCGGCGCTAAAACCAGGCTTGGTCGTTGCCCCATAGCCGAGCAGGACCTGCAACTGGTTGTAATTCGTTACGGAAACCGGCTGCCCCGCTGTGGCGATGCTCTCCGCAGGTGCATTCATCAACGCATGGCCGACACTGCTGAAGAAGTCGCCATGCTTGTAGTTGGCAAAGGCGTTGCTAGCCGCAATGCGCCCCGCCTTCATGTCATACTCCAAATCCCATTCGATGTCCGTATTCTCTGTGCTGCGCATCCGCAGGCGCGAAACCACCGGCGAAGTATAGCGCGGTGCGGTCACGTAAGCGATCGAGCTAAAGTCCAGCGTGCTGGTGAAGATGTTGCGCCGGCCTGAAATCACAGCATTGCCAAAGGTGGGATCGAAGAAGTACTTCTGCGCAACAAACCAGCTCAGCCACTCCTGGGTGTCGCCGACACACATGGGCGTGGGTGTGCTGAGATCGACGGTCGGTTTCTTGGGTTGCGCAGCTTGCGCGTCGTCCTTTGCTCGCGCGTACTCAGCGGCCAACTCATCGGGCTTGCAGGCGTGGGGACGCAGCGCCTTTACAAAAATCCGCTGCGTCAGGCCATATTCCATTTCGTTGGTATCACTGTAGATGTCGCGCGCATCAAAGCGCTCCACGTTGTTGAAGTTGTCCACGCCCGTCACGTTGCGATACTCCAGCTCGGGCGCGATCGTGTGGCGCAGCGCCACACCGAGATGCTTGGCAAGGAAGTGCGAGTCAAAATCCCGTTCCAGCACAGGCGTGCGCATCTGCACATCGGCTTCGAGGGCTTTGCGATTCAGGCCCGTATTGATCTGCGTGGGCGTTGTCGGGCCGGGCGTTTGGCTGTTGCTGTAGCCGGTTTCCCGCAGGCCCACCTCGGGACGCAGCAGCCAGCCATGCCCGGTCAGCGGCAGCGCAAGATGGGGGAAGAGATCGACGCGTTCCGCAGATTGCTTATCGCCAACTCCCGGTGCGGAGCGCGAGAGTACGCTGGCAGACATCTCCCCGCCGCCGAAAAGTCGCGTGCTGCCGAGTTGCTGATCCGCCGTGTCGAACTCCAAATTGGGCAGATGCAGGATGCGCACTTCATCCCCCGGAGTGTCACTTAAAAAATTCTGATAGCGCTCCAGCTCCACACTGGCCGCCGTGCCGCTGGCTTGATGCGTCAAAAACGCCCAGGACTTTACCTCCGACGAAACGGCCAGCGCAAAGTTTTCCGCAAAGACTTGCCGATAGACGTAGGAGCTTAAATACTCCGCATCCACGACGGCGCGCAGGCTCGTGTCCAGGTCGCGGCGGCCGGTGACGATCGTATCCTGCCCGCCCTGATTGATGTGCTGTGGTCCATAGCCGCGATCCTCCAAGCCGTCATAGTAGCCGTGCAGGAAATCGTTGCCGCGACCCTTATAGCGGTATTCCGCACTCTGTTCCCAGCCGCGCAGGGAGTAGTACTGCAGGCCCACCATCAGGTCCGAGCTGCGATTGATGGCCCAATAATAAAAGTCGCCGACAATAATTCCCTTGATGCTGGAGTTGCTGAGCACGGGAATGAGCAGGCCCGATTGCCTGCCATTGGAATCGACGGAATGCGAAACGTAGGGCAGGTAGAGGATCGGCAGGCCGAGCAGATCAAAGTGACTGTTCCAAGCCGTAGCCTTGCCGTTATCCAAAGCAATGTGCGGCGCAAAAATACTCCAATGCGGCTTGGGAATGCGGCAGGAGGTCATGCTGCCGCCGTAGAGAACATAGGAATCCGGCCCGTTCTTCACCAGCAACTTTCCGCGAATTAAAAAGGGATTGGGCGTGGTGTAGACCTCGTGATCGCCAGTGCCGCGCAGCACTCCCACCGAGCCGGTGACACCATCAAAGCGCCCAGTCTGCGCATTCAGATTCAGCGTTGCGTGTTCGGCGGCAATGTCTTCCTGATCGGGGCCGCCATCCAGTTGCACATGCCCTTGCGCCTCCACGGCGCCCGTGGCTGCGTTATAGGTGATCGTGTCTGCGCGCAACACGTAATCCTTGTAATCCACCTCCGCCTCCCCATGCAGCGTGTACAGGTCGCCCTGTTTTTCCTGCTCCTGGGCGTGGATGGTGATGGGAACTCCGCTGGGCACCGTGGGCACGGGCTGCGCGAGTGGAATGCTTGGGGTCGTGCTGCTTTCGGCTCCGCTGGGCATGGGGGCATTCGGCAGGGCCTGGGCCTGTCCCGAGGCCGATGCCAAGGCCAAGCAAAGCACAGGCGGCAGCGCGTAACTCCAGAATAAAATTGCCCGCATACAAGCGTAGTTAGTGTATCGCCTGCGCAGCAGCGTTGCTTCCCCTGCCGAAAATTGCTGGGGTTTTTCTGCACCGCTCCACAGCGCGCCGCGGCAATTGCTGCAAAATATGTGCATTTTTTTCTGGCGTTTTTCCACGCATTCTGCGATAAAAAAATGAGCGGGGTTTTTTTCGCACAGAATCGATGCGCTCTCACGGTTCATCTTCGGCAACGACTTCCCTCCCATTTGAGGAGCAGGAGACTGCGGCTGCCCATTGGAAGCAGGAAGTGGCGTATCGCGTCGCGGAGCGGCGCGCACGGCAACAAAAGGCAGCGCATGTCGTGGACGCGCGGGATCCTGCGCAGACACATCCGGCTGCGGATGCAGAGCGTGCAGCGCGCGCTGCGCGCATTGCCGCCGCCGTCGCAGCCCGCTATTCGGAGACTCCGCTCTTTAGCGAAGCCTTTTCCGCCCTGCAAAGTACAGATCCGGCGGAGCTGCCTGCACACACGCACCCACCAAGCGCCGACACCTTGACCACAGCTGCCTTGGCACCCATGGCAGCCCCCACACACGAGGCACCACATCCGATCGAGCACGACTCTGGGCCGCACCCTGCAGCCGCCCGCTTTGAAGCGCCTCAGGCTGCCAGCGATTTCCTGTACAGCGAGCCAGCCCGGATTGCCGCAGCGACCGAGGCGATTGATTTCGCCCAGGCTGCGCCGGTTGTCGAGGATGTCTTTGCCAATTCGATGGTGATGCCGCAACAGCCGCTGCCAGCGAATTTGATTCCATTTCCACGCGAGATCGTTGCGCCGCGCCGCGCCCGTCCCCGATTCGCAGAGCGATCGAGGGCCGACGAGGAGTCCCGCAGCGAACCTGCCGCACAGATCCAATTGCGCATCTTTGAAGTGGATGCTCCGGCGGCAGCGGAGGCCTGCGCTGCGCCCGCTTCCGATCCATCCGCTGTCGGCTTGACGGGTGCCATTTACCTCGAGGCGCAATCGCAAGCCTCGTCCGATGAAGAGGCTGCGACGCCTGCATTGGATTTGGCACTGCCCGTCGCTGGCATTGGCAGTCGCGCCATGGCCGTTGCCGTGGACTTTACCCTGGTGACGGGTGCTTTTTTTGCATTTTTGCTCGTGTTTGCGTTGACATCGCCGCAGTTGCCCGGCGGCATGCTGGCTGGGATGATTAGCATCCTTGTGTATGGCGCACTTTGGCTACTTTATCAAGGCATGTTTTTTTCGCTCGGCTACGCCACGGCGGGCATGCGCTATGCGCGCATCGCCTTCTGCACGCTGGAGGACAGCAACCCGACGCGCACCCTGTTGCTGCGCCGCATTCCTGCTTGGTGGGTCTCCGCACTACCCCTGGGCCTGGGCTTTCTTTGGGCAGCATTCGATGAGGATGGCCTGTGCTGGCATGACCGCATGACCGGCATCTACCCCCGCACTTACTAAATCCTTTGCCCCAGACTCCTGTTCGGGTACTCTTGCGGAAAGAATTTTTCTACTCCACGCATCCCGCAAGGGAGCAGATGTAGAATTGCAGAGTTGCCTGCAGGCTGGCTCGTGCCCAGCCCTTCGTAATCTCTGGTCATCAAGGAGCATCCGTGAAGAAAGTACTGGTTGCTGGAGCCGGTGGATTTGTTGGCAGCCATTTGGCGCGCCGCTTGAAAGCAGAAGGCTACTGGGTACGGGGTGCGGACTGCAAACTCCCGGAGTTTTCTCAATCCGCCTGCGATGAATTTCTCCTAGGCGACCTTTGTGATCCAGCCCTGACCAGCAAGGCTCTGATCGGGATGGAGGATGTCTATCAACTGGCTGCCGACATGGGCGGAGCCGGGTACGTCTTCACGGGCGAGCATGACGCAGCCGTCATGCACAACTCCGCCGTCATCAACCTCAACATGCTGGAGTGTGGTCGGAAGGCAGGCATTGCGCGTATTTTCTATTCCTCTTCCGCTTGTATGTATCCCGAATACAATCAGATGGACCCAGAAAATCCCGTCTGCTCCGAGGACTCGGCCTACCCGGCCGCGCCCGATAGCGAGTATGGATGGGAAAAGCTCTTCAGTGAGCGTCTCTACTTCGCCTATGCACGCAATTATGGCATGGTGGTTCGCGTCGCCCGCTTTCACAACATTTTTGGCCCGGAAGGCACCTGGTGTGGCGGCAGGGAAAAAGCTCCTGCTGCCATCTGCCGCAAGGTAGCCGAGGCCCAGGATGGCGGCGAGATCGAAATCTGGGGTGATGGCAAGCAGACGCGTTCCTTTTTGTACATTGATGAGTGCGTCGAGGGCGTGCGGCGACTGATGGAGTCCAACTTTGCCGGCCCCGTCAATATCGGATCGGAAGAGATGGTTACCATCAATCAGCTTGCGGAGTATGCCATGAAGATTGCCGGAAAAACGCTCACGATCCGGCACATTCCCGGACCGCTCGGCGTGCGTGGCAGAAACTCCGATAATCGTCTCATCGCCGAGAAGTTGGGCTGGGCACCGTCGGGGTCGCTGTACTCTGGACTGGAAAGCACCTATCGCTGGATTGACCAGCAAGTGCGTGCCGCACAACCAGCTGCGCGGCGCGCTTAGGCTCGAAGCAACACACTTGCAGCGCAACGATTGTGGCGATGGCAACCTGGTCTGGGCGGCATTTTTTTAGAAACCAAGGCTGCACGATCCACTGCAAAGCAGGGCCAATGTGATCGCTCCTGCACCGTTGCCCCTCGAAAAGGGATTGGATTTGGCCGTTGCCGTACCGTCCGTTCTGGTTGCGGGGAGCCACAGGTCGCACTGGACAATTTTTATCTGACGAGGCATGATGATTCGTTCGCGCGCTCCACTGCGGCTCGGATGTCACTTTGCGAATAATGGAGCACAGGCTTGGAAGACACCTTGAGGAACGTTGTCCGCGAGCAGTTGGGCGAGGGGCTGGATGTGCTCCGCGCCGTGCAAGCCGATGCAACCATCCACACCTGCCTGGTAGAAGCTGCGCGCAACACAGCGCAGGCGTTGCGGGCGGGCAACAAACTGATGGTGGCCGGCAATGGGGGCAGCGCTGCCGATGCGCAACACTTGGTGGCGGAGTTTGTCTGCCGCCTCTGTGAGGATCGACCAGCACTCCGCGCCGTGGCTCTGACCACGGACTCTTCCATCCTGACCGCCGTTGGCAATGACTACGGCTTTGACCGCATCTTTGCCCGCCAATTGGAAGCGATCGGACAGCGTGGCGACATCTTTTTGGGCATCTCCGCTTCTGGAAACTCACCCAACATTCTGCGCGCGCTGGAGCAGGCTCGCGGCATGGGAATCCGCACCCTTGGATTGACCGGAAAGAGCGGTGGCAAAATGCAGCCCCTCTGCGATTTGTGCCTTTGCGTTCCCAGCACGGTCACCATGCACATTCAGGAAGCCCATCTCGCACTGGAACACATTTTCTGTTTGTTGGTGGAACGCATCTATTTCGAGCGCGATCAAACTACGGAAGTCCACACGCGGACGCAACCGGCAGGATAAGCGATGGAAGCAAGCCTACGCGCAGGCAGATTGGCTACGCGGCTGACGGGTCGGCGGAACGGGGTTCCCAAACCCATGGCTCCGGACCGCTGTTGGTGTTGCGGAAGATCTTGACCGCGCGCAACCCGAGCTTGCCAGCCTGACGCACGGAGAGATTCGCGCCACAGAGTTCGACGCTTCCTTCTTGGGTGACGGTATACTGACCACGCATTGCCGCTGGCCATCTGTGCACACCCGCTTGGTTGAAGGAGCCACATGCTATCGAACTCCACTGCTGTTGCCGCTTGCATCGCGCAGAAGATACCCCGGCAAACGATTCTTGTCGTTGGCGATGTGATGCTGGACCGCTACATGTGGGGCAAGGTGGAGCGCATCTCGCCGGAGGCTCCTGTTCCGGTAATGCGCTTGGAAAATGAGACCGTCGCCGCCGGAGGGGCAGCGAACGTGGCCTGGAATCTGGTCTCGCTGGGAGCCACACCGCTACTCGTCGGCCTGATCGGCAAGGATGCGGAGGGAATGATTCTGGCGGCAATGCTGGACCAGCATGGCATCCGCGCGCACCATGCCGTGCGCGGCACACGACGCACCAGCGTCAAAACCAGAATCGTCGGCGGACATCAGCATATCGCCCGCATTGACTCGGAAGAAACAAGTGCAGCAAGCGCCTCCGAAGAGGCCGCACTCATCGCTGCCGTGCAGCAGGCGTTGCAGGAGCAGCACTGTGCCGCCATTTTGATCTCCGATTACGGCAAGGGAGTCGTCACGGAAACACTGTGCCAATTTCTTATTCAGGAGGCGCATCAGCGCAGCATCCCTGTGCTGGTCGATCCCAAAGGCTGGGACTACAGCAAATATCGCGACGCCACCGCGCTTTGCCCCAACCGCTCCGAATTGACGCAGGCTGTTGGCGGCGGCAAGTTGGATTTGGATACGCTGCTCCGTAAAGGCGCGGCGCTGCGCGAGAAGTTGCATCTGCAATTTCTTGTTGCGACGTTGAGTGAGCAGGGCATCGCGTTGGTAGATGCAGGCACGGAGGTTTTCCCGGCACAAACGCGCGAGGTCTTTGATGTTTCCGGCGCTGGCGACACGGTCATTGCCACACTCACAGCGGCCATTGCCGCAGACATGGCTCCGCGCGATGCCACGCTGCTGGCCAACATTGCCGCGGGCATTGTCGTTGGCAAGATCGGAACCGTTCCCATTACGGCGCGGGAGTTGCTCGAAACCATTGCCAGCGCAGAAGAGCACGCACACGCGCAGCAGCACTGCTACACGCGCGCGGAGTTGGAGTCGCTCGTGCTCCAGTGGAAGCAGCAGGGCGAGCGCATCGTCTTTACCAATGGCTGCTTCGATCTGCTGCATGTTGGACACATCCGCCTGTTGCAAGAGGCCAAGGCGCTGGGCACCAAACTGGTCGTGGCCATCAATTCGGATGCGTCGGTGCAGCGACTTAAGGGTGCAGAGCGGCCCATCGTCAAGGAGCGTGACCGCGCAGAGATTCTTTCGCACCTAGCGAGTGTGGATGCGGTTACGGTCTTTGAGGAAGACACTCCCTTGGAAGCGATCCGGGTCGTCCGTCCACAGATTCTCGTCAAAGGTTCGGATTACACCGAGGCCACGGTGGTCGGCGCAGATCTGGTCAAAGAATGGGGCGGACGTGTGCATCTGATTCCCATCGTCGATGGCTTCAGCACCACGGGCACCGTGAAAAAAATCCGCCATGCAGCGGCGGCGCAAAAACAACCGAGGAAATAACTATGTGGATTGTCACTGGTGGTTGCGGATTTATCGGCAGCAGCATCATTGCAGGATTGAACGCACGCGGCATCACGGACATTCTGGCCGTTGATGATCTGAAGAACGGTCAGAAATTTTTGAATCTTGCCGATTGCAAGCTGCTCGACTACCTCGACAAAGACAGCTTCCGCGCCAAGATTCTCTCCGGCTATTCCTTCGGCACGATCCACGCCATTCTCCATCAAGGAGCCTGCGCGGACACGCTGGAGTACGACGGCGTTTTCATGATGGAAAACAACTATGCGTATTCCAAAGATGTGCTCCACTTTGCGCAGTCGGTGCGCGCGCCCATGGTCTATGCCTCGACAGCGGCGACCTACGGAGCCAGCACTGAATTCGTCGAGCACGAAGCCAATGAACGTCCACTCAACATTTATGGATGGTCGAAGTTGATGTTGGATCGCCATGTGCGTGCGCGGATGCAAACACTGACCGCGCCCGTCGTCGGTCTGCGTTACTTTAATGTCTACGGCGCTCGCGAGGGCTTCAAGGGAAAGATGGCCTCAGTGATTTATCAGTTTCACCAGCAATGCGAGCGCACCGGGGTCATTCGCATGTTTGAAGGCTCTGGCCCGTATGCTGCGGGCGAACAGCGCCGCGACTTTGTCTTCGTCAGCGATCTGGTCAAAGTCAACCTACACTTCGCCCAAGGGAAATCCGCCAGCGGCGTCTATAACGTAGGCACAGGAAAAAGTCGCAGCTTTAATGACGTGGGGCGCGCGGTGATCGCGGCGCAGGGAAAAGGCGCAATCGAATATATTCCCTTTCCTGAGGGACTCAAGGAAAAATATCAAAACTTTACCGAGGCGGATCTCACCAGCCTGCGCAAAGCAGGATATGCAGAGCCCTTTGTGGAGTTGGAAGCAGGCGTGCTCCAAACCGTGCAGGAGATTCAGGCGCGCTCTGCGTAGCCAGCGCGATCATTCCGTTCTGCCGGGTGCAAGCGCTGCCCGGCAGCTTGTAAATTTTCTGCATCCAACCGGATACACGCCCCTGGATTCCCTCCCGTACCCCTTGAGGATGCTCCAAGTGCCACGGCATCGTTTTGCGCAATTCGGTTTGAATTTTTCTTGTGCGCGCCAGTAGGATTCCCAACGACAACAGATCGATCGAGTCTTGCGGTTGCGCAGGGAAGGCCAACGAGAGCGCTGGCGGAATTCCAGGCTGCAGCGGCCTTGGATTCCATCGTCGTCTTCCCCGGCAGCCCTTCCCTTACAAACCGAACAACGTCAACGAGGCAATACCCAAGCCAAAGCCAGAGAGCACCTGCGACCAGTCCGTCAAACCGCGCAACAGCGTGGTCTTGTTTACATTATCCGGCACAACGATGGTGTCGCCGGGGTGCATATGCCTTTGATTGAACCCGTCGCCAAACAGCGTGCCTTTTGCATATTGCTTGCTCAGCACCGAACCATCGGCATGAATGACAAACTCATTTTTCTTATCGCCGTTGCGGGTCGCCCCACCCGCCAGTTGCAGATATTGCCCTACGCGTGCTCCCCGATGATAGAGGAAGGAGCTTTGGTTGTACGCAGCTCCAATCACGCTCACCGTGGTGGACATAACAGGAACGACAAAACGATCGCCATCCTCCAAAGGAATATCTGGCAGCGCATTCGCCCCAGAACTGTTCGGATTCAGGTTGAGCACGATGCGTCCGGATGCATGCAGCTTGCGGAGTGTGGCGATCAACTGTTGTTGGCTTTGCACACTGGTGCTCAGCGCCGTGGCAGCCGTGGCGTTCACGGAAGTGTTGGCCGCATTGGAAGCAGACTCCTGAATGTCATGCTCCACCTCGGTTACGTAGGCATCCAAGCGCGCCTGCTGCAGCCGCCGGACCGATTCCCGCAATAGCTCGGAACCATAGAGGTACGCCTGTGGCGTCAGCCCGCCAGCGCGAGCCACCAGATGACGCAGCGTCTCGCCCGGCTCCACGCTATAAATGCCCGCGTGAACAAACTCTCCTTCCAACGCAACATACTTGGTCTGCTGTGCCTGAGGCACGCGAATGTCCGCAGTGGAAAAGATCGTCACGACATCGTTGGGCTGCAACGGTAGATTTTGGCTTGGATCTTGCTGCAAGACCGCCTTGCCCAAATCAAAGGGAATCAGGGATGTCGTCAGCGTATTGGGATTGGTTCGCTCGATCACTGCATACGTCCAATCAATGTCTGGAGCTGTGCGAATAATCTCATCCTTGACGGGGAATCGCCCTTGCGAGAAGCGGTCGCCGGGTAAAAACTGCCGCGCCAGCGTTGCCGCACTTTCCGTGCTCACCGTGGACGAGCCAAGCGAGGTGGCTCCAATCAAATAGGCGGGATTATTTTGCTGGGAACGGAAATCCTGCTGCGTGGGGATCGTACCTGTGGCCGTGGCTCCGGGGGCCGTTCCATTCTGCTGCGCGGCGGGGGATCCGTTGGCAGCCGCGCCCGCATTCGAGTTGGCGGGAATGGGATTGCCCTGCTGATCATACTGCTGCTGCATGCCTTCTGCCTGTGGCTGCGCCGCTAGGCCACTATCCAATCCATAGTTGGCCATGGAACTTGGCCCAGCGAGATACGGCGACTGCATGCCGTATTGCGACGGCATGCCAACGCTCTGATTTCGCTGCGGATAATCACGCAACAACGGCATATATTCTGGAGCCGGCAGCCCCAGAGCGATGCGCTCCTGCCAGTAGTTGCGCGTAATCAACGCCTGCTTGTCGGGCAGCAAATCGCGAATGCGCATGCCCGCGTGCCAGGCATACCGGCCTGGATTGGCCACGTTGCCGCGCAGGGTCACGGTCTGGTCGAACTGCGGCACCATCTCCGGCACACGCAAAATATCGCCCGCGTGCAACGCCGTTTGCATCCCGGCGGCATCGAGCGGCAGATCCACCGTCATCCGCGAGCCGGAGGAGCTGATGCGATCCAACTGTGCCTGCGTGTGTGCCGCATCCTCAGAAAATCCGCCGGCTAGCTGAATGGCATCTGCTGCCGTTTCGGTTCCCTTCAGTTCATAGATCGCTGGCACTTGCACGCTGCCCGCAATGGCCACGCGCGGCCCAGCGGGAGGAATGTAGATCACATCGCCAGAGACCAACTGCACGTCTTTGGACTTGTCCCCACGCAACAGCAGATCGTACAGATCAAAGGTCGTCACCAATGTGTCGCCACGCTTGACCTGAATGGCACGCATGGAGCCATGCACCGAAGGCCCGCCGGAGGCGAACAGGGCATTGACCAGCGTACTCAACGCGCTGACGGTGTAACTGCCCGGACGCTGCGCCTGCCCAACCACAAAAATCTGAATGGAACGCAACTGCCCCATATTTGCGTTCAGATCAAAGTTGCGAAAGTAGTGGCTCAGTTGGCTATGCAAGTAGCTGTTCAACTGCGAAAATTGCAGCCCGGCCAAGTGGACTGCGCCCACCTGGGGAATGTAGAGATCGCCAGAGCGATCCACGGTGCCGCGCACGTTGAAGCTCACCTGACCCCAAACGCGGATCAGCACCTCATCGCCGGGACCAATCACATACTCTGGCGTAACGGGAACGCGATCCACGGGGGCAAAGGTCGTGGGCACATTCAAAAAAAGATCTTCTCCATAAATGGGCAGCATTTTTCCCACGCTGCCCGCAACGAGTCGTTGAAACTCCGTCGGCCTTTGTTGCGGGAAATTCTGGTAAGCCCCATATGGATATTGACCCCGATACGGGGCATACGGGCTGCGGTCCACATAGTTCGGAGGACGCTGACCTAGCCCCGGCATCGGCAATCCGGTAGTCGGCCCACTTACTGTGGCTCCCGCGCCATACGTCGGCTGCGCCGCCATCGAGGACATATCGGCACCCGTGCTGCCGCCGCCGCCCGAACAGGTCGCCGAGGTAGCGTTCATCGGGTTGCCGCAATCGGTCGCGGAGGATGCGCCTTGGTCGGAAGTCTGCGCTATGGCTGCCGCGCCAGCGAGCAACACGCTGAGGAGAAATTTGCTTTTATTTCTAAAGAGTCCACGCATGGTCAACAGCCACTAGTGTAAATGGTTTGTGCGAAAATGCACGGAAAGAAATCCCTCAATTGCCGGGGTTGGACACCTCCATCCCGCTGCAGGTTACTGCACGACCAGCGTCAGTGTCACGCTCTTGGTCAGCCCGCCCGCGCTGGCCGTTGCGATGAAGCTATAGGTTCCACTGGGCGTGTTGTTGGAAACGGGCAGCGGATTCGGAAGCGCGGATCCCGTGCCTAACACGCCTCCGCCGACGCCGCAGCCTTCAGCCGCAGCCAACACAAATCCAAGCACGATCAGCCCAATCCACTGCGTCGCCTTGGTCAGCCGCAACCAGCGTTGGCCTCTGCGCCGCGCCCAACCGAGCATCAGCAAGGATGCCAAACCCGGCAGCCACCCCAGGCTTGCACCGGCCCCGCCTGCGCGCTGCATCGGCGCCGAGGCACGCGCGCTGCTGATGGCTGCCGTATTCACGCTGACCGCAATCAGCCCCGGTGCCGTCAACGAAGCCGTTGCGGGCTGAAAGGTGCAGCTCACATCCAGCGGCAGGTTCGCACAGGCCAGGCTCGCCGTGCCTGCCGAGCCATTCGCGGGCGTCAACAAAAGTTGGTATACCGCCGTGGCTCCGCTCGTCGCCGTCGCCGTCGTCGCACTCTCTGGCGAGAGCGTGAAATTGATTCCCGTCCCGCTCAGCGCCACCTGCAGGGTTCCTGCATTTGCCGTCACCACCGTCAAGGTGCCATTCGCCACACCCGGCTGTGTCGGCGTAAAGATCACCTGCAAATTACAACTGGTGCCCGCGCCCAGTGTCAGCCCGCAGTTGGTGCTCTCCGTAAAGGGCCCGGTCACGGCAACCGATACCAGCGAGAGCACGCCGCTGCCACCATTGGCCAGCACCACCATCTGCGCAGCGGTCGCAATCTGCACGCCGGAAGCTCCAAAATTCAACGCCGCTGGAGCCAGCGCAATCCCGCCCAGCATCCCTGTGCCCGTCACAGGAACGGTCTGCGTGCGGCTAGCATCGGCCACCGTAATCACTGCGGCCTGCGCGCCGGTTCCCAGTGGAGCAAAGGTCACCGAGATGGTGCAGGCGTTGCCCGGCTGCAGCGTTGTGCCGCACGTGGTGGTGATGGGGAACTGTGTGCTGCTCGACTGAATCGCAATCCCGGTCAGGGTGTTCGTCACGTTGTTGCTGAGCGTAATCACCTGTGCAGCGCTGACGCTGCCCACGGCCTGCGCGGCAAATTGCAACGAGAGCGGCGAGAGATTATCGTCTGCTGGAGCCTCTGCATAGCCGCTCAAAGATACGGCCTGCGTCCGCGTCGCATCCACCACATCCAACTGCCCAGTGGAATTGCCCGCCGTCTGTGGCGCATACAGCACCGTAATCGTGCAGCTGGAGTGCGCAGCCAGCGAGGTGCCGCACGTGTTCGTGGCGCTAAAGCCCGCGCCCTGCGCCTGCACGGATACCGCCGTCAGCGCCACGTCGCCGGAGTTGGTCATCGTCAACGTCTGCGCATGAGCCGTGTGCCCCACCACTGTGGCCGGAAAGGTGATCGACGTGGCCGAGAGCGTATCCGTCGGTGGAGCAATGCCAGTTCCACTCAACACTACGGTCTGCGTCCGCAGGATGTCGGTCACCGTGATCGTGCCCGTCTCCGGTCCGTCGGCATGTGGCGTGTAGGTCACCGTCAACGTGCAGGCAGCGTTGGCTTGCAGCGTGTAGTTGCACCCATTGACTACGGTGAAGTCCCCGCTCACTTGCACCTGAATGGCCGTCAAGGGTGCGCCGCCACTGTTGGTCAGCGTCACCGTTTGTGCGGCGCTGGCGGTGAACTCAAAGGTCGGCGCAAAGCTCAACGACAACGGACTCAACGTATCCGTGGCTGCGGTTTCTCCCGTACCCGTAAGGGCCACGGTCTGCGTGCCCTGGGCGGTGGCCACCGTCAGCAGGCCATTGGCCACGCCGGCCTGGGTTGGATCAAACGTTATCGCCAGCGTGCAACCGGTCTGCGCGGGCAATGACGTGCCACACGTGTTCACCGCAATCGAAAAATTTCCCGTAACGCTCTCGGCCTGCAATTGGATCGGAGAGCTGCTGGTGTTGCTCACCGTCAACTGTTGCGCGGCGGAAACGGTACCCACCACCTGCCCGACAAAACTCATCGAAGCCGGTTCCAACACGATGGTGAGCGGCGCAGTTCCCGTGCCACTCAGGCTCACCGTCTGCTGCCCGCCCGGCACGTTGGCCATCACCGTCAACACGCCCGTGCGCGCACCGATCGCCGTCGGCGAAAACGTCACCTGCACCTGACAGCTTCCGCCCGGCGCGATGCCGCCTACGCAATCCTCCGTCTCGCTAAAATCTCCGCTGGTGCTGATGGAGCCAATCGTCAGCGTCGCCGCACCGGTGTTGGTCACCGTCACCGTCTGCGTTGAACTGGAGGTTTGCTCCGCCTGATTGCCAAAGTTCAACGTCGCGGGTGTCAGCGTCATCGCCGTTTGCGGCGGGCTACTCAACAAGGGCATCTGCCAGACTCCACGCCCATAGGTACCCACGCGCAAGAAATCTGCGCCGTTGGCCGTCACCGCCGACAAGGCTACGGCAGGCGACAGCGGCAATCCTGTGCCCAGCGTGCTCCAACACTGCTGTCCGCTCTGCGCGCATAGGCTCACATTTTCGGCAACAAAAACGCCGCCATCGCTGGCGGCGTACACAATGCTGGCGTTGTTCGGGTCCACCAGTACCGCATTCAATGGCAAGTCCGGCAGATTCTGCGTGATGTTCGTCCAGTGCGCTCCTGCATCCGTGGACAGATATAAATGCGGCACGTTGTAGCCCTGTACCGCCGCGTACACCGTCTGCCCGGTCGCATCATGCGGATCCGCATACAGCGCTGACACATCAAATTGCAATGGATTGAAGATGCCGCCATACGAGGTGTCATTCACCACGGGCGAGCTACTCACATCCACCCACGGCGTCGTGCTGTTGGCCGTCTCCGCAGTTTGCGTCACAAACACGTGCCCGGCCACCGTGCCGCCACCATCCAGCAACCCACTCATGCCCGCGTACAACACCTGCGCGCCATTGTTCTGCGCGCTCTGGCCCTGTGCATTCGCTCCACCGCCAGCCAGGGAACGAATCAGCGCATTGCCGTTGCAACTGGGCTGCGTGTGGCCGTCCAGCATCGGGCTGATGGCATTGGCCGCACTCCACGCTGCGCCACCGCTGGCTGGCCCTCGCCACACACGACAGGTGCCCACCAGCAGGTTCGACGCATCCTGCGGATCAAGCTGATAGGGCGCTTGCACCAAGGAGGCATCCTGCTCCGTCTGCACTGCGCCAATCGCCGGTTGACTGCCAAAGTCCGCCGTCGTGCAACTCGCGCCTGCCGTGCATTGGCCAATGGCCACGCCCGGCCCCATCGCCGCATACCAGTTGGCGCTGTTGGTCGGATCGATCGCCACCGCCCCCCCCGATGCGGGCAAAAGCTGGCTATAGGCGACGTTGCCGACCGCGCTGGTTGCCGCTGTGCCCGCCGCATGCAGGCCCATCAGCAGCACGTTCGCGTCTGCCGCATCGCTGGCCAGTCCCGTTGTTTCCCCCAACGACCCTAACCCTGGATTGAGATTCTGAAAGTGCGTCGCATCGCTGCTGGTACAGCTTGGCCCGGTCTGGTTCACGCCATCGGTGGAGCGCCACAAGCCGCCATCATTGCCGAAGAATTGCAGCGGTTCTGTTTGCCCTGCCGGAGGCGCGAGCGCATCCATCGCGTGTTGCGCAGGCGCGACCTGTGCCGCTGCGCACGTGGCCGTATTCGTCGTGTTGCGCCACACGCAGCCTGCGGCTAAGCTGCATCGATAAATATCCTGCGTGCCCGCAAAGAGCAGCGTGTCGGCCTGCACTGGCAAGGCGGCCAGCGTCAGATTGTAGGTTCCCTGCGGGATCGTTCCATCGCCAGAGGCTGCATCGAGCGGCGCGTCGGGAATCTGCTGGGCAAATTGCACCACGGGATTCGCGCAGCCGTAGCCATTAGCGTTGCAGACATCCTGCCACAGCCCTTGATCCACGTTGTTTGCGTCCACGGTCAGCGCAAAGGTATCGCCGGTGGCCGCCTGCACGGCCAGCACGCCGCGTTCGATCGGGCAGGAAGCGCTGCCCATGCTGCCGAAATTCGCCGGGCAGTTCGTCGCCGACAGATTGACGCCGGGCTGGTTGGCCAAGCGCGTCCACGTCACGCCATCCGCCGATTCGTAATAGCCGTGCGCGCGCACGGCAGCAAAAAACAGCTGGCGCACCGGATTCCACACCACTGCCGTCACCGGATTGCCGCCCGCTGGACCACTCAAGATCGTCGTGGGCGACTGCACGATCTGCGCGCTGCCGTCCTCGATCGTTGCCATCTGCCAGCTCTGGCCCGCGTCCGTGGAGTAATACAGTCCCGTCTCGCTTACCTGCTGCTGTTGCACATTGTTCACCGTGCCATCCAACGAATGCGTCACCGCAGCCACCACCAGCCCCGGGGTCACGCTGCTCCAGGCAAAGCCAGAGAAGCTCTCCCCAACAAAGCTAAAATTTGCCGCGCCGGTGCCCAGGAAACCATCGCTGCTCTGCGCAATCAGCGTCCACGTGGTGCCTCCATCGGCGGAGCGCAAAATCCCCGCGCCGTAATAGGAGTCCATCGCATCATTGGGATCACCCGTGCCGACGAGCACTACGCCCATGCCGCCCGGCTGCACACTCACGGCTCCCACGCTGATCGACGTTACATTCACACCACCGAAGGCCGCAGGCTGATCGAGCAAAGGAGAAAACGTTACCGTCGCTGCATCTGTCGCCGCCGCATTCGACGACTTCCAAACCCCGCCGCCCGTCGTACCCACAAAGACGTGATTGCCGGAGGCGTCTGAAGGATCAATCGCAATCGAGGTCACGCGCCCTGTCAGCGCTCCATAGCGCGGCGAGAGCACCTGCAGCGGCCCCACCGGCTGCCAACTCTGGTTGAGGGGCAGCAAAAGTGCGCGCTGCGTTCCCTGAGCTGCCGAATTGGGAGGATTGGATTTTTGCGCAGGGACGTCGCCTTTTGGCGACAAGCCAAACGAGAGCGACGGCAACGGAAGCGACGCCAGCAAGAGCGTCACGCAACAGTACAGTGGTCGCATTCCAACACCTGAGCCAGTTACGAGGGAGCGTCGGACTACACCAAAAAATTGTTCTGAGAAGTATGCGCCGGTCGATGTGCGAAGTCAATGAAAATGCAGGAGAAAAAGGAG
>DAHWKP010000222.1:0-24637 GCA_027343585.1 Acidobacteriaceae bacterium
ACCGGCAGCGATCATCTGGCGTTTTATGACTCGATCAGTCCCATCGTTGAAGCCGACTCCATCAACATGGAACGCGCCTACATGGCCGCGCGTTGGGACAAGGGAACCGCCGACTACATCAACTGCCCCATGACGCGCGAGGAGTATGAGCGCTTCCTCGACGCATTGCTCGCTGCCGAACCGGCCCTGCAGCGCGAATGGGAAAAGCTGAATTATTTTGAAGGCTGCCTGCCCATTGAGGAGCTGGCGCGTCGCGGGCGGGACACGCTGCGCTTTGGCCCCATGAAGCCCGTGGGCCTGCGCGATCCGCGCACCGGAAAAACTCCGCACGCCGTGGTGCAGTTGCGCAGTGAGAATCTGCGCGCCGACGCCTACAACCTCGTGGGCTTCCAAAATCACATGCAATATGGAGCGCAGGCCCGCGTGCTGCGCCTCATCCCCGGCTTGGAGAATGCAAAGTTTTTGCGCTACGGGCAGATCCACCGCAACACCTACATCAACGCGCCGCGCCTGCTCACGCCCACGCTGCAACTGCGCGCGCATCCTACGATTCTCTTTGCCGGGCAAATCTCCGGCGTCGAAGGCTACACCGAGTCGATGGCCAGCGGCATGGCTGCGGGCATCTTTGCCGCCGCACTGGCCCACGGGCGTGCGCCAGCACCCTTGCCGCGCGCCAGCGCCCTCGGCTCGCTGATGCACTACATCACGCACGCCGATCCAGCGCGCTTTCAACCGGCCAACATCACCTTTGACCTGTTGGAGCCGCTCGACGAAGAGACACGCCGCAAAATCCGCGACAAAAAAGAACGCCACCGTCTGCAATGCGAACACGCCCTGGCAAAATTTGATGCGTGGTGGCAATGTGAACAGGCAGAATTTCTGTTTCCAGGATGATTCGGCCCTCAGCACCCATCATCGAAAAACACGATGCGATTTTTTTGTTTTATCCCTATACTTCCTTAGTACCTACATCTGAACCCAAGAAGGGGTAAACAAGTGGGGATCGAATCAGCTCAGCGAACATATGAGCAATACCGTTGGACCACACGGGTTCGGCCCATGGTTGTCGGCGCTTTTGTTGCAAACTTGCTGGCATCGGAAAGGCGTACGATCGTCGAAGCCTCGTCTGGCCTGAAATATTATGTAGACCCACTGAGCAATCTTGGATGCAGTCTAGTCAAGACTCGTCGTTACGAAGCAGAAACGGAAGAGATGATCCGCGAACATCTTACCCAGAAGGAAAGTTTTCTGGACGTGGGTGCAAATGAAGGCTACTTCAGCGTTCTTGCTGCATCGATTGTTGGCCCATCTGGATATGTTGCGGCGGTCGAGCCTCAATCGCGTTTATGTGACATTATCCGGATCAATTTTGGGCTGAATGGAACAACTGGAACCGTATTGAATGCTGCTCTTGGCGGCGTCAAAGGTGAGCATTGCCAGCTTAATCTTTATCCTTCGCTCAACACTGGAGCATCCAGCATTTTTAGGAAGCCGCGGCTCTACCGACGGATTGAGACGGCGGCCTTTGCCGACCCGCTAGAAATCCTTGGCAGCCATAGTTCCTTTGCATTTGTAAAAATTGACGTTGAAGGTTATGAGAGTGAAGTCGTGGCATCGCTACAGCCGCTTCTTCAAAGCGGAAGAATCCGAACTCTTTTGATTGACTATCATGCGTCGATTCTCCACGCAGAGGGGATCGATCCAAGGGCGATCGAGCGAACAATACTGGACAGCGGAATGTCCCTGAAAAGTGGCTCCGCCGAATATTCTGGATATCGCTTGTACCTTAAAAAATAGCAAGGGTGTTTACTTGGAACGCCTTGCTACTCTCGTTCCCTCCGCATTTCTCGTCAAGGTCTATCGCTTGGACCGCTGCTGGCGTGCGCGAATCTTAAAGCGAACCGGCGTGCCGCTAAAACCAAAGGCCGCGCGAATCTGGTTCTCTAAAAATCGCTCATAAGAAAAGTGCAGCTTCACATCCCGGTCCGTAAACAGCACAAACATGGGCGGAGCCACGGCGGCCTGCGTCATATAAAGAATGCGCATCTGCTTGGATGAGGGCAGTCCGGCGCGCTCAAAGTCCACGCGCTCCAGAAAGCGGTTCATCTCTGCGGTGGAGATGCGCTTGCGACGCTCGGCAGCCACACGGCGCACGGCCTCAAACACACGGACCGTCTGCTGGCCCTCTGCGGCAGAGAGAAACAGCATGGGCGCATAGCCCAAAAACTTCAGCGCGTGCCGCGCCTGCTCCTCATAGATCGCGCGGTCAGCGGGGGGCTTGCCATCCGTGCGGCCCGTGGTCACCAAATCCCATTTGTTGATGACGACAATCACGGAGCGCCCGCTCTCATGCGCGTAACCGCCAATCGTTGCATCGAGCGCGGTCACGCCTTCGGTGGCGTCAATCATTAAAAGCGCCACATCTGCTGCTTCCAGATGTTTGCGTGCCATCACCACCGAGAGCTTCTCAGCCATCAGCGTGGTCTTGCCTTTGCGCCGAATGCCCGCCGTATCGATGAAGCGGAAATCCATCGCGTTGTGCGTGACCACGGCATCCACGGCGTCACGCGTGGTGCCGGCGATGGGAGAAACAATGGCGCGCTCGCTGCCCGTTAGCGCGTTGAGCATCGTGCTCTTGCCCACGTTGGGCCTGCCAATAATGGCCACCTTCACCTCATGCTGCATGGGCGACGGCCGCACGGGCGCCTCGGCATCTTCTTCTGGCTCGCTCCATGCGTTGGCATCAGCTTCGCTCTCTGGCTCCGTCTGCGGCAGCACGGCAAACACGGCTTCCATCAACTCCGCAATGCCCAAGCCGTGCTCGGCAGAGACGGGCAGCATGTGCCGAAAGCCCAGCGAGCGGAGATTTTCCGCCTGCGCCTGCAATGCGTCGGTCTCCATTTTGTTGACGGCCACAAAAACCGGCTTGCCGCTGCGTTGCAGCAAGCGTGCCAGGTCAATGTCCGGCGCGGCCAGCTCCGTGCGACCATCCACCACCATCACGATCGCCTGCGCCTCGCTGAGCGCCACCTGCGCCTGGCGAAAAATCTCCGCGGGAATCAGCGCGGCATCTGTCGGTACCACGCCGCCGGTGTCGATCAGGCGCGCGCGACGGCCCTGCCACTCCACCATGCCGTAGATGCGGTCGCGCGTAATGCCCGGCTCATCGCCGACAATGGAGCGGCGCGTGCGCGTCAGCCGGTTGAACAATGTCGATTTGCCAACGTTGGGTCGGCCCACAATGGCGATGCCCGGCAGCGTGTTCTCTTCTGTGCCCTGGGGCGCTCCACGCAAGGCCGGACGGCCAGCCGGAGATTTTTTGCGTGCGGATTGTTTCCGGGCGGCTGTGCGCATATATAAGATTGGCCTTCGTGTGCGATGATTTGGACTCTACTTCTCTATTATAGGAACCAGCGCTGCAAAACCCGCTCCGCGCGATTTTTTTGTGAATTACGATGCCTCCACGCCCGCTGCTTTGCCCACACTGCAAAATTTTTTTGCACCCGGTGGGCTGCTGTCCAATTCCGGTCTTCCCTATGAATATCGCCCCGGACAATTGGAGATGGCTCGCGCCGTGGAACGCGCCCTGACCGAAAAACGCCACCTGATCGTCGAAGCCGGAACCGGAACAGGCAAGACGCTGGCCTATCTACTGCCCGCGCTGCGCATGGGCCAGCGCGTTATCGTCTCCACCGGCACGCGCAATTTGCAGGAGCAGATTTTCTTCAAAGACATTCCGTTTTTGGAGTCGCTACTTGGCCCGCTCAACGTGACCTACATGAAAGGCCGCGCAAATTATCTCTGTCGGCACAAGCTCTACGCGCTGCGCGATCAGCCAATTTTGACGGGAATGCAGATGGTCGATCAATACGAATCCATCCGCGCCTGGGAGCAGACCACCACAACCGGTGATCGCGCCGAACTGGTCACGCTGCCAGAAAACAGTCCGCTGTGGCCACGCTTGGATGCACGCACGGAGGCCTGCCTTGGCTCCAGCTGTCCGAACTTTGAGCCGTGCTTCATTACGCAAATGCGTCGCCGCGCCATGGAGAGCGACATCGTCATCGTCAATCACCATCTCTTCTTTGCGGACATGGCGCTGCGCCATCAAACCCAGGGCGCACCCGATGCCGCCGTGCTGCCCGAAGCTGCAGCGGTGATCTTTGACGAAGCTCATGAGTTGGAGGACATTGCCTCCAGCTACTTTGGCGTCAGCGTTGGCAATCTGCGTTTTGAAGAGTTGGCCCGCGATGTGGAATTGCTGCTGCGTGCCAAACAAGCGCTCTCGAATGGATTGGCCGACGCCGCGCAACTCTTGCGCGAGCGGGCGCGATTATTTTTCTCTGCCCTGCCAGAACCACGTGGTAACGGCGGCGACGGACGCATGCCCTTCCCCAATCGTGAGGAGTTTCTAGAAAACTCCGGCGATCTATACATGGGCGTGACCAACATGCTGGAGCGTCTGACCGGCGAGTTGGACCGGCTACGCGGCGTGGACGAAGCATCTGGCTTGAAAAAGCGCGCGCAAGAATTGCAGCGGCAGCTTGTCTTTTTGCTCGAGTCCAACGACCGCAGCTACGTCTTCTGGATCGAGCGACGCAGTGCGGGTGGCCTGCGCACAGGCGTGCGCAACATCTGGCTGCAAGCCACGCCGATTGCCATTGCCGATTTGTTGACCGAGCAGCTTTTTGAAACTGTGCCCGCCGTTGTGCTCACTTCGGCCACGCTCACCGTTCAGGATAACTTTGAACATCTGCGCGGCAGGCTGGGCGTCACCAACGCGCGCGAGCTGGTCGTGCCCTCACACTATCGTTACGGGGAACAGGCGCTGCTTTACTTGCCGCCAGAGATGCCTGACCCGCGCGAGCCAAATTTTGTCGAAGCTGCCGTGGATAAAATCCGCGAGGTTCTGGAGATCACGCAAGGCCGTGCTTTTTGCCTGTTCACCAGCTACAGCCAGATGCGCGAAGTGCATGAGCGATTGCTGTCGCGAGTTGGATTCCCGCTGCTCCTGCAGGGCGATGCGCCGCGCAGCGCATTGCTCGATCAATTTCGCTCCACGCCCAATGCCGTGCTCTTCGGCACGTCTTCCTTCTGGCAAGGTGTGGATGTACAAGGCGAGCAGTTAAGCTGCGTCATCATTGATCGGTTGCCCTTCGCGGTGCCCAGTGACCCGGTCGTCGCTGCGCGCATGCAGGCCATTGAAGCCAACGGCGGCAGCCCCTTCGCTGAATATCAAATTCCCAGCGCCGTGCTCACGCTCAAGCAGGGCTTTGGCCGTCTCATCCGCTCCCTGCACGACCGCGGCGTGCTGGTGATGCTGGACCCGCGCCTGCACCGCCAACGCTACGGTCGTATCTTCATGGAGAGTCTGCCGCCGTATCGCATCACGCAGCACATCCGCGATGTGGAGGAATTTTTTTCTGCAGAGCGCGTCTCGAACGCAACAGGCCGCTGAGACAAGTGGCGCTGCGCAAAAGCAGCGCTGTCCCAATCCATCCACCCAGCGGGACTAAACTAGAAGAGCCGGTGCCGTGGAGGCTTCCATGTCTAAAAATTTTTATGTCCTCGCCGGAGCCTTGCTGCTCTTTTCCCTCATCTTCACAGGCTTTTTTCTCTTCCAGCGCACGCCCGATCCTGGCATGCCGGGCGAAGCCGCCACGTGGAGAATTCTGGCCATCCTCTTCTTTCTTGGCGCGGCCATTACGGCGCTGGTCGGCACGGTTACCGATCTATTTGAGCAGGCCAGCCGACGCCATGAGCGGCGCAGGCATGGCGACTCAACTCCGTCGCATCGGGGTTAACCCAACACGAAAAAAACCGCAGCCATCCCAACTGGGTACAGCAGCCATCCCAACTGGGTACAATGGATACAGGGGCCGCTTCTAACGCGGCTGCAAGGGGATTGCATGTACGAAGTTACCGTGGAGGCCGAGTTTTCCTCTGGCCACTACCTCCGCAACTACCGCGGAAAATGTGAAAATCCACACGGGCACAACTACGTTGTTCGTGTCACGCTGCGTGGAAAAGAACTGGACGCTGCCGGCCTGCTGCTGGACTTTAAGCAGTTGAAGCTGGTGATGCGTCCTGTGATCGAATATCTCGATCACCAGATGATCAATGATCTGGAACCCTTCACCACGATCAATCCGTCTGCGGAAAACCTGGCGCGTTACTTCTTTGACGAAACCAACCGTCAACTCCGCGAGATGACAGACGGTCGCGTCAGTGTCAAGGATTGCACCATCTTTGAAACCAGTTCCACCACTGCCACCTATTACGAGTAGCTCCGTGCGCCTGATTGAACTGTATAAATCCGTGCAGGGTGAGTCGAGCTTCGCCGGACTGCCGTGCATCTTTGTGCGCTTGTCGGGCTGCAATTTGCGCTGTTCCTGGTGCGACTCCGAATACACTTTTACCGGCGGCAAAGCTTACACGCAGCTGGAAGTGGAAACAGCGATTGCCGCTCTGGCTCCCGTGCGATTGATTGAGTTCACCGGCGGCGAACCCATGCTGCAAGAGCGCGAACTGCTGCCGTTGATAGAGCGTCTGCTCACGCAAAACTACACGTTGCTGATGGAGACCAGTGGCGAGCGCCCGCTCGCTGCCGTGCCCAAGGCGGTGCATAAGATCATGGATGTCAAATGCCCAGGCTCCGGCGAGAGCGCTCGCTTTCACCTGCCCAATCTGGATGCGCTGACGCAACGCGATGAAGTGAAGTTTGTCCTTACCAATCGCGCCGATTATGAATTCGCGCGTGCGTTTATACAGCAACACGATCTAGCCGCACGCTGTGGAGAGATTTTACTTTCGCCCGCATTTTTGAAGACTCCTGCCGCCACGCGCGATGCCTCCAACTGTATGCTCGATCCCCAGTCTCTGGTGGATTGGATGCTGGCCGACGGATTGCCCGCGCGCCTAAGCCTGCAAATCCACAAATTCATCTGGGAACCGCAGACCAAGGGCGTCTAGCTGCCCCATCCCGCCCACACAATTTGAGCAATCCCGCGCGGACAGGCACAATACAAACAGGAAAATGGCACCTAGCCGATCGCACACAGATGACCGCGTCTCATAAATCCCGCGCAGTGGTCTGCCTCTCTGGAGGCATGGATTCTGCCGTCTGCGCCACCCTGGCCGCACGCGAGCATGAGGTCTTTGCGCTGCACTTCAGCTACGGCCAGCGCACGGAGCAGCGCGAACTGCAAAGCGCGCGCGCGATTGCGGAGGCGCTCGGCATCCAGAAGTTTCTTGCGCTGCGTATGGATCTTTTCCGTCAGATCGGCGGCTCGGCGCTCACCGATGCTTCCATTGCTATTCCGGACGCCCCAGCGGCAGCCGAGATTGGCGCGCAGATTCCCGTCACCTACGTCCCCTTTCGCAACGCACATTTTCTTGCTGCCGCCGTCAGTTGGGCAGAGGTCGTCGGCGCTGAAAAAATCTTCATCGGCGCGGTGGAGCAGGATAGCTCCGGCTACCCGGATTGTCGGCCCGCCTACTATCAAGCCTTTCAGCAGCTGATTCGCACCGGTACGCGCGATGGAAACATCGCTGTAGTCACGCCGCTGATTGCGCTGAAAAAAAGTCAGATCGTTCGCCTGGGCGTGGAGTTGGGCGCTCCCTTCGCTGCAACCTGGTCCTGCTATGCGGAGCAAGCAGCCGCCTGCGGCAAATGCGAAAGTTGCGCTCTGCGCCTGCGCGCCTTTGCCGAGGCAGGCCTGCCCGACCCCATCCCATATGCCAGACCGTAGAATTATCATCGTCAAGACACGGAACCGAGACATATAATGGGTACGTCTTCAACGTTCCGGCAGTAAGCAGCAGGGAACTCAGCAAAAAATTAGGGGAGAAAGCGATATGAATAAAGTACTCTGGTCCGTGGTGTTTCTTGCTGCGGCAACTCCGTTGTGGTCGGCAGACAAGAAGCCTGCAGCCCCGGTTGTTCCCGCAAAAATTCATGGCCATGCGCAGGATCCGTTGAGTGCTGCGATCCCGGATGCGACGATTATCGTCTCCAAAACCGGTGCCGCTGCGGACTATACGTTTGCCACCGATGCCAATGGAGATTATTCCGGGGCAAACATTCCTCCCGGCGTATATACGGTCATGCTGCAGCGCAAAGGCCCTGCAAACCAAGTAGCAGCTGTTCCGGGCAAGAGTAAATTGCCCAATATTGTCGATTATCAGGATAAGGTTACTTTGGCCTCCGGCACCGACACAGAGGTTGATTTTGATCTTTCCCGGCAGGAGTTTATCGACAGACTGCCGCCCGATGCACGGAAACAAATCCTGGCGTACCGTGCAAAGAATGCAGCGGTGCAAAGTGCAAATCAAACCGTTAAAAACATCAACAATCTCATCAAGCAGATTCGCGCAGCGCGCGATGCAGGCAACTTTACCTCTGCGGTACAGTTGGCACAGCAGGCCACAACGGCGCGTCCACAGGAGCCTCTGGTTTGGTACGAACTGGCCAAGAGTCAGGATGGAGCCAAGCAGTATGATGCCGCCATCGCCAGCTATCAAAAGACAATTAGCCTTTTGAACGCAAAGCCTCCTGCAAATCCCGTCTTGTTGGGTGCTGCGGAAAATGATCTGGGCAATGCGTATGCCGCATCGGGCAAGCCGGAGTTGTCTGCTGCAGCGTTTGATGCGGCGGTAAAGGCCCAACCCGCCGATGCCGCCATGTACTACGGCAATGAAGCCATTGTTCTCTATAAAGCGGGAGCAGCCGATCAAGCCGCCGTCGCTGCGGACAAGGCCATCGCCGCCGATCCCAACAAGGCGTTGCCCTATTTCATCAAGGGACAAAGCCTGGTGCAAAAGGCCTCAGTCGATCCCAAGACCCAAAGAATTATCTTGCCTCCAGGCTGTGCGGATGCGTATAGAAAGTTTTTGGAACTGGATCCGAACAACCCCATGGCTGCGGATGCGATCGGAATTCTGCAATCTGCAGGAGAAAAAATCCACTCCGTTTATCGAAAGCAGTGATCCTCTAAAGAACGGAGTTCTTGGTAGCGGCCTCTGCCTTGCGCAGAGGCCGTTGTTCTTGCAGCGAAAGCACTCGATACAGGATGATGAGGCTAGATGCACACTGTGCCCGCCCAACCCGCTGCGCCCTCGCTGCTCGCCTTCGCAGAAGGTAGCGCCGTCGTCGCATCCCATGCTGCGTTGATTTTGCAATCCCCACGCCCAGCGCAGCACATGGTTCCGTTGGCCGAGGCCTTGGGCCGCGTGCTGGCTGCACCCATTTGCGCAGACCGCGACCAGCCGCCCTTTGCCCGCTCCACACGTGATGGCTACGCCGTGCGTGCGCAGGATGTGCGCTCTGGCGCTACGCTGCGCGTGCTGGGGCAAATCCGTGCTGGGCAATGCTGGCCCGCCGACCGGCCCGCGCTGGCCCCGAATGAAGCTATCGAAATCATGACTGGGGCACCGCTGCCTGCCGGCGCTGACGCCGTACTCATGGTCGAACACACGCGCACTGCCTCAGAAGAGAACACTATTACTCTCGCTTCGGAGAGCACGCTGACTCCGGGCACGCACGTGGTCGCGCGCGCCAGTGAGGCTCGCGCTGGAGAAGAGTTGGTCGCCATAGGCACACGCATCGGCTCCGCGCAGATTGCTATGGCTGCCGCCTGTGGTTTCGATCGCGTATCGGTTTTCCCACAGCCGCGCGTGGCCGTTCTGGCCACCGGTGATGAATTGGTCGAGGCCGCCCATCCCCGTCCACAGATTGCGGATCAGCAGATTTTCAACTCCAATAGCCACTCGACCGCCGCTCTGGTGGCCGTTGCGGGAGCCATTGCGCTGCGCCAGCCCATCGCCCGCGATACGCTGGAATCCATTCGCGCCGGCATCGAGTCCGCGCGCGAATCCCAGCCGGATTTGCTGCTGCTCACCGGCGGCGTCTCCATGGGGAAGTACGATTTTGTCGAAGCGGCGCTGGCGGAGTTGGGGGCCGAGTTTTTCTTCACCGGCCTGCGGATCCAGCCCGGCAAGCCGCTTGTCTTTGGCCGCTTGCCCGCGTCTACAGCGGCGGATCGTCTGTTGCCAGCACTCTACTTCTTCGGATTACCCGGCAACCCCATCTCCGCCATGGTTACCTTCACGCTCTTTGTACGCCCGCTGCTGGCTGCTCTGGCTGGGGAGCGAGCTTGGCAACATCCATTCTCGTTCGCGCGTCTAACTGAGAACGTGCAGCCTTTGCGTGGTCTGACGCGGTTTCTCCCTGCTCGGTTGGATGCGTCTGCGGAGGAACCCACGGTGACGCCCGTCGCTGGGCACGGCTCCGGCGACTTGGCCGCGCAGGCCCGCGCCAACTGTCTGCTCCTGGTTCCGGAGAATCAGCCTGCGCTGGCCGCAGGGGGTTTAGCGCGCATTCTCCCGATGCAATAAAAACGGCAGGGTGGAATGGAAATTCCGCCCTGCCGTTCTTCCGTAAAGTGGAACCAAAATGCTACTGAGAAGACACTTGGAGTATTGTGGTATTTAGATTCCACCCACGCAATCCTAGCTTCGGTGTACCCTTGGCGGCGGCTGCCGGGTAGTCGATGCTGATCGCACGCGACTGCCCGGGCAGCAGCGACACGTAGTTGTCGCTGTAGTATGCGGGCAGAATGCGCGAACCATCGCTGGCATTTTCCAGGGTCAGCTTGGTCTGCAGGATTGCAGCAGCACCTGTATTTTTCAGTGTGACAGTGATGTGACGCTGCCCATCCACCTGTGACGTCACCGTGGCGGCGGCCTCCAGTTTGCCTTCGGGAAGTTTGTTCAGCGCGCGATAAGACTCGCTGCTGGCCCCCAGCCAGTACAGATTGTGCGAGAGCAGCTTGCCGGTTGTGTCTTTGAGTTCTAACTCAACAAACACCACGCCGGTGCCCATCAGCGGAGCCAGGTGCAGGGTGAAGGCATTCGTCGTTGCATCCTCCGCAGCGGAGAGTGTCTGCTGCTGGCTGTAGAGCACCTTATTGTCGAGCGAGTCCACCTGTGCGGAGACGGTCACGCCCGTCAGCGCAGCCGTGGTGGTATTGACTACGGCTACGGTGTCATTGGAAAGATCCAACTGCACGTGTACCGGCTCGCAGGCCTCCATCACGCCATAAAACGAGGCCTGCGTGTCGTAATCGGAGCTGAGAATCTCCCACTCATTGCTCGGCCAGGCCGGTTGCGTCATCCACAACATGCGTCCACTATTGGGGGACCAAAGATGCGCGTTAAAGCCCTCAAAAATGGCGCGGTGATCCACGTAGTTGAGCATCTGCGCTTTGCGCTCGAAGTCTTCCAAGCTGGTGGCCGCGCCAAACTCCTTGCTCACCTCGGCCATAAACGGCGCGGTCGCTCCATTCCCCGTTTGGTGCCAGTCGTGATAGGCCCAGTCATCGCTCACCGGCCACTGATCGGCCTTGGGGATCCAGTGTTCAAAAGATTCCAGCGTGGAAAGCGATGGCGTGCCCGTCTCGACGGAAAATCCCTTGTTCAGCACGGTGTAGTAGCGTGCGGGATTCTGATACTGATACGGGCCGCTGACTTGCAGGTTGATCTGATTGGAGCTGGGCGAGTAGTAGCGCGTGCCATCGAGCGTCCGCACCAGCTCGTCCAGCCCGTTGCTGATGATCGGCTGCGGTACGCCCTCATTGCGTCCGCACCAGATCACAATGGAGGGATGGTTGCGATAGCGCGAGATCGTATCGCGCGCATTGGCTAGGAACAGCGCAGGGTCTTCGGCCTCCGCGTTGTAATCTTCCGTGGAATCCCAAAAATCATTCCAGACCATCAGGCCGTATTTATCGGCCAGTTCGTAAAAAGTCTCTTCCGTGCTTTGGCCTACCCAGTTGCGGATGATGTTGACGTGCGCGTCGCGGTGCAGGCGGAAGTATGGCTCCAGCCGTTCGCGCGAGACACGCTTGCGCGCATCATCCATGCCCCAGTTGCCACCGCGCGCGGCGATGCGCACGCCGTTGACCTTGATGACCAGATACGGCGTCATTTGCAAATCGTCCAACGTATGAATGGCTGGCGATTTTTCCGCGCCCGGCATCAGCGAGGCCGCCCAGCCGTCGGGAATTTGTCGCATACCGCGATGGCTGACGTTGACCACATGCTCGTCATGCGCATGGGCCTCCGTGGGCGAAAACTCTACGCGGCGCAGATGCCCGGCATCATCGAGCAAGCTCAGCTCGTAGGTCACTTCGCGGATGCCAAAGTCAAGCTGCTTCTGGTCGGACTCACCGCCTGCGCTTTGTGCTGTCAGCTTCAGCGTGTACAGGTACGGGTCGCCATAGCCGTTGGGCCACCACAGGTGCGGATGCTGCACGGTCAGTTGCGGGAACTCCGCAGGCGTCAGTGTGACTATGTTCGCTCCCGGCTGTGCTGTCACATGCTTTGTCACAGTGACGTCACCAAAGGCGGCTGTGACGGTAACAGGCGCGGGCGCATCCGATAGGTTTTGCACCGGCACCGTGATGGCAACATCGGCGCGGGAGATGTCTGGCAGCGGCAGTGTCGTGATCACCTGCGGATCGCCAATTTTCACGCTGCGCGTGGCGTGCAGATGTACGTCCTGCCACAAGCCGGTGTCGCGGTCCCGGATGCCGGGAATCCAGTCCCAACCCTCTGTGGCGACAAAGGTGGGGCCGTCGATACACATAATTCCGCCGTTTTCACCGGGGCCACCCCGAATGGATTGCTCATTGGGGATCCCGGGGTGGGGTGGTGGGCTGATGCGCACGGCCAGGGCATTCGCCTTGCCCGGCAGCAGCAGGCCGCTGACATCAAAGTTGCCGCGAATAAATGCGCCACGGATGCTGCCGAGTTTGTGGCCATTCAGCCAGACCTCGGCGGCGTAGTTGATGCCATTGAAGGTGAGCGTCTCCTGTTGCCCGGCGGTGAATCTGGGGGCCACGAATTGCATGCGGTACCAATAGTCCTGCTTGTTGAGCGATTCTGGAATGGCGAGATTGTTCAATCCGTAATCCGGGTCCGGATAGAGGCCGCGATCGACCATGGTCGTCAGTACGGTGCCGGGAACAGTGGCGGCCATCCAGCCGGTGGTTTTGTAGCCCGGTGTGGAGATTTGTGCTGCCGTGGCCTGCACTTTGGGGGCGGGCGTCAGCATCCAGCCGTGGGCCAGCGTCCAGTCATCGGCTGCGTTCTGCACCAGCGGCTTGCCGCTCACCACCGGCTGCGCTACGGGCTGCGAAAAGGGCGCTGCGGACTTGGGCATAATTGAGGGATCTTGCGGCGCGTCGTAGCCAACCTGACCGTAAAATTGCACGGGCCAAGGCTTGGAGCCTTCTTCAAACTCAATGAGAGAAAAATCTGGCCGGTGCGTGTAGAGCGATTGAATCGCTGCTGCATCCAGAGCGTGCCGCTCCACGGTGAGGGCGGCGATCTTGCCGCCGAAGTGTTCGCCTTGGCTCCACGGCAGTTGCACCGGAGCCAGGGACAACTGGGCGCTGACAGGCCCAAAGACTAGGCGCGCGCTGGCTGCCTGCGCGCCATCCACGTAGAGGCGCGTGGTGGTGCCATCGAAGGTTGCCGCCAGCAGGTGCCACTGCTGCGGGGTCCAGGCAACAGTGCTGGGGAGTTCGTTGTTCTGGCCCATCCAGAGGACGACCTTGCCGCCATCGACTCCCAGGAAGCGTGCATACTCACCCGTGGACTCGCCCATACCGGCAAAGAGCGTGGGCGCTGCGGTTGCCTCACTGCTGCGCACCCAGGCGGTCAGGGTCCAAGGGGAATCAGCGCCAAAGAGCGTGTCCTTCTCGGACATCAGCTTGTCCAGGCCGCGTCCCCCTTGCAGAAAAACGGCGTTGTAGGGGCCGTAGACGTAGGAGTAGCCCAAGCGTTGCGGCTTTTTCCACCATTGTGCCTGTGTGGGGACTGCTGTGGCCACCCAGCAGAGGACGGCTATGGCGAGCAAGAAGGTGCGGGTGCGATGAGGTGTGCGGAAGCACTGCATAGGGACTCCTGAACTGGCAGCGGTGGGGAGCACTGCTCTTGAAAATGAGATTTACTCGTTCGCCTCCAGATATAGCAGAGTCCGCTTGCGTTGCACACCCCAGCGGTAACCAGAGAGCCGGCCATCTGAGCCGACTACGCGGTGGCACGGGGTGAGCAGCGCGATGGGGTTCTGTGCGCAGGCGCGGGCCACGGCGCGCGCAGCCTTCGGCTGGCCGAGCGAGGCGGCCAGTTGCGCGTAGCTGACCGTTTGTCCACGCGGTATTTGCCGCAGCGCCTGCCAGACGCACTGCTGAAAGGCTGTGGCGCGGATGTCCAGCGGCAACTCAATGCTGCGTGGATGCTGGGAAAGATGCGAGAGCACTTGCAGAAGCGCTGGAGCCAATTCGGCGGCATCCTGCGTGATTGCTGCCTGCGGAAACTCCTGTTGTAGCTGCGCCGCCAGTTGAGCCGGGCCGTCGCCAAGCGCCACAGAACAGATACCACGCTCCGTTGCTGCGACCAAAATATGTCCCAGAGCACAAGGTGCGGTTGCGTAGCGGATGTTTTGCTGCGCGCCACGTGCCCGATACTGCGCAGGTGTCATGCCCAGCGAGGATTGCGCCTGCGGGTCGACGTGGCTGGGGCAGGAGGGCCGACAGTAAATGCCCGTCGTGCGCACGGCATAAACAAATTGCCCATCGGCGCTGGCGTCGCGCGCGGCAATCTGTCGCCAGGCTGCGGCGGCGTCGATGGCGTGGTGGGAGCGGTTCACAATTCCCAGCATGACAGCTTCGCTGTGGGTTGCCTATCCGAATCTTGCCCGTAAAAGAATTTTTTCAGCGCAAAGCAAAGGGCAGGCTGCGCGCCTGCCCTTTGTCTGTTTGCTGCGGAATGGATTACTTCTTGGCTCCCGCCAGTTCGCCTTTGACGCCGGCCTGCTCGCGCAGGGTTTTGGCCTTGTCGGTCGCCTCCCAAGTGAAGTCGGCGTCGGTGCGGCCAAAGTGGCCGTAGGCTGCCGTCTTGCGATAAATGGGACGGCGCAGCTTCAGGCTCTCGATGATGCCCTTGGGCGTCAACTGGAAGTTGGCGCGCACCAACTCCTGCAACTTTTTGGCATCGACCACACCCGTGCCGAAGGTGTCGACCAACACGCTGACCGGCTCCGCCACGCCGATGGCGTAGGCAAGCTGAACCTCGCAGCGATTCGCCAGACCCGCGGCCACAATGTTCTTGGCGATATAGCGTGCCATGTACGCAGCGGAACGATCCACCTTCGTCGGATCCTTGCCTGAGAAGGCACCACCGCCGTGCCGACCCATGCCGCCGTAAGTGTCCACGATGATTTTGCGTCCGGTCAGGCCGGTGTCGCCCATTGGCCCGCCGATGACGAAGCGGCCCGTGGGATTGATGTGGTACTTGGTGTCGGCGTCGAGCAGGCTGGCCGGAATGGTGGCCTGAATGACGTGCTTCAAAATATCGGCGCGCAACTGCTCGGTGCCGATCGTTTCCGCGTGCTGCGTGGAGATGACCACGGCATCGACGCGCACAGGCTTGTTGTTGGCGTCATACTCCACGGTGACCTGGCTTTTGCCATCGGGACGCAGATAGCTCAACTGGCCGCTCTTGCGCACTTCCGTCAGGCGACGGGTCAGCTTGTGCGCCAGCGAGATGGCCGCCGGCATCAGCTCTTCGGTCTCGTTGGTCGCGTAGCCAAACATCATGCCCTGGTCGCCCGCACCGCCGGTGTCCACGCCCATGGCGATGTCGCCGGATTGCTTGTTGATGGTGGAGATAACGGCGCAGGTGTTGGAGTCAAATCCATAGAGCGCGTTGTCATAGCCAATGGCAGCAACCACGCCGCGCACCAGCGATTGAAAGTCCACGTAGGCGCGTGTGGTGATCTCCCCGGCGATGACCACCAGCCCGGTGGCCGTCAGTGTCTCGCAAGCCACGCGGCTCTGTGCATCCTGCTCAATGCAGGCGTCCAAAATGGCGTCGGAGATTTGGTCGGCGATCTTGTCGGGATGGCCTTCCGTGACGGACTCCGAAGTGAATAAGAAACGGTCCTGATGTGACAAACGCTGTTCCTCCAGCTAGGATGGGCGGGCGCAGGCTGGCTTGCGCCAACGGCCCGGCATGAATCAAACGCCCGGCGCAGTTGCTCGCCTGCCGGACACTGCTCTTAGGGTATCAAAGTTTCTGGGTGCTCTTGCGGTTCTTGTTGGTGCGGGGCAGGGGAAGGATGTTTTCTGTGCAGCTTTTGTGCGGATACAGAGGGCTGCGCAGCCGGTGCGGCTGTGGGTTCGCCGACGGGAACCTGCGCTGCATACACGGCAGGAACCTGCGGGATCTGTGCGCTGTTGGCGCGCATGTGCAGATAGCTCCAAACAAACCAGCCAAAGCCGGCCAGCAACAACAGCAATACTCCCACACCCGTCCAGCGCAGGATGGAAAAGTGCGCCGACGGCGTGGAAGCACGGTTGGTGGAAACATTCAGTGCGAATGCGCTTACGCCCGCCTCTGCGAGCTCGGCGGCATCCTTGCGCGCTTCGGTATAGCGACGCATCCACTCCACTTCATCCAACCCCAGGCAGCGCACGTAGCCGCGCGCAATCCCTTTGCTCAAAATGCCGCCGGGGAGTTGGTCGAAGCGCTCGGCTTCCAAGGCTTGCAGATAGCGTATGGTGACTTTGGTGGTGGCGGAGATACTGTCCAGCGTGATGCCGCACCGCTCGCGCTCACGCTTGAGCTGCGGTCCGAAGGACTTCTCTGGATTGGCCGGGTTTTGCACGCCGTAGCCTCCCGCCTGCAGGTTCTGCTTCCGAACCCCACACAAAACACACTTCGAATCAGGATGACAGATTGCTCTGTCTATCCGCCAAAAATTCCACAGTCGCAAGCAGATTTCCACAGAAATCTGCCTTCTTCAACACAATCGGCTGCAATCCGTGGAAAATGAGCGCTTTCTGTGCAAAAAAACCGGCTGGTGCGCTTCGCCCTATACTATAAGGGAGATTGCAAGGCAAAGACAAATGCATAAGTTGATTCTGGGCAACCTGCTGCACCGACCGCTGCGCTCCCTGCTGAGCTTGGCCGCCGTGGCCATTGAAATCGTCATGATCCTCTGCATTACCTCGATTATGCTGGGGATTCTCAACGACTCCAAATCCCGCACCAACGGCATTGGTGCCGACATGGTGGTGCGCCCGGCCAACGCCAGCTTTCTGGCCGGCTTTGGCGGCGCGCCGGTTCCGGCCAAGATCGCGGGCGTGTTGGACAAGCTGCCGCATGTGGCCGTGGCTGCTCCGGTGATCGTGCAACTGACGCTGGGCACTTCGGTGGAGAACATTTTCGGCATCGACTACAAGAGCTTCAACGGCCTGCGCCCCTTTGTTTTTCTCGAAGGCACACCGTTTCAAGGGCCGGATGATGTCATTATCGACGACATCTTTGCCGCCAGCGACGGCGGCCATCACGTCGGCGAGACCATCGAGATTCTGAAACACCCGTTCCGCATCTGCGGCATTGTGCGCCACGGACGTGGCGGCAGAAAATACGTGCCCATCACCACGCTGGGCAGCATGATCGGCTCGCCTGGCAATGCCTCCATCTTTTACTTGCGCACCGACGGCACGCAGTTTGAACCCGCCGTGCGGCAGGAGATTCTCTCCACGCCCGGCATGGCGGATTATCAGGTGCAGACGATGGAAGAGATGCTGTCGCAACTAACGCCGTCAAAGATTCCTGCGTTGACCATCAGCCTGAATGTGGTCACGGGGATCGCAGTGCTCATCGGATTTTTGGCGATCTTTCAATCCATGTACACAGCCGTGATGGAGCGGACACGCGAGATTGGCATTTTGAAATCGCTGGGCGCTTCGCGTGCGTATGTGGTGGCGCTGGTGCTGCGAGAGACGGGCCTGCTGGCCTTGGGCGGCGTGGGCGCGGGCATTGGCTTGAGCTACGGGGTGCGCGCCGTGGTGCTGCATCGCTTCCCGACGATTCCATTTGTGATTACGACGCATTGGATGCTGCAAGGCTCACTGCTGGCTCTGGTCGGAGCCTTGCTGGGCGCGCTGTACCCGGCCTTTAAGGCCGCGCAGAAAGACCCCATCGATGCTCTTGCCTATGAATAAGGCCGATGTGTATTCCCCTCTTTGGGGAATACAGAACTAAGGCTGAGCAATGCGCCAGACGGCCACGTAGTTGGGTTGGTTCCATAAAATTTGCGCAGGCGACAAGGCGAGGAATCCCGCGGGCTGGAAGGGGCGGCGCGCGTAGACCTCCACGCCAGTGATTGTCCAAAGGCCGTGGCCGATCGGGGCGCAGGTAAAGCGTGTACTCTCCAAAAAAATCTGATCGCAGTAGGTGCGCTTGCCCCAGGCATCCAAGGGGACAGGCGGCCCGACAAACGCTTCAATCTTTTCGCGGTGCAGAAACTCTTGCAGTCCTTGATGGGCCAACTCCCGCTGAAAGTCCAAATTCCCCATCAGCCCATCAATGGGCACTACGGAAATGTTGGAGTAATAAGCCATGGCTCCGGGCTGGTCATAGGCGAGCACGCGTTGGATGTGATCCTGCGCTTCCAGCGTTTGTTCGAACTGTACCGGCGGCAAGGGCAAGGATTGTAGTTTGGAGTGATGCCAGCCGTAGTGTTGGAAGAGGGCAAGCGAAAGCAACGCGGCGCAAGCCGTGGCCAACAAGCGTGGAGTGCGCGACCCATGCTGCGTGCGCAGTAGACAAGCGGTTGCGCGTGCCGACATCAATGCGGCCAACAGTGCCCAACTGGTGTAATACCAAGTCCAGCGCGTTTCGCTGGTCATGCGCAGCGTAATGTAGGCCGCGTGCAGCAACACGCCGACAAAGAACGGTAGCTCCACGTAAAGCAACCAGCGATCCCGCTGCCTGCGCCAAAGGATCAGCAGGGACATCGCTGCCAGCATCAACGCGATGAGCGCCGTGTGCGGCAGATTGTGGCCAAAACGATGATCCCAGTTGTTGCTGGACTTCAACAGGCCGCTGATGGGGACGATGTTGTGGAACCAGACAAGATTGGTCAGCAGGTAGCCGCCCCAAAAGAAGATGTAGACCGGAATGCACTGCAAGTGCCAGCGCAACGGGCGGCGATCCGATTGGCGCGTTGCCCACAGGAGCGCGGCAAACCAGATGGAGGCGATGATGAAGATCGAGTCCAGTCGGCAGAGCACGGCCAGCATGGCTGCGGCGTTGAACAGAAATGCCGCAGTGCCGGACGGGGATTCCATCCAGGCATGCAGCGCCAACAACAAGGCCGCCAGCATCGCTGCACTCAGGGAGGATTCCGTGCCCAATTGTAGGCCGAAGAGAAAGGGCAGCAGAATGGTCCAAGCGATCCAAGCCTCCGTCCCCAGCTTATGGAGTAGTCGCTGCGCCAGCCACAGCGTGGCCAGATTCAGCAGCACGATGAGTGCCGCCACGGCGTGCAGGCCGGATGTACGCCCCGGAAAGAGCTTGTAGACCAGCGCGCAGAGCAGCATCCAAATAGGATGGTAGCCATTGGTTGGCATCAGCCGGTTGAAGGTGCAGCCGTGGCCGAGGGCAAAGTTGCGGCCCACTTGCAGATAAAAAAAACTGTCATCGGCAAAAAATGGATTGGGAAAGCGCACCAACAGTGCGGCGTAGGCCGCAGCCAGCAGCAGCAAAAATCCTTGCAGCCAGCGCGGTTCGCTGGGGTGTGTGCAAACAGCAATGCGTGTGTCTGTGGGGGCAGGAGTCGTGGGAGCGGGTGTCGAGGGAAAGGGCTTCATAGGCTGCGAGACTGATCGTAGCAGCCGTGCGCGTTAATAGAACAAATATTTTTATTTCGAAAGCAAACAAAGCGCAGCAACAGGCGACGGCGGTGGACTAGTGAGCCGTAGGTAAATTTTCATTGGCAAGTACGGGTGCTAAGTAATAATGCCCTGTCAAGTGTATCCAGAGTTGATCTTGTGTTGGAGGGAAATCGAACCAACCCACGATGCCAATTATTCCTGCCTGATGCAGTGCCTGAAAGATTGTAGCTTTATTGGGAAGGCTCTCCCAGGCTAAATTCGAGCTTTCTGCGTCGTGCAAGTAGCGTGTATCGTAGATTGCTGCCGTAATATGGACGGCGGCCAAGCGCGCCCAATATGCGCTTCCACCTTCGGAGTAGAAGCAAACAACTTTGCTGCCGGGGATAATTCCATGCAGTGGGAGTTCCTTGGCAAGTTGAAACACATCTTGTTGATACCAGCCATAAGTACGAGAGGCAAAAATAGATGCCTCTCTATCTTTAATCACTGCATGCAATCCGAGTAAAAGAATGATTGCAGAAAGTAAAAGAACCGGAGCTTCGATGAAATGCCGCTCCTTGGAAGATAGAATGTCTGAAGAAAAAAATCCGAGCGTCGTGATCCATGCAATCCAATAAAATCCACTGACATATCGATCTGTGAAATGAATGGCAACATACATTGCACAGATGAATAAAAGCTCCGTCCATATAAGTAAGAGTAGGGCGCGGGGCCAGCCGATCGGAAACGTAAAGCAAAGCCATCCAATATATAGAGCAAGTACGATAAGAAATATTCCGTGTGCGATTAAAAAAACGGCAAAGCGCCTGGATTGTTGCAAAAATATATGAATTTGCAATTTTAAGTTGAAATGGGGGATCGTGCCATCGTGATAGTAGCTGGGGTCAATCCATGCACCGTCGGACGCATTGGGAAAGTGTGAGTACTCTACAATGACAGGATCAGATAAGATTTTCTTTTCAGGGTGCAGCAAGTGCACGCTGGCATTTCCAAATCTCCAGGGTTGATCGTTCAAAATGTGGACTGGCTCCGAACCAGAAACATACCAAGCATAATTTAGTGAGGCCGAGTCACCCCAGTCCAGCCTTCCTTTTTGCAGCGATAGGGCAGTAACATATGGTGCAATAATCAAAAAAAATACGATCATACTAGCAAGTAGTAACTTTGGCGCGCGTGAAGACTGCGGGAATACCCGTTGAAAAATGTAAAATCCAATCAATAACAACATGCCTAAAACAAATCCGGGCGATTTAACCCAGTATGCAATTCCAAGCGCAACGCCAGCTCCTATGGATGATGGCATGCTGCCTATAAAAACTACACGAAGCAAACAGGCTACAGCCAAAAGCATCATCGCCGCGAAAAGGCCATCGACGTGAACATTGCCAATTGAAAATTCCATTTGCCAGGAATAGAAAACAATGGAATAGGCAGCAATGTAAAGGGCTGGACTGGAGATTGACCATGTGTATGGAGATGGTGTTTCCTGTGTATACGTGGATCGTATATTTAAGATGGACTGAACTAGATAGGTGGCACAAGCAATTGCCAGGCAATACACAAAGTAATTCACCCAGTAAAATACCTGGAGTTCGTGGAATCGGTCCGCGTGTGTTAGTAATTTACCCAGAGCCAGTAGTGCGGGATATCCAGGGTTCCAAATTCCATTGACTGCTTCATGCCACCTTCCATGAAGAATAGAACTGGAAATATCCATGTAAGAAACGGCATCTCCATCAATTTTGTATGGATCATAGCGCACGTAGCCAAACAAGATGATCAGTGTGCATGCGGCATACAGTGCAGGGAAAAATCGATAAAAGCAATGTGGTGTACTGTTTCGCGTTTGCAATGGATGCGACATGATGACTTCCTTACATGGGTTGCAAGCAAACAATTGATTCAAGCGGCATCTCTATCTATACAGCGATTGCAGAATAATGTGCAACCAAACTACACAAAGTGAGCATGTGCGGATGTGGATGGGAGAGGGCTGCATAGGCTGCGAGACTGATCGTAGCAGCCGTGCGCGTTAATAGAACAAATATTTCTTCCAGTGCGCGTCGCTGGAGCCGATCATGCGCAGGATGTGGCGGCTGGTGTGCAATGAAAATGGACGTGGCTGGCGTTGCAGCTGCATGTCGTCCAACTCCTGTGGCAGGCTGCTGCCCTTTTTGCGATTGCAGGTGTGGCAACAGGCGACGAGATTCTCCCAAGTGGACAAGCCACCGCGCGAGCGGGGAATTACGTGGTCCAGGGTCAGCTCTGCCGCAGGCAGCACCACGCCGCAGTACTGGCAGGTGTTGCGGTCACGCAGCAAAATATTTTTGCGCGATAAGGCCCGCGTCTGATGCGGAATTCTGCGATACTCCAGCAGGCGAATGACAGAGGGCATGGGCATGTTGACGCGCGCGGCGTGCAGCGAAAAGCTGCGTTCCTCCTCCGTGGCGGCCACGCCTTTGAGCACCAGCACCAGCGCCCGACGCGCGCCGCAGATATTGATTGGCTCATACGATGCGTTGAGCACCAACACCGGCGTTTGCAATGCCTGCGTGCCCGCGTTGCTAATGGCGCGCACGGCGCTCGACTCGACTTGCAGCGTGGGTGACGGGCTTGGTTTGCCGGTGGCCCTGCGCCCGGCGGGCTTCTGTCTGCGCGTGTTTACGATGGCGCTTGCGTACGGCATGGCTCTGCACTCCTTGGCAAGTCTGGTGTCGTTGCAATCTTCGCGCCTAGGGAGGGCGCATCCCACAAGGCCACGCCTTCACGCTGCGAGCGGGCCAGCGTGGCCACATACACTGACGTGGCTCCGGCGGCCAGCAAGACGCGCGAACACTCGCGCGCCGTAGCGCCGGTGGTGTAAATATCGTCGAGCAATAGAATGGAGCGGCCTGCGATTCGCTGCGGCTCTGCCACGAAAAACGCTCCGCGCAGGTTGCGGCGGCGATCTCGTGGGCTAAGGCTGGACTGGCTTTCAGTGGCGCGCTGGCGGCCCAGGGCGCACAGCGCTGGTTCCAATTGCGGCAGGCCGGGTGCGCGCGGCGTTCCTTGTTGTTTGCGCAGTGCGCGCAGCGTTGCCTCTGCCAAAAGAATCGTTTGATTGAATCCGCGCTGGCGTTCTTTGCTGGCATGGAGCGGCACGGCCACCATGGTCAGGGAGTCGGGCAGGTTGGGCATCTTGGCAATTGTTTGCGCCAGCAAGGCGCCCAGCGGCGCGGCCACGCTGGGCACACGCTCATACTTCAGCAGATGAATCAGCGCGCGCAGCGTGTTTTGATACACGCCATAGGCCGCAGCCTGCGCGAAGGGGGGGCGTGCGCGCTCGCAAAGTTCACAGAGAGATTCTGGAAAGAGTGTATTTGCCGATTCCAAGCGCCGAAAGCCGCGCTGAATGTCGAAGGCTTCTCCGCAGAGCGAGCAGCTTGGAGATGTTTGTTCGGGAAGAGCGTGCCAGCAGGCGTGGCAGACGGGCGACGTGGACAGATGTAGAAGTGGTTGATTGCAGATGCGGCAGACGGAGGGCAGAAGCGCGCAGCTGACATCCTCGACGGGAGATCGCAGCACGCGCACAGCTCTGGGCAGGGTCTGCGCCGGACTTCGCAGCACGCGCACCACCGCACGCCATGCGGAAGTCTCCGACGGGGCCGCCGTCGCCGTCCGGGCCGCGGGCCAGACGGTTCTCCGATCTGGGAGCAACTTGCGGAAGACGCACCTCGCTCACTTGCCGATCGTACTTGCCGCCATTGTAAAGGATTTTTTGCAGCTTGTCGTGCGCAGGCGGTGCACCTTACACGTCGATGCACACCTGGGAGCAGCTTGTGGCCAGGCCCACCGCGCGCTTGAAGGTAGGGAAGGTGCCCGCGCTGGTGATGGCCAGGGCCAGTGCAATGAGGCCCTCGTCACCATAGCGCTGGCGCAGTCGTTCGCGCAGCACAGGGTTGTCGATGCGATTGGCCTGTTCGGATGCGTACTGGCTGACTTCGCGCAATTCTTCGGGTAGCACATCGGTGCGGCCGTCGAGCAGCGTGCGGATCAGCTCCGTGGAGACGCCGCTTTTTTTGGCCAGATTCACGGTAATTTGCAGGCAGCTTCCGCAATCCTGTTGTCGGTAGGCGGCGATTTTTGCGGCAGCGTAAACATCGGCGGGCAATGGGCCGTGGAAGCGTGCAAGCTTGCGCAGGCTGGAGTAAGCAAACAGCGCTGCAATGGAGTGGCGCAGCAGGTAGCGCGTCTCTGTGGCGGGAACGCCCAGTTCCCGTTCGGCGGCGGCAATCTTGCGATCGAGAAACCAACGCAGCATGACAGGACTCCTTGGTTTGAGGATACGCCGGAAGGGCGCGGAAACGCTGCGGCAAACATAGGCGCGCACTTGGGTAAATCTGTAGAGGACGCGCCTGCAAAAACAGCCACACTTTTCGCGTGCAGGCCCATCGCGTACACTCAAGCCGATCCGCACGATTTCGATTTGCACGCACTGGAGCCGATGCTGTGAGCCACGCCCCGAATTCGCCTACAACCACGCCTGCGCCTCGCGCGGAGTTTGCTCCCTACATTGCCGACGGCCAAGAGCAGCCGGAGTTGACGGCGCGCGCGTTGCTGCTTGGCTGCTTCTTCGGCTTGGTCTTTGGCGCGGTCACGGTGTACGTGGGGCTGCGCGCGGGGTTGACGGTGGCTGCGTCGATTCCCATTGCTGTGTTGTCGATCAGCGTGCTGCGCGCGCTGGGGCGTGCGTCGATTTTGGAAAACAACATTGTGCAGACCACGGGAAATGCCGGCCAGTCGATTGCTGCGGGTGTGATCTTCACATTGCCTGCGCTGATCTTTCTCGGATTCGATCTGGAATACATCCGCATCTTTGTGCTGGCGCTCATCGGCGGCTGGCTCGG
>DAHWKP010000226.1:0-16149 GCA_027343585.1 Acidobacteriaceae bacterium
CCGCCCGCAATCCCCAGCCGCGCATTCGGCAGCACGCCCATGCGAATCATCTCCCAGCGCGTGGCTCCCAGCGCCAGCGCCGCTTCGCGCTGGCTTTGCGGCACCGTGCTCAACACCTCACGCGTAATGGAGGAGATGATGGGCAAAATCATAATGGCCAAAATGATTCCGGCAGCCAGCATACTCACGCCGTAATCCGGGCCATCAAAGAATCCTGTCCAGCCCAATGCACGCATCAGCAGAGGGTCAATCTGTGTGCGCAGAATCGGCACCAGCACCACCAGCGCCCACAGCCCATACACCACGCTGGGAATCGCCGCCAGCAGCTCCGTTAGAAACGATAGCGGCTTGCGCAGCGGAACAGGGCACATCTCGGTGATAAAGACCGCCGTGCTAATCGATAGCGGTACGGCCAGCAACAGCGCCAGGAAGGAGGAGATCAGCGTGCCATAGATGAAGCTGCGCGCGCCGAAATTTTCATTCACCGGATCCCATACGGCACGGTAGAAAAACGTAACGCCAAACCGTGCGATGGTCTCGCGCGACTGCCAGGCCAGCTCCCCAAAGATGAAGAGCACGATCAAAAAAATTGTCAGAGCGCAGGCCAGCATGCCCCATTGAAACAGCCGGTCGGCCAGTGCGGAGTCACTCTTGGCGCGCAAAAATCCCCGTGCCTGCGACGGTGGCACTGTCTCTGGCGCAGGCAGAATCGTGCCCGCACCTAGGCCGTCCAGGCCAGACTCACCCTTCCGCCAGAGATCGTTTGCAGCCAATTTGCTGTCCACTGAATCGGTCCCCACGCTCTCCGCCGGTTCCTTGTTTTCTCCCGTTCAGGGTACCTGATTTGTGTGAATTTTCCATGAATTCGCCCGCTGGCGGGCCAGTTCCGCGCCGAATTGCACGTACCCCTGCGCTTTTCGATTCCATGGCCGCCATTCCCGCCCCGGAATCCTCCCTATGCATTTCGCGTAAATACTTCTTGTATTTACCGTATATCCCGTGCAGAATCTCCGCATGCTGTATTTGTGCAACCAACTTCAACGAGGTCTCCTTTATGCGTCGGTTTGTTGCAGTTTCTCTGCTCGCCTTGGGCGCTACACTCAGCGCATCTGCCCAATCCTCTTCTAGCCTGTCTGCGCCGATGCAGTCCTCGGCTTCGACCTCAACCCACAGTTTCCACCCAGCCAGTGCATCCATGGCACCCTTTTCCCGTGCCGGCTTGGGTGCTGGCATCTCTTTGATGGGAATTAACTTGCAAGCGGCAACGGATATTGACCGCCACCTGAATCTGCGCCTGAATGGCGACGTCTTCGGCTATTCCGTCAACAACATCAACACCAACGGTTTCACCTTTGGCGGCAACCTCAGCCTGGCCAGCATGGGCGTGGATGTGGACTACTATCCCTTCCCCACTCATGGCTTTCGGCTCAGTCCCGGCATGCTCTTCTACAACCAGAACTCCGTCAACGCCACCGGCACCGTGGGCGCGGGCACATCCTTCACCGTCAACAACAATACCTACTACTCGTCCGCATCCAACCCGGTGCAGGCCACGGCCACCATTGGCTTCCACGCCAACAATCCAGCCTTTACGCTCACCACCGGCTGGGGCAACATCATCTCCCGCACCGGCGGGCACGTCTCGTTTCCCTTTGAGATTGGCGTGGCCTTTACCGGCGCTCCCTCGGTCAACTTCACCCTGCCGCAGGGCCAGGTCTGCGACGCCACCGGTTCCAACTGCGTCAACGTTTCCTCGGACCAGCAATTGCAAAGTGACGTGCAGGCCCAGATCGCCAAATATAAAAACGATCTGAACGTACTCACGGTCTACCCGATCTTGTCCTTTGGCATTGGCTTCAACTTCCCCATCCGCTAACGCAAAAAGCCGGGTGCAGTTGTTCCTGCATCCGGCTGCATGCTTCGCTTCTACAAATCGCAGATGGCTACGATGCTGACGACAGCGTCTGCACCTTCACCTCGCTCAGTGGATAGCCCAGTTGCTTCCACTCTTGGAAGCCGCCGCGCAGCGGGCGAATGCGCTCAATGCCCAGCCGCCGCATGGTCAGGGCAACCTTGGCGCTGGCCTCTTCATTCGGGCAGGTGCAGTAGACGATGATGTCGCGGTCGCGCGGCAGTTCGGCGCTGCGCTGCACCACTTCATTTGGCTGCAAGCGCACGGCCCCGGGCAACAGCCGCGGATCCGGCAAAAAATCCAGCGGGTGCCGCAGATCCACGATAAAGACCTCCTCGCCGTTGTCCATCATCTTCTTCAAATCCTGCGGAGCCACACGCATGGAACGAACCTTGCGCAAAAAAGCCCGTTGCCGCCAGATACGCCCCACCAGCAGCACCGCCACCACCACCACAAAGGCCGCCAGAGCGAAGCGGCTCATCCAATTCAGCGCATCCTGGTTCCGGCGCAGTGCATCGCCAAAGAAGCGTCCGGCCAGCACAAACGTCGTGCCCCAGAGCAGTGTGCCCGCCGTGTCATAGAGTAAAAAGCTGCGGTACTCCATCTGGCTTTGCCCGGCCATAGGCGCGGCCATCAGGTTAAGTCCAGGAATAAACTTGGCGATCACCAGTGCGCCAGCACCGCGCGTGGCGATCATATCCTCTGCCCGGCGCACGCACGCCGAGGCCTCCAGAGACAGCTTGCAAATCCACTTGGTGACCGTGTCCCCGTACTGGCGGCCCAGCGTAAACCAAACCGAGTCGGCGATCAGACTGCTGGCCAGCACCGTGACCAGAATTCCCGCCAAGCCCAGCATGTGCGTTGCGCTCAGCGTGCCCGCGGTCAACAGCACAGGCGTGCTCGGCAACGGCAGACCAAGCTGCTCCACCAGAATCCAAAGGAAGAGCACCCAATAACCGTAATGAACAAAAAAACTCAGGATGGGAATCATCGCTGCCACCTATGGATGTAGATGCGTGGACGCACAGAAAGTTGCGGAGGCCGCCGCGCACACCCTCTCCCTCACCGGTTGTATCGGCTGCCTGTTGTCGTCCAATATGAAAACTTATGCACCGTTCCGTCAGCGGGTGCGCCCCAGCCTGTTTCCTGCGCAGGCGCACCCCCAACCTTACACCAGATGCTCGCGCAGAAACCAGACTTGCATCTCATTGGGGCGCACCACAGCGCCCACCAGCAGATCATTCGTGCCATCATCGCCCAGTCCTGCGGCCTGGTGCGCAACCGCACGTGCATCCACGATCACCATTTCGTGCGCCTGCAAAAGGCGCTCAATCTGGCTGGCGGCTGGCTCACTGCCTCTCGGCGCGCGCGGAATCCGTGTGAATTCGGCCACATCGGCGGCCATGGCCACGCTTACCCCTCCCAAGGTTTGGATGCGCTCGGCCAGCGTGTCTACCATTTCCGCCTGCTCGCCAAAATGTTTATCAAAAAGCAAATGAAGTTGGTAGAAGTTCGGCCCGGAAACCTGCCAATGACTTTTTTTGTACAAATCTCGCAAGCTCAGCGTGTCGGCCAGCAACAGGTTCAGCTTCTCGCAAATCTCCTTGCGCACGGCTGCATCCAATCCCAGCCCAGCATGGGACTGCACCGTGCCAAACCGTTGCGCTTCTTTGCCATGAATGTGGTTCTGCGTTGTCGCCATCACTAATACCTCTACTTGTTAGATGCCCCCGTTCGCATTTTGAAGTAGCAATCGTAAAAAAACCTTACCCTGATGCTGATAAAAATGACTAGGCTCGGCTTCTCTGGATTCTTCGCTGCGCTCAGAATGCCGCTGCACCTTGGCACGAACCGGATCGAAGATGCGCGAAAAACACCAAGGCCCAGCAGGAAATCTGCCGGGCCTTGGGTATTTCGGGTGCCCCCGGTCTCGATTCTGAGACCGGGGAGTCCCACTACAGCGAGTTCATATTTTGCAGGAACTCAGCGTTGTTGCGAGCCTTGCCCAGCTTGTCTACGAGCAACTCCATGGCCTCGACGGGGGAAAGTGGGTTGAGCACCTTGCGCAGCAGCCAGATGCGCTGCAACTCATCCTTGGCAATCAACAACTCTTCCTTGCGGGTACCGGAGCGTTGAATATCAATGGCCGGGAAGACGCGCTTATCGACCAGCTTGCGGTCCAGGATGACTTCCATGTTGCCGGTGCCCTTGAACTCTTCGAAGATCACCTCATCCATGCGGGAGCCGGTATCGACCAGCGCTGTGGCGATGATGGTCAGCGAGCCGCCCTCTTCAATGTTGCGCGCCGCTCCAAAGAAGCGCTTGGGGCGCTGGAGCGCGTTCGAGTCCACACCGCCCGAGAGCACCTTACCCGACGGCGGCACGATGGTGTTGTAGGCGCGCGCCAGACGCGTGATCGAATCCAGCAGAATCACCACGTCGCGCTTGTGCTCAACCAGACGTTTGGCTTTTTCGATGACCATCTCGGCCACTTGCACGTGGCGCGCAGCGGGTTCGTCAAACGTGGAACTGATGACCTCGCCCTTGACCGAGCGCTGCATGTCGGTCACCTCTTCCGGGCGCTCGTCGATCAGCAGCACGATGAGCACCACCTCCGGATGATTGGCCGTAATGGAGTTGGCGATGGACTGCAGCAACATGGTTTTGCCGGTACGCGGCGGCGCGACGATCAATCCGCGCTGCCCCTTGCCCACGGGAGTCAATAGATCCATGACGCGGCCACTGACGGCCTCGCGCACGCTCTCCATCTTGATGCGCTCCTGCGGATAGAGCGGCGTGAGATTGTCGAAGAGAATCTTGTTGCGCGTCTCCTCGGGCGACTCGAAGTTGATCGCTTCAATCTTGACCAGCGCAAAGTATTTTTCGCCCTCGTGTGGTGGACGCACATTGCCGCTAATCGTGTCGCCCGTCTTCAGATCAAACTTGCGAATCTGCGACGGCGAAACATAAATGTCATCCGGCCCCGGCAAATAGTTGTAGTCCGGCGAGCGCAAAAATCCGTAGCCGTCCGGCAGGATTTCTAACACGCCTTCGGCAAAGATGTGGCCTTCTTTTTCACTCTGCGCCTGCAGAATTTTGAAGATTAGGTCCTGCTTGCGCAGGCCACTGGCCCCGGGGATTTCCAACGAGCGCGCGATGCGGCTCAACTCTTGAATATTTTTTTCTTTCAGCTCTGCGATGGTCATGATTTTTTTCTATGGGTAGGATGATGCGCTTCAGGGTGGGAACTGCACTGGATATGATTTGGGATTAGAGTACAGGATTTTCGGGCGTCCGTGGAAGAGTGCCCGCTGCGGGGCGACGCGCCTATGCGGCGCGACGCTCCTGCTTGCGGACAGATTCACTCTCTGTGGCGCGGGCAACCGGCGCCATCGGGTTCTCAGAACGGAAGCGGTAGAGCACTTCATTCATCGTATCTTGTAGACGCGTGTTGGGCTTGTGCAGCTTGCGGGTTGCCTTGGAGGCAAGCTGGCATAGCTGGTAGCGGTTCTTCACGTGTGTCAGGGCGCCATAAATCAGATTCGAGCGCATGATCGACATCTCCTCATCAAAAAAAATAAGTAAAACCAGTTCCGTTCTCGTTCTTCCTGCTGCTGCGTCTGCATCCCGGATGCCTAACCGTCGGCCCCGGTTTACAAACCCTGCACGCGAGGGGATCGCCCCCTGCGGGGTTAGACGCAGGCAAGCGGAAAATGGATGTAAAAACTGTTCTGCCTCAGGCAAAACTTCCTGCACCGCACAACAATCTCAGATGGTACGTTTGATTGCAAATCACTGGCCGGATTCGTGATGCTACTGCAATAACGCGTGGCTTGTCTCCGTGCGGAACACTCTGCGCTGTCTCCGATGCACGCGACAAAAATACTTGCCGAATCATAAACTTACACATCCCGAAGTGGCCGCTTCTCCTACCGCTCTGCTCGCCGCGACCTGCCGGTGTGCTCGTTCACCTTGGCACTTTTAAGAGTACTTGGGGATGCGTATAGAGTCAATAAAAATTTACATCCCGCTGCAATTTTGGGAAATAAGGCTCCATTCCATTTGTAATCAATAGATTGCAGGATCATCCTCCGATCCCGCTCCCCCATCTTGCCCACGCACCCTTGGCGATTATTTTTGCAGGCAAACCTCCCCCATCTTCCCTGGCGCGCAGGAATTCCGGGTTCGGCAGCTCTATCCCAGAGAAAAGTCCTGTGCGATACTGCGGACAGGCGATCCTTCTACTCCCAACGCTGCGGGCAGGCACATGTATACACGGGTATTGTTGAAAATTTCAGGAGAAGCTCTGGCCGCAGGCCAAGGATTTGGCGTGGATGTGGCGCGCGTACATGAGGTCGCCGGCGAAATCGCTGACGTGCGCGCAATGGGCGTGAGCATGGCCATCGTCGTGGGCGGCGGCAATTTTTTCCGCGGTGTGGCAGAGCAGGCGCGCGACATGGAACGCGTCTCCGCAGACCACATGGGCATGCTGGCCACGGTCATCAACGCTTTGGCAATTCAAGATGCGCTGGAAAAGCGCGATGTACACTGCCGCGTGATGAGCGCCATCGCCATGCATCAGGTGGCCGAGCCTTACATTCGGCGGCGAGCGATTCGGCATTTGGAAAAAGGCCGCGTGGTGATCTTTGCCGCGGGTACGGGCAATCCGTATTTTTCGACAGACACCGCAGCCAGCCTGCGCGCCATGGAGATCAAAGCCGACGTGCTGCTGAAGGCCACCAAGGTGGACGGCGTCTACAGCGCCGACCCCGTGCTGGACAAAACCGCCGTCAAGTTTGACGAGATCAGCTACATGGAAATCTTGCAGCGCAACCTGCGTGTGATGGATGCAACTGCGGTGAGCTTATGCAAAGACAACAAGCTGCCGATGATCATCTTTAACATGAACCAACCGGGCAACATTGCGCGGGTGGTCGCAGGCGAAAAGGTCGGATCCCTGGTCACGGCGTAACCATCGATTGAAAAATCGCTTTTCTTTTGGCACCAACACTGCACAACGAAAGACTCCGATGAGCACTGCATCCAGCCCAATGCGCAGGCCCACGCTGCCCGCTCTGAACGGATTGCGCGCACTGGCCGCTGCCGACATTCTCTTCTTTCACTTTTTAAACCCGGCATGGTTCGGCCCCTTTACGCCGCTGGCGAGCAACGGCTACGTGGGCGTCAATTTTTTCTTCATCCTCTCCGGCTTCATCCTTGCCTACAACTACACGGACAAGCAGGCGCAGGGGAAGTTCTCCACGCGCGAATTCTGGCGCAATCGCCTGGTGCGACTCTACCCGGTCTATGTGCTGGGACTTTTGATTTCCCTGCCGATTTTGCGTTTAGAGTGGCTGTATCAAACCCGCGCACACTTTTGGCAAGGGCTAACCCTAACGCCGCTGATGCTGCAAGGCATCAGTCCACGCTTGGCCACGTTTTGGAACACGCCCGCATGGACGCTCTCGTGCGAAGTGGCGTTCTATCTGCTCTTCCCCTGGCTGTTGACGTTGCGTTGGCCAGAGAGCAAACGCGGCTTATCGCTGCTGCTGGGCGTTTTGTGGATTGTGGCGCTGATCCTGCCCACGCTCTACATGCTGCTGCACCCGGATGGCGCGGGGCCGATCAACCGCTACTCCAATCAATTCTGGCTGCGCGCCGTCAAGCTGACGCCGCTTCCCCATGTACCCGCGTTTCTTTTTGGCATTGTGCTGTCGCGCTTGAATGATCGCGTGCAGCTCTCCGACAGGGAGCGCTTTGCCATGGCTACGGTGTCCTGCGCGGTGATTCTGGCCATTCTGTGGCAGGGCGACCGGCTGCCGTTTCTCCTGGTACACAACGGACTTCTAGCGCCGATCTTCGCAGTGGCGATTCTAGGATTGGTTGGGCGGCACCCGCTGACGATGTTGCTCGGCGCAGCTCCGCTGGTATTTGTTGGCGAGGCCAGCTATTGCCTGTATTTGATCCACTTCAATCTATGGCAGTGGTTGCACGCCAGCGGATTGCTCCCCGCGCTGCACTTGGCGCAATGGGATCCGTGGATTTCCTATCTGCTGCTGGAGTTGGCCGCCCTGGCCGCCTACCATTGGGTAGAACGGCCCGGACGCGGATGGATGCTGCGCTTGCTGCCGGAGTTTTAGCAGTCGCGCGCTCGATACCCTTATTTGCGCGGTGCCCACAGCGCCGGGTTGATCGCAGCGAAAACGCTGTCCTGTTCTTCAATCTCTGCGAGCAGCGTTTCTTGTTCGGCAGCAATGGCTCCATCGGATAGAAATGCTTGCCAGGCCAACTGCACGCTGCGGAAGGATTCCAAATGCTTCAGGAATCGCTCCTCTGCGTAGTCGCGCGCGGCCTCGGTGGTGATCAGGAACTGCCAGTCCGAGGACTCCAGCAGCAATAGCTCGCGGCAAAGCTGTTTCAAGATACGCTCGCCGAGTGGGTTGCCCTGCCACTGCGTTGTGGCTGCGGCCTCGCGCACGGCCGCCTCTGCAGGATAGATGTGTCGCCACGTCCAGCGCGTCTCCGGGTTCAGCCAAACCTCATTGGTGCCGTTCTTGCCCCAGGAGCCTTCCTCCAGCGCCAAATATCCCGTGGCCGGATGCTTGTCCAGATATTCGGAGCCACTGCACAGCGCGACAGGCAGCTTCTTTTCTGCCAGCACGCGCGCCACCTGCTCCAACCACAGTACGCCCTCAAACCACCAGTGACCGAAGAGTTCAGCATCAAATGGCGCAGAGAGCACCGGCGGCGTTGGCCCGCCAAAGCTGGGCTGGAGCGCCTCCATGACGAGGCTGACGAAGTGCTCGGCATGGTCGCGTGTGCGCGCTGCGGCTCGCTTGGGGAAGTACGGCGTCTTAAACGCCATGTCGATCTTGGCGTGCGTGACCTGCCAGTAGCGATGACCGCCCGGCCAGCGCTTCTTGTGAAAGTCCAAATAGTTGCTATCGCCGGGGTAGCCGGAGTCGCCGCTCCAAACCTGGATGCCCGTGCGTGGATCGCGCGGGAAGATGGCCACCGGGCGCGACTGCGCACTGGGTCCGCCAGCGAAATAGGGTCGATAGAGGGAGCGGTGGGGCGCGCCCGTCTCAATCTCCAGCGCAGCAGCAGCGCCCACGGCACCGCCCGCGCGCAGATCATACGGCGTGAACTGTACGGATTCTTCGACCAGATGCGTATCCACAAAAAAGAAATCGATCCCGTTGCGGCTCAGTGCTTCTTCCACGCCAATGCGAGCAAAGGGCAGCCAGGGTCTGTCGCTGCCGTCGGGAATCACAGGGAAGTTCCATAACCCTGCCGGGCGATAGGCGCACTCGGGCAGCCAGATGCCACGCGGCTTGCGCCCCAAGTGGCGCTCATAGGTTTCGACGCCGGTCTGCACCTGAGCCAGGATGGATTCATCCGTGCCGAGCAGCGGAAAATATCCATGCGTGGCCGCACAGGTGATGATCTCGATCAAACCGTCTTCCTGCGCCCTGCGGAAGCCGGCAATGATGTCGCCGCCCAGAGCTTCAAAATCACTGAGCGCCTGGCCAAAAAATTCCTCCCAGAAGCACGCGGTCTCGGCAAAATGCGGCTCGCCGTTTTGCTGAAAGTAGGCCTGATCCTCGCGCGCGGCAACGATCTTGCGCTGCACGTAGAGCGGAAAAGCCTGGCGAAACGAAGGGTGCGCGAGCTGTTCGAGCAGAATCGGCGACAAATTAAGATTGGCGCGCAGCAGGATGCCATCGCGCTCCAAACTGCGCAGCATGCGCAACAGTGGCAGATAGGTTTCCGCTGCGGCTTCATGCAGCCACTCCAACCCATGCGGCCACGTTCCATGATGCACCACATAGGGAAGGTGAGCGTGCAGCGTGAAAGATAAATAGCCCGAGGTGGATGTGCGCGTCGAAGATTGCATGCAAGGCACCTGAAAGTTTGGAATGTGTGTCTGCTGCTTCGTTCTGTTCGTTGGGCAATGGGAGCACTCTGCCCCATTGCAGCTTGCCAACCGGTTGCACGTGGAACCGGGAAATGGAACCAGGACGTGAAGCCGGGGAAATCCCTTGCTTCCACTATAGCCTGCCCGGAGCGATTGCGTGCGTGGCATCAATCACGAATGTTGCGCTACAAAGAAAAACGGCAGGCGATGAGCCTGCCGTTTCCAGGGAAAACTCCTTGCTTGCGGGTCAGTTGCCGTTCGAACCCACCACGCCCGGCTGTACAGCAACGGTGACAGTAACCTGCATCGGCGATTTTAAATTGAAGTGCAATACGGACTCCGACGGAATCTGTACCTGCTCGCCGCGTGTAATGGCGTTGGCACCCGCGCCTGCTCCTGCACCGGCAGCCGCGCCAATCAACGCGCCTCGTCCCCCACCGGCCAGTGCACCAATCAGCCCGCCCAGAAACGCGCCTCCGGCAGATTTCTCCACCGTATTTTTGCCGCGCGCTGCGCCCAGTTGCAACACGGTTTGCGTTACCACCGGCACCGGGCTGCCCTGTACGGTGATCTGCAACAGTTCCATGGACAACTCTGCACGACCTTTAAAGTGGCCTGCATCTTTTGCGTCAATGACGCGGCCTACGACTTCAGCGCCACGCGGAATGGCGACCACGCCGTGAACACGCAGATTGGAGGCCAGCACCCCGTGGAAGCGCTGTCCGGGCTGCGTCTTGCCCGTCTCCAGCGTCTCGGAGATGCGCACCGGCACGTCTGTGCCTGCGGCGAGCGTGAGCTTCTCCATCACCGGTTGCGGTGGAGGCGGCGGTGGCGGTGGCGCGATGGGCTGGGACTGCTCCACTGGCGGTGGAGGTGGCGGCGGTACCTGCGCCTGTGCCTGCTGTTCCGGCGTCTGCTGTTTCGACGCGGATTGGGCCGCGTGCTTCTTGGCAGCGTGCTTGGCGCTGCGCGCAATGTGTTCTGGGTGGGGCGCTGGCGGTGGGGGTGGCGGGGCCACGGGCGGAGCCGCAATCGGCTGCGCCTGTACCGTCAGATTGTTCACCACGGTCTTTACGCCGGCGATCTGCGCCGCGTCCGCTGCGGCCAACGCGCGCGCGGCATCATTGTTCACCGTGCCAGAAAGCGTCACCGTGCCGTGGTTGACCTGCACCTGAACCGGCAAGGAGGCCAATGCGCTTTCGGCAGCATATTGCCGCTCAATGTTCGCCGTGATTTGCGTATCACTGGCGGGTGCGGCAGTTTTGTTGCAGCCTGTGCTGAGCGTCAAGGCGGCGGCCAGAGCGCCAAAGAAAATCGATGTTCGCGGATCGAAACGGTGCATGCGGACGTTCCTTTTCGAGCAGTATTGAGTGCCGAACTCCGGCTAGACTCCAGTGTATGTGCGTGCTGCGGAGCTGCGCCAGCCTTGTGTCTGCGCAGTGCAGCCCTGGGATTTGGACGGGAGATGGCGCAAAAGGTTTCCTGCTGCGCCGCGTAAATTGCCCATCCGGGCAGCATTTGCTACCATTCCGTAGTTGACGCGCAATCTGGAACCAAGAGAGGTGCCTGCAATGGAAAACAACGATACAGCCAACATTGGGTGGTTTGTGGCCGGGGTGACACTGGGCGCGTTACTGGGCGTTCTGTTTGCTCCCAAGTCGGGCAAGGAAATGCGCGAGGACATTGCGCAAAGCACACGCGAGGGCCGCGATTTTGTGGCCGAGCGCAGCCGTCAGGCGCAGGAGCGGCTCAGCTCCCTGGTGGAGCGCGGCAAGGACCGGGTGGAGGATTTGACCGGGCGGGCAAAGGATACGCTGCACCGCGGACGGTCTGCCTGGAGCGGCCTGGCCGAGCGGGGCCGCGATACGCTCGATTCCATAGGCGCGGCAGGAATTGATCGCATCGCCGCCATGGAGGCAGGCAAAGATGCCTTTCGTGCCAGCCTGGATGAAGCGACAGAACACCGTTCTTCGTAAGGAAATCTTGGCCGCACCGGCTGCGATGCCATAGACAATTTTGGTGCGCATACGGTGCGCCCAAACTCTGATAGAGTTGGAGCGGCTGCCCGTGCCGACACAGGGTGCGCCGCATCCAACACAGCGCAAGAGGAGATTCGATGACACTTCCCAACAATTCCATGCTGTTGCCGCTTTTTATTGGTGTGACGGCGCTGGGCGTTTTGTTGCAGGCCGGAGTGCTGCTGGCGCTGTACGTGGGCATTCGTCAGGCTGAGCGCCACGTGATTGAAAAGCTGGATGAAATCTATGAAGATGTCTCCCCCGTGCTGCAAACCGCGCATGTGCTGTTAGAGGAAACCGGCGGCAAGATCCGCGCCATCGCCGACAACGCGCACGCCATCAGCGAAAAGATTCGCGACCAAGTGGACAACACCGGTGCCGCCGTGGGCGAGATCGCCAACCGCACGCGCCAGCAGGCCGAGCGCGTCGACGCCATGGTTACTGAGATTCTCGATACCGTCGCAGACACCTCCCGCTTGGTGCAGGACAGCATTCTGTCGCCGTTACGGCAGGTGGGCGGCTGGCTTGGCTCCGTGCGCAGCATTCTGGATGCACTGCGCCGCCCCGAACGCAAACCCCGCGCCCACGAAGAGCATACCTACTAGTACCCGCACTCTGGCGAGGGCGGACGGTTCTACTCCGGTACGCCGTCGAAGATTTCGGAGGCGTCCATGCGCAGCGTGCCATTGTCGTTGAAGACCAAACCATAGAAGCGTGTCACGCCGCCGACGGTGATGGGATTCGTGTTGAGCATCTGCGTGTTGCTGTCCGCGTAGACCACCACTTGACTGGGATTGGTCAGCAGCGTGGTCTGCCCCGCCTGCGCAAATTGCGGAAACATATCATATGGTGCCAGCGTGATCGTGTAGGTCGTGAAGCTGCCATCGCTGCCTATGGCGCTTACGGTGCCATCCAGGGCTTGGGGGAGTAAAACTGCCTTTGTGATTGTGTCATAGGGAAAGCCAAACGTAGGAGCCGTCTCATGGCTGGATATAAAACTTCTTTGCCCGGCAACCATGTTAGCACTGGTAAATGTGGCTGGAAACGGGAGATTGTTTAAGTTGGTAATTTCTTCTGAAATCGAAAACAATGTACCACATCCGAAGCAGCCAATATCGTCGCCTTCCAATCCCCCCCCCCAAACAATACCAGAGCCATATATCAGTAGGAAGTCAACAAGACCAGACTGTGATTTATAGGTAGCACCTGTAGTGGCTAAATCTACTATTGCGTAGCTTAAATTGCTTGTGCTTGCATCGAGCACTTCAATGCGGTTTGCTAGCAAGTATCCGTTTGGCTGCACAATTCCATCCATGTCGAATGGCATTCCTGCAGATAAGCTTGAAATTGCTGGAATACCTTGATAGACAGTGTTGGTTCCCGTGTATACTTCAAAATCGCTTGCTCCGAAGAACGATGCGTGGAACGAGGTATTATTGGTGGAAGAAGTTAATATCTGACCTATCAGTCCATGGAACTTATTATTTCCCGTGCTGACTGTCTCACTTGGAACAGGCATTGCAGTCAATGACAAATCTGGATTTACTGTAATACTAGGTATATATGACTCGGAAGCCCCGCAGTAGCCTGGTGACCAGTTAAACGATTGCGCAACATTCAGATTTAGATTTAATGTCATGCCAGTTCCCGTGATCGTGATGGGTGATGGTAGATTGATAGGAAATTCACTTTGACTCAGTGGTGATACTCCAGTTGGAGAAAAATTCAACGTGCCTGGATTTCCACTCACAAAGTAATTACATTCAAAATAAGCCCCTATTATATTGGCGACTGCAGATGTATATACTCCTTGTGGTATAGATGAAGATAGCAGTGGCTGCATGTATCCAGAAATTGGGATAAATGAAGCATATGATCCCGCAAGAGATACAGTGGCAGTCCCTCCAGATTCACCAATAAGTGTGATGCTGCTTAAACTGAGCGCTGCCGCAGATAGCTGATCGTTTGCTGCAGCGGAAGCCATGATGGACACATAAGTGTCCCCACTATATTGCGGCTGATTGGCTGCAACTTTCCCGCCGCCGCAACCGGTCAAAATCAACAAGTATGCACAACATGTTAGCAAACGATAGAAACTATGTCCGAATACACTCTGCACACATCCTCCCCATACGAAACATCTGCACAACTACCGTAAATTTCCGCAGCGGTTAAGGCGGCAGTGCAATTCCAATACTCGTGGCGGAACTATTGCCCCGCCCTTCCAATTGGATTAGGAAATTATTGCGTTAAAACAGGCCGGGATGATCGCGACAAACAAAGCCCGGCCTGAATCGCTTTACGGACAGCTATTATCCGCTCCGGTAAATATAAATGTGTGATATATCGTGTCTTCGTATACAGAAACAGTTTCTCTACATGCCACGGTATTGGAGCATAGATTTACAGACTGTGTGACCCCGGTTCCATTTGAGGTTCCTACGCTCTGCTGCTCCTGCCATGTCATCGTGTCTGCAACCTTGATCGACCAAAATGAGCCAAACGAACCGCCAAAGGTAGCCTTGACGCTTAGTCCAGTCGATTGCCCGTTGGTCGTGCCGTTGGTAATGGTAGTGCCCTGGTTTTCACCTTGAGAAAAGGGGACACAACTATCGTTTGCTCCTGCATAATCTGGGCCAGCTAGAACTTGGGTTTCTTGGTTAGCATTGTAATTTGGATTGGGATCTGGAACTGGTACATAGCGGCAATCACTGCCCGCCTGCATATGGGGCAAGGCTCCACATACAGACGGGCCGGAACCGTCCGCGTCGAGTGGATTTTGGGTATTGCTGTAGTTGAGCAGCGGGTCCTGCGCCAAAATCCCGGCAAAATCAGCCGGGGTGCATCCGCATTGATCTGCAAGTGTGCAGGCGCTTGCTTCATACTCTTGCATGTTCAGGTTTTTACAAAGGATTGCTAGTCCCGGGGTGGTTTGACCGGAGCCGTCATTTGCTGGTTGGGGGTCGAGCCATGGAGCTGGCACACTGGTATGGCCCTGCGCATTGGCCTCCATCACATATGCAGATACTCTTACGATATCTGGTTCAGGGGTTTGTCCGTTTGTTGTGGGTACCGTTCCAACACTGTAATATTCCGGAGTGTCCAGAGTGCCGGATACTGTGATTTGCGGATTCAGCCATATAACAAATAAGTCCCGGCTATGATCAATTACATTGGAAGCCGTACCTCCAGGTGCCTGATTGGTGAATCCAGTTGCGTCGGTAAAGGTTTGTGTAGATGCTTGACTATTTTCTGTAGTCCAAGTTGTTCCCCCGGTCTGACTTACGCTCATGCCAAATGAGCCAAAAACCTTAAATCCCTCTGTGAATGTAATTGAGTTCCCATTTTCAAAAGTACTTCCGATCGTTGTTGTAGTTGCATTGGATGTAGTATCTGTGTATCCATTGCTGCTGGTATTTCCCGGAGGATCGTAAATGATGGATACAACTTGAAACCCAGGAGTGAGCGTTTCCGTAGCGCCAGTTTGGAAAGGCGTTCCCGATCCGTTCCCACCAGACTCACTGGTGAAATTAATTGCGTAGATGCCCACAGCCGTTGGGATATTCCCGATGGTGGTGGTGATGCCGCCGTTGGGTGGGCAGTTGCCTCCGGGAGAATTGAAGGATACGGCGGAGCCGGAGAGTGGCTGCGCACTGCCATTTGTCGGTGTGTATTGAAAGTTGGAGTAGTTCCACTGCTGATACGAGGACTGGCCTTCAAAGCCACAGGCTCCTCCAGATTGGTTGATGGTCCAACTCAGTGTGCCATTCAATCCATCACTCGCGTTGTTAATGGGAATGCTATAAGTTTGAGCGAACAATCCCCCCCCAGCAAAGAAAGGGCGAAGGCAGAAAGGAACAGGCGCATCCCGCGGCGAAGCCGGGCGGGAGACAAGGCGGATGCTATCGATACGTACATGCAATCTCCAAGGTATGAAAGTTGTGGCCATGAACAACGCGCAGCACTGCGCAGGCCGCTTGCCATCGCAAGCAGACCCCCCATGGAGCCGATTTGGAGAAAGCAACCGGGCGCTGAAAGTGCGCGTACGCGCCACGGCTGCAAAATTCGTACGGGGCTTGCTTCGGAACCACCAGCTTGCGGGAATCTACGACCCAGTCTTGCCGGAAGTTCGCTACAAAAAAACTGCTGAAAATTCTATGCAGCCAATTTATGGCTTCACTTGGAAATCTGTCAATGGAAATTTGGCTGGGAGGGGAAGGTTGGCGAGGTCGGCGCGATGGTGATGGCATTGTGCGACGGATATAAGGATTGCTTGCGTATCGCGTAAAATGAAATTGATC
>DAHWKP010000234.1:0-2320 GCA_027343585.1 Acidobacteriaceae bacterium
CGCATCCCGCTCAGCACGCGTTTGCGGGCGTGCGTTGGCGCGGAGGAATTGTTAAGGGCCGTCGTCATTTGGTTGCTTTCTTTCCGATGGTACCGGAATTTGCGCCCGGCGACGAGTTCGGCTGCCCGCTGGCGCGCCGCCGGACGAGGCACGCTACAACGTCAGCAAAATGTGGTTGAAGATCGCCATCGCCGGATTCAAAAACAGGCCAATCAGGCGTCCGCCAAAGATGAAGATCAAAATCATGCTGACGATGCCGAGCGAATCATAGATGCGTAGCCAGTTGTAGGGCAGCATGTGGCGCAACAGGTGGCTGCCGTCCAGCGGCGGCAACGGCAGCAGATTGAAGGCCACCAGCAGCAGATTCAAAAACACGGCGTAGTACAGCAACAGCGCCAGCGGAAAAACCACCGGGCTGCCGCTCACCACGCCCGCATCGGCCACGCCCATTTGCACGAAGCCAATGGCGGCCACCACAGTCTGTGCACTGACCAGCTTGAGCACCAGCAGCGCCACCAGCGCAGCCACAGCCATCAGCAGGTTGCTGCCCGGCCCGGCCAGCGTGGTCATCACATCGTCGCGGACAAAATTCTTAAAGTTGCGCGTGTTTACCGGCGTGGGCTTGGCCCAGCCGATCAGAGGCCATCCGGCAAAAACGGAGAGCGCAGGCACCAAAATCGTGCCCACCATGTCGATGTGCGGCAGCGGGTTCAGCGTGATGCGCCCCAACATGCGCGCCGTTTGGTCGCCCAGGCGGCTGGCCATCCAACCATGCGCGGCCTCATGCAGGCTGAGCGCAAACAAGAGCACGGCCACTTGAAACAGGATCAAAACAACATGCTGATTATTCATGAGATGGATTTGATGGCGGCGGCATGAACACGCCTGCTGCGATGGTAGCACGCAAGGCTTGCCCGTGATGCGGCGCAACGAGGGCCGCTGCCAAACCGGCGCGCACGCCTAGCGCCGCGGGAAACTCTCCGTCACCATGGCCCCGCTGGGCACGATCAACTCGCTGCGATCGTCCAGCAGCACGTTGGAGCGCACGGTGCAATTGTCTTCAAGAATCAGGTTGTAGCCAAAAGTGAACGTGACGTTGTGGCAGATTTTTACGTCGCGGCCCATGTGGCGAAAAATGTGCCGACCCAGCATGGCGCGCAGCCGCACGCCCACCCAGTGATTCAGCCCGACGGGCGAGCGGTCAAACATGCGCCAGAACCAGAGCAGCGGCTTGCGTAGCGCGTACAGCTCCGGGTCCACATCCTCGTAGCTTTCCGCTTCAAAGGTAATGTTGCGCGGGTCCAGCGTCAGCTCCAGCACGTTGAAGGGCAGCTCCGTGTCCAGCGTAAAGTTCAGCTTGCCGCCGTGCGGACGCCCCAGGAACAACTGGTGCAGTTCATCGCGGACAATCTCAGCGCGGCGATCCGTATTCTGGTGGCGCGAAAACTCCGCGTCCAAATGCGCGATCCAGCGATTGTAAACAGCCTCGGCCTCTGGGAGTGGTTTGGCGGGCAGCGTGGCGATCAGAGCTTCGGGCATGGCAGCCTCCTGTGCGCGGAGTGAAGCGTGTGCAGCTCAGCGTGCAGCTGCACCCGCGCCAAACTCCGCCAATGCCGCCAGTGTACGCCGCGCAGCGCCAGAGTCAATGGCCTCCGCCGCCCGCGCCATGCCCGCGCGCAGATCGGCAGCCAGACCAGCCACCATCAGCGCCGCTGCCGCATTCAAAACAACGATGTCGCGGCGCGGGCCACGTTGCCCGGCAAAGATTTCTGTCAGCAACGCAGCGTTCTGCTGCGCATCGCCGCCCGCCAGCGCGGAGAGCGGCGCTGCAGGCAAAACCACGTCGCTCAGCTTCAGCACATGTTCGGTCACCCGGCCTGCGCGCAGCTCATTCCACACACTGTCGCCAGAGAGCGAAAGCTCGTCAATGCCCGCAGCAGACGACTCCGGCGCGCTTTGTCCATGCACAACCAGGCCGTGTTCGACGCCGAGCAGGCGCATCGCCTCGGCCAGCAGGGGAACCATCGCGCGCGCGAAGACGCCCACCACCTGCCTGCGCGCGCCCGCCGGATTGGCCAGCGGACCCAACACATTGAAGACCGTGCGAAAGCCCAGCGTGCGGCGCAACGGCTGCACACGACGCATGGCCGGATGAAAGGTCGGCGCAAACAAAAAAACAAAGCCCGTCTGGCGCAAACACTCCGCCGCAGGTTCCGGTGCCAGATTCACCGGCACGCCCAGCGCCTCCAGCACATCCGCCGAACCGCAGCGCGAGGTGATGCCGCGATTGCCGTGCTTGGCGATCTTTGCTCCCGCCGCT
>DAHWKP010000238.1:0-1375 GCA_027343585.1 Acidobacteriaceae bacterium
AAATTTCGTAGGGCAAGTGTAGCGCGGAGTAAGGTAAGACGTATAAACAGTCTGCGGTGAAGGTGATGTCTATCCTGCATATCTCACACGCCGACCGTTAAAGGGGAGAGTCTGGAAGCAAAAATATAACTGGAAAGGCCGTCTTTTCTGTGGCATAACTGCGTTATCGATACGTAGTTTTTGCCGCGTGGAGGCGGCCTTTCTCATGACACAGTGTAATCAAGAAGTCTTCTCGTTTGCAGCACATTTTTCGCGCCGCGTAGAGGCCAGTTTCACGGCCGGCCAGGTATCGACCGATGGCGGAGCGCTGTTGTTGCGTCAGGCCGATGGCAAGATCGATTTGCTGAAGCGGGTGGCGTCTTGTTTCACCGACCGGCGGTCGCCGCTGCTGGTCCAGCACCAGCTCACAGAGATGCTCTCGCAGCGCATCTATGGGCTGGCGCTGGGGTATGAAGACCTGAACGATCATGAGCAGTTGCGCCACGATCCGCTGATGGCTGTGCTGTCGGGCCGACGCAAGCTGGAAGATCCCCTGGCCGGCAAGAGCACGCTGAACCGGCTGGAGTTGCCCGGCGGCAGCAAGCGCTATCACAAGATCGATTACGCGCCGGAGCAGATCGACGCGCTGCTGGTGGACGTGTTCATCGAATCGCATGCTCAGCCGCCGGAGGAGATCGTGCTCGATCTGGATGCGACCGACATCCCGCTCTACGGCCATCAGCCGGAGCGCTTTTTCCACGGCTACTACGACGACTACTGCTACCTGCCGTTGTACATCTTCGCCGGCGATCAACTGTTGTGCGCGCGGCTCAGGCCGGCCAACATCGATGGGGCCGCCGACGCGCTCGACGAGGTCAAGCGCATCGTGGCCCAGTTGCGCTCCAAGTGGCCGGAAGTGAAGATCGTGCTGCGCGGCGACTCGGGCTTCTGCCGCGAGGAGTTGATGGCATGGTGCGAAGCCGAAGAGAATCGCGTCGAGTATCTCTTCGGTCTGGCGCGCAACCGCCGGCTGCAGAAGATCATCGGCAAGCAGATGCAGGAGGCCAAGCTGCTGCACGCCGAGACGGGCAAGGCAGCGCGCGTGTTTACCGAGTTCGACTACCAGACCCGCAAAAGCTGGGCGAGAGCGCGACGCATTGTCGCCAAGGCCGAGGTTCTGGACAAGGGAGAAAACCCGCGCTTCGTCGTAACTTCAATAACTCCGGATAAGTGGGCGGCGCGGGAACTCTACGAACAGTTCTACTGCCAGCGCGGCGAGATGGAGAACCGCATCAAGGAGCAGATGTGCCTGTTCGCCTATCGGCTATCGACCGAAGAGATGAAGGGCAATCAGTTGCGCTTGTACCTGTCGGCGCTGGCCTACACGCTGGTCGAA
>DAHWKP010000289.1:0-4954 GCA_027343585.1 Acidobacteriaceae bacterium
CCGCTTTGTAGGCCAGAAAGAATACTCCCGCAGCCAGCAGCAAACCCAATACGCTCCAGGGTGCGATCGGCCATCTCCCCCTGCTCAGCTGCAGCAGCGGCCACGCCATGCCCACGCATAGCAGCACACTGGCCACGGCCAAGCTCCACGGATTGGTTCCATGCGCGGACATATTCGCGCCCAGCACTAGCAAAACCATCCCCAGCCCCAATAGCGCTACACCACTCTGCATCGCAGTCGCGCCCCAGTTTTTCTTCAGACTCTGCATCCGTCACCTTCCCCTGAAAATTTCATCCGTCTGCACGCAGCGCGCGCTTCAAATGGCTTCCGCCGTTAGGCCTTTCTGTACCCAAACCGACTCCTGCTTCAGCACCAGCACCGGGCGCGCAGAGTCGCACAGCACGCGATAGGCCGTGCCGGGAATAAACCGCGCATCAAATGCCGAGTGCGCGGAAGCACCCATCACGATCATGTCCGCGCTCTGCCGCGCAGCGTAGGCCAGAATCGATTCCACCGCCGGGCCGTAGACCACATCACACACCGGGTTGCACTTGCGCACATTGTTCTCGCGGATCAGGTCTTGCATCATGCGGCTGGCGTAGGCGCGCACTGGCCCCGCCGTCGGATGCTCCTGCACCACATTGGTCACCACGTGCACCATCCATACGTCGGCCTGGTGGTTCTCAGCCACGCTCAGGGCAAACTCGGCAATCCGCCGCGCGCCCTGGTCCAGCTTGGTGGCAAACACAATGCGCATCCGGTCATTCGGCCCCAGCGTGCGCTGCACCACCTTCGGCCCCACCGCCAACACGGGCACCTCGCTGCGATGAAAGATGGACTCTGCCGCTGAGCCAAGCATGTGCATGTGATGTTTGGATTTTCCATGTGAGCCGGCCACGATTCGCTCCGCCTTCCACTGCGCGGCAATCTCGATCAGCTCATTGACCACATTGCCACTGACCAGTTGGTAGCCGCAGGACACACCCGCCGTCTCTGCCTGCTCCGCCGCGCTCTTCAACTCTTCTTCGGCCGTGCGCCGCATCCGGTCCGGGTCGGAGTACATCATCAGCACCGGATCCACCACCGGGGCCGCCGCATCCGGCAGCACATGCACAATCTTCAACTCGGCCTTGTACGTAAGCGCCTGACGAATTGCCACAGGCAGCGTGAACTTCAGATCCACCAACCCCGTCGCCAGAAGAATGCGACGCGGACTGGCCCACAATTGAATTTGCCGCGTGGACATAAGGCTCCTCTACGCCCTGAGTATCTGCTGAACGATGCGGGATCGAATGTGAGGCTCGGCACACCAGCCCGTGACGCCAGTCACAAAAACAGCCGGATGTACGGCACACGTATGAAATTTTGTTTGGGAAAATTTGTGACCGCCGCACAGCCGCACGGCGGCTTGCGGATGCGGGAAATTCTGATTCAAGCTGACATTGAAGGAGCGGGACAGGATCCCATGAAGGGGATGGTCTTTAGCCCATCCGAAAGCACCCGCAATGCGAGCCGGGCCTTAAACCCCTGGGGGATGGTTGTGGCGATGAACCAAGATTCCCTAGACCAAAACTTCCAGCGCATCCTTGCGCAGCAGCGTGATCGATGTACCCTTGATGGCGATCATTCCTTTGCGTTTCATCTCATTCAACGCGCGCGTGACGGATTCGCGCGTGGTGCCCAGCATGGTCGCCAGGTCTTCATGCGTCAGAGACATAGTGAAGCGCTGGCCGTTGGCTTCCTGCCCGTTGGCCATCTCCAGAAACAGCCGCGCCACGCGCCCCGGAATCGAACTCGACAGCGCCAGCCGGGTCGCATCGCTCAATGCGTTGCGGTATTCGCGGTTCATCATTTTGGTGGCGTGCATGCTGCCTTCAATGTGCCGCTCCAGAAACCGCAAAAAATCCTGCCGCTGAAATGACTTCACCTGCACGGGATCCAGAGCCTGCGCCGTGATCTCATACGGCGTGCCCGAGATGGCCGCGCTCAGGCCCAGCACGTCGCCCGGCTTGGTAATGCGCACCAACAGCGTCTTGCCTTCGCGCGATGAGGTCATCAGCTTCGCATGGCCATGGCAAAGCACATACACACTGTGCGCCGACTGCCCTTCGAAGAATAGCGTCCCGCCCGGCGGCACCATCATGTGCATGCCCAGGGCCTCAAACTCCGCCAGCGCCTGCGGCGACAGGTTGCAGAACCAGTCCTCGTGCCGGCTGGTGCAGGTCAGGCAACTTTCCGGCTGTTTAATGTTGAAGTTTGGTTCGGCCATGCTTCATGCTCCGTGCAACCTTGTTACCCGATTTGTACACCATGATACCAATCACCGCGTACAAATCGGCGAAGGACAGAATGAGCCGGCTCGATCCGCCGCATTCATGGGATCCCGATTTCAGGCGATGTGGCGCACTGCGTCTTTGTTTCCATGCGCTGGGACATGCGCGCGGCCTTTGCCTGCAGCCTCCCGCAACACCAGCACCGGGCAACGCACCGAGCGCAAAACCCGCGCCAAAATTCCCCCACGCAGATGTGTCAACATCTCACTGCCACTGCGCACGCTCATCACCAGCAGATCGGCTGCGCTGTCGACCGCCATGCGCACAATCTCCTGCGCTGGCTCGCCAGCGCGGATCAAACACTGCGGCTGCACGGCCAGCCACGCCTCCGGCGTCAGCATCGGCTCCATCGCAGCAAATTCTTCTTCACTCAGATTTTGCAGGCCATCCCGCTTGACGTGAAAGATGGTCAGCCGCGCATGGTTGCGCACGGCCAGTTCCCCGGCCAGACGCGCCGCCGCCGTCACTCCATGCTGCGTGTCACAGGCCAGCAGCACGTGCCGCCACGGCAAATCACCCAGCTGGGTCTTCACCGCCTGTGGCCCCACCACCAGCACAGGATGATTCGATGTGCGCACCACGGTCTCTGCCACCGACCCCAGCAGGAACCGGTCCACGCTTTGCAGCGCCGCCGTTCCCACCACGATGCAGGCTGCATGCAGTGCATCCGCCTGCGCCAACAGGGTGTGCGCCGCATTGCCCGCAGCGATTGTGCCCTTCACCACCCCGGTCTTGCCCATCACACGCTGGGCCTCAGCCACGCGCTGTTGCAGCTCAGCCTCCTGCACATCCAACAGCGGGGCAGAATCCTCCGGCACCACGGGCAGGACGTAGATCACATGCAGCGGGCGACCCTCAACCCGCGCCAGTCGCGCCGCGTACTCCACCACTGCATCCGAAGCGGGAGAAAAATCCACGCCCGCCAGCACCGGTCCCTCTCCAAACTGCGCGCCTGTGGTCATGCCGCACCTCTTGCTCAGGCTTCATCCTAGACAGCCCTGAGGGCCGGGCATGTGATACGCACTACATCTGCATGTGACGTCGGTCACCCAGCCCATGGGGCCAAAACTACCTCACTGCAAGATTGGAATTCCTGCGATGCGCTGCTGCCATTCCTCCGGGCCGGTCCGGTGCACGGAGATGCCTTTGCTATCAACGGCCACGGTGACGGGCATGTCCTGCACGTCAAACTCGTAGATGGCCTCCATGCCCAAATCCTCAAACGCCAGCACACGCGCCGCGCGAATGGCCTTCGAAACCAGATACGCCGCGCCACCAATAGCGATCAAATACACGGCCTGGTTGTCGCGGATGGCCTCAATGGCCGCCGGGCCGCGCTCGGCCTTGCCGATCATACCCAGCAGGCCGGTCTGCTCGAGCATAGGCCGCGTAAATTTATCCATGCGCGTGGCCGTGGTAGGGCCGGCTGGACCCATCACTTCCTCCCGCACTGGATCGACCGGGCCAACATAATAGATAAAGCGATTCGTGCAATCGACGGGCAGCTTTTCGCCGCGCGCCAGCATCTCCGTCATGCGCTTGTGCGCAGCATCGCGCCCGGTCAGTAATTTTCCGCTCAACAGCAGCACTTCGCCCGGCTTCCACGCCGCAGCCTCGGCGCGCGTTACGGTGTTCAGGTTCACGCGCCGCGCGGTGGAGACGTCATAGGTCAGCTTCGGCCACAGGTGCAACGGCGGCGGCTCCAGCGCCACCGGGCCGCTGCCATCCAGCGTAAAGTGCGCGTGGCGCGTGGCCGCGCAGTTGGGAATCATGGCCACCGGCAGATTGGCCGCGTGCGTGGGATAGTCGAGAATCTTCACGTCCAGCACCGTGGTCAGCCCGCCCAAACCCTGCGCGCCAATGCCCAGCCGGTTCACTTTTTCGTAGAGTTCCACGCGCAGCTCTTCGATGCGATTCTTCGGCCCGCGCGCGATCAGCTCCTGCATATCAATGGGAGCCATCAACGCTTCTTTGGCCATCAACATCGCTTTTTCCGCCGTGCCGCCAATGCCAATGCCCAGCATTCCCGGCGGACACCAGCCCGCGCCCATGGTTGGCACGGTTTGCAGCACCCAGTCCACCACAGAGTCCGACGGGTTCAGCATCACGAACTTCGACTTCGCCTCCGAGCCGCCGCCCTTGGCTGCAACGATCACCTCCACGTTGCCGCCCTTGACCAGCGAAACATTCACCACGGCCGGCGTGTTGTCCTTGGTATTTTTGCGCGCACCGGCGGGATCGGCCAGGATCGAGGCGCGCAGCTTGTTGTCCGGGTTCAGATAGGCGCGGCGCACGCCTTCATTCACCATCTCCTCGACGGTCATCTGCGCATCCCAGCGCACATCCATGCCCACCTTCAAAAACACGTCGACAATGCCGGTGTCCTGGCAGATGGGCCGGTGGCCCTCGGCGCACATGCGCGAGTTGATGAGGATTTGCGCCATCGCGTCCTTGGCCGCGTGCGACTGCTCGCGCTCATAGGCTCGCGCCAGGCTGGTGATGTAGTCCACCGGATGGTAGTAGGAGATGAATTGCAGCGCGTCGGCGACGCTTTGGATCAGATCATTCTGGCGGATCGTGGCCATGTGCGGTGATTCCCCTCAACGAAGTTCAGAACCTTC
>DAHWKP010000297.1:0-4948 GCA_027343585.1 Acidobacteriaceae bacterium
AGAGAAATTTCCGGCCATCGCTGCGGCGACGCTGCGCATTCAGAATCCGTATTTGGCTTTTGCGCGGGCGATTGCGCTGCTGCACCCCATGCCGCAATATCCGCCGGGAATCCACGCGACGGCGGTGATTGACGCGACGGCTCGCCTGGGGCGCAACTGCCATGTGGGCGCGTATGTGGTGATTGGGGCCAACGTGACGCTGGGCGAGGATTGCGTGCTGCTGCCGCATGTAGTGATTTACGAAGGCGCGCAGATTGGCCACCGCTTTTTGGCGCATGCACACGCCGTGGTGCGTGAAGGCTGTCGCTTGGGCAATGACGTGATTCTGCAAAACGGTGCAGTCATTGGAGCCGATGGTTTTGGCTTTGCCAAGAATGAACAGGGGGATTGGCACAAGATTCCGCAGTCGGGCATCACCGTGCTGGGCGATGCGGTGGAGGTGCAGACGAATGCCAGTGTCGATCGCGCCAGCGTTGGGCAGACGCGCGTGGATCGCGGCGTCAAGATCGACAATCTGACCCAGGTGGGGCATGGCTCCAGCGTGGGAGAAAATACGCTGCTCTGTTCGCAGACCGGGCTGGCTGGTTCCACGCATGTGGGTCGCAACGTGATTGTCGCCGGACAGGTGGGCGTAGCCGGACATTGCACGATTGGCGACGGTGCGGTGCTGCTGGCGCAGGCCGGCGTGCATGGCGATGTAGAGCCTGGGGCGATATTGGGCGGTTCTCCAGCGATGGACCAGCGGCTGTGGCTGCGCTGTTCGGCAGCCATGCGGCGCTTGCCAGAGATGGTGAAGCTGTTGCCGCGCAAGACGGACAAACTGGATAAGGAATAGTGGATGCGGCGCAGCAGCTACACTCAAGAGATGCGGGTCCAAGCAAAATTTTTCCAACGAATTCTTAGCGTCGGCGCGAGTGTACTGCTATTGCAGTTGCTCTGTGGCTGCCGGTCCCACGTGGTGCAGGCTACCGTGGTCAACGATGGTGCCACCCCACTGCAAAACATTGAAGTCGATTATCCCAGCGCTAGCTTTGGCATCTCCAGTCTGCCCCCCGGCGGAAGGTTTCCCTATCACTTTGAGATTCAGGGAGCGGGGAAGCTACAGGTGCAGTACTTGGATAGCGCGCTGCATTCGCATAGCTCCACCGGGCCGCGCCTGAGGGAAGGCCAACAAGGCACGCTGACGGTTCGCATCGATGGCGCAGGCACGGTGCATTGGGATGCACAGTTGAATCCGTAGGCATGAATTGCAGCGCTGGCGGTGGAATTGCAGCGTCCGCGTCCCCATTCTAGTCGCAAAGAGCGCGGCTAGAATGGGGCATTCATCGGATGGAGTGGGTGGGTTGGATTCGTTCGTTTCTTCGCTTTCCGTCTAGTGCACCACGGATTGGAACAGCGGCGATTGCAGCAGCGTGGCAAAGTCGTTGTCAGAAGCCGAGAAATGCACCTGCAGCGTGCTGGCGGTAGAGGTGATGTTGGTGTCGTCAATGGCAGTCTTCTCGGCGGGCGTGGCTCCAATTTTCTTGTACAGTGCCGCGGCGCTCAGCACGGAGGACATGGTGGCCGCCGTGATGACATCGGGCGTCATTACATCGAGATTGAATTTGACGCCGTGCTCAAAGTCCATGGTGTAGCGCGAGCCAAGCAGACGCTTTTGCACGCTGCTGAAGTCCGCCACCTGTGCCGCTGCGCCGCCCATGACCGACTGCATCATGGTGCGTGTGCCCTTGCCATCGAGGATGCTCCATACGGCCTCATTCTGCGTGGGGGGGATGAGATTCTGCATGGCGTTGTTGGTCAAAAAGCTGGGCGCGATGCTGTCGCGCGCGTCCAGGGAGTCTTTGACGGATTCCAGCGATCCAAAAATCATCGTGGTCTGGTTGGGGAAGACTACCGACATGCCGCTATTGCCCATGGGATAAACCATGGAATTGCGGACCTTGGTACCCTTGACCTTTTTCTTTTTGAAGGTGGCCATGATGTCTGTAATGGGGAACTGTCCGCTGGCGATGCCGACAATGCTGATCCCATCGGATTTCGGCTTGCGATACGAGGCAAAGGCGAGTTGATCGACGCTCTGCGCTACGTCCAGGCCCGATTGTTGCAGCGCATCCTGCAGCCGTTTCAACTCGGGCGGCAGCACGCGTTTTTGCAGCTGCATGGCGATGTTGGAGTTGATCATCTGCTGATAGTCGACGACGATTAACTGCTGCACGTCATTGGGCAGCGCGGCTTGGGACTCCGTGGCCAGGGGTGAAGCCAGCGCGGTGGTGGCGTAGGCCAAGGCCAGCGCGGATGCAGCCAAAGACAAGCGGCACAGGGTCGATGTAAATTTCACGGTGGTTCTCCTTCGATCCATCAGTCAAAAGTTCTGGGATGGTGATTGCTGTGGGCTGGGCATCCCGTGGGTTCAATCCGTCTTTTCAATCCTGCTCTGGCCATGCCAGCGGCGTCTCCAGTTTACGCTCGATTGTGCGCTCTTGCAGCGGAAGGCCACGCACCAGGCGCATCCATTCGCTGCCAGGTTCCAGTGCATCGTGCGGAATGAGTCCGACCAATTCGACCTCCTCCGGCTTGGCTCCGGCGTGGAGCGCGGCCTGCGCCACGGCGGCGTAAACCCTGCTGACCGGTGTGACGCGGAAGTGAGTGATGTTCATTGACACTTGCGCGCGTCCATCCACGGAAAGGCCCAAGGCTTTTACGCCGACCAGTCCGCCGCTCGAAGCACGCACCTCGCGGGCTACGGCGCGGGCCACGGCCACATCGCCTGTATCCAGATAGACGTTGCAGGCGATTAAAAGTTGTCGTGCGCCGACGGCGCAGGCTCCCGCAGTGGGATGCAGCGATGGGCCGCCGACATCGGGTTTGCGCGCCGGATTGCTGACGGACTCACGGCGCAGGCCTTCAAATTGACCGCGACGAACATTTTCCAGCAGCGTGCGATCGGGGCGCGTGGCTGCGGCCTCATAAAAATAAACAGGAATGCGATGGCGCTTCCAGATTTCCTGTCCAGCGCGATGGGCCAGGAGCACCGTTTCGGGTAGCGTGATGCCGCGCATGGGAACGAAGGGCAGCACGTCGGCAGCACCAATGCGCGGATGCGCGCCCTGCTGTCGAGTCAGATCAATCAACTCTGCCGCTTTGCCCACGCCACGCACGGCGGCTTCCAAGACCGCCTGCGGCGGTCCGGCCAGCGTGACCACGGAGCGATGGTGGTCGTCGTCATGGGACCAATCCAGCAGCGAGACGCCTTCCACCTGCATGGAGCGCACAATGGCGCGTACCGCGTTTGGATCCGCGCCCTCAGAAAAGTTCGGCACGCACTCCACCAACGGGCCTACGAAGGACGCTGGCGTCTGTGCTGCGTGTTGCGAGTTGAGTGTGTCTACTTCCACCATGTGTATCCGATTTGAAATTGCACGCTGGCGTTGACGCCGGGGTTTTTGTCACCCAGGCTGGCGCTGGAGATGTGTACCGCGTTGGCTCCGAAGGTGAGCGCTCGATTGGGATGCAGAAAGTAGTGCATGCCGATGCCGAACTGCGGCGAGAAATTCCAAACGCTGGTGGCGATGGGCGGGAACTTGTGATTGGTCCAGATCAGTCCGCCCGCGCCTTGTACCCACGGCAACACGCGGCGCGAGTGTACCAGGTTCCAGCGCAGAATGATTGGCGTCACGCTGAGGCCGTTGAAGTTGCCCCCGGTGTGGAACTGCTCCGTCTGCGGCGGATTGCCGGTGGTGACGGTGACGACTTCCTTGGGCGTGAAGGCTTGCCAGTAGGGAATCAATTCCACCGCATATTCAAATTGGCCGCGCAACAGGCCCGGCCCAGCCGCGCCGGTGAGCACCTTGCCGAAGCGCACGCCTGCGTTCAGGAATCGGTAGTTGAGGTTGTCATTGGCGGTGCTGAAGCCGCCCGCAAAGAACAGCCCATGCTCCCAGGGATCGGGATGCAGCAGCTTCGGTACATTGATCGCCGTAGCCGACTGCGAGGCTTGTGTGAGAGTAGCAGTGTGTGTTTGTGCGGAGCCGGCAGCCGTGAGGCAGCACAACAGCGCCGCGGCGCAAGCGGAGAGAACTGCGGATTGCTTCAAGAGAATTGCCTCGCCGATTTGGGAGTGCGCGCCGGAGTGCCCCGGCGCGTCGCACGGAGTCCTTAGTTGGACACTGCTTCCAGTTGCTTGGCGTCCACGTCAAAGTTGGAGTAGACGTTCTGTACATCGTCTTGATCTTCGAGGGCTTCGATCAGGCGCACCATCTGGCCTACGGCGGAGCCTTCCAAGCGTGTATACGTGGAGGCGATCATGGTCACCTCGGCCATGCTGGGCGTGATGCCCGCACCTTTGATGGCTTCCAAAACAGCCTCAAATGCGGCAGGCGCGGTGAGCACCTCCCACACGTCGTCCTCGTCGCGGATGTCATCGGCACCAGCTTCGAGCGCGATGCCCATCAGCTTGTCTTCGTCGGCATCGGCCTTGGCTACGGCGATCAGGCCCTTCTTGGAGAACATCCAGGAAACGGAGTTGGACTCGCCGAGGTTGCCGCCATTTTTGGAAAAGGCGTGGCGCACTTCACTGACCGCGCGGTTGCGATTGTCCGTGGTGACTTCGACGATGACGGCAACCCCGCCGGGGCCATAGCCCTCAAAGGTGATCTCTTCATAATTGACGCCTTCGATTTCGCCGGTACCGCGCTGAATGGCGCGCTTGATGTTGTCTGCGGGCATGTTCTCGGCCTTGGCCGCAGCGATGGCCGTGCGCAGGCGCGGATTGCCGTCCGGATCGCCGCCAGCGCGGGCCGCGATCGTCAGCTCCTTAATCAGACGGGTAAAGATCTTGCCGCGCTTGGCGTCGAGCGCGCCTTTTTTGTGCTTAATCGTGGCCCATTTGGAGTGGCCGGACATGGTGAAAACCTCGAATGTGAAGATCCATGCGCGTTGCCGAGCCTTG
>DAHWKP010000314.1:0-2607 GCA_027343585.1 Acidobacteriaceae bacterium
ATCAATCCGCTATGGCAATCACGCGGCGACAAAAAGAAGTCATCGACTTTATCCGCAGCTTTGTAGAACGTTGCGGGTACTCTCCGTCCTTTGAAGAAATTGCACGCGGCCTGGATCTGAACTCTTTGGCCACCGTACACAAGCACATCAGCAATCTGGAAAAGAAAGGGCTGCTGCAACGTGCGCATAATCGCAGCCGGTCCATTGATGTGCTGCCGCCACAAAATCAACGGGCAACGGCCAGCGTGCAGTGGCCACTGCTGGGCCGCATTGCAGCGGGCAGGCCTGTCGAGGCGGTTGAAAACCGCCAAACGATCTCGCTCGACGACATCTTGGGCGACAAGAGCGTTTATGCTCTGGAGGTCCGAGGCGAATCCATGCGTGATGAGCACATCGTCGATGGAGACATCGTGCTGGTGGAGCAGACCCAGACGGCCCGCCAAGGAGAGATTGTTGTGGCGCTGATCGATGGGACTGAGGCCACGCTGAAGCGGTACTACATCGAAGGCGATCGCGTGCGCTTGCAGCCGTCGAATGCGGAGATGCAGCCGATTTATGCTCCCGCTGCCAATGTCGCCATTCAGGGACGTGTGCTGGCCATTCTCAGGAAATGCGCCTAAATCAACATCCGATTCTGTTGCGCAAAATATGATTTGCGCACAATCGTTTTTGAGCAACCTGAAAATCTCTTGAATCAAAAGCTCTTCTGTCAAGGCAAAGGCCGCAGTGGGAACCCCACCGCGGCCTATTTTTTGCCTCAACGCACCAACTCTAGTCGTAGTATTCCAAACCCAAGTGCGTAATCAGTTGCTCCCCGCGAATGTAGCGCAGCGTGTTCTTCAGCTTCATGGACTGAATGAACAGATCATGCTCGGGATACAGCCCTTCGCGCGTCATGGGTGACTTGAAGAAGAAGCTGAGCCATTCCTGAATTCCCCGTCCGCACAATTCACTGCTGCGCGCAGCTAAATCCAAGAAGAGCACCAGATCGAGCGCGATCGGCGCGGCCAGAATCGAGTCGCGGCACAGGAAATCCACCTTGATCTGCATTGGATAGCCGAGCCAGCCAAAGATGTCGATGTTGTCCCAGCCTTCTTTGTTGTCGCCACGCGGCGGGTAGTAGTTGATGCGCACCTTGTGGTAAATGTTGCCGTAGAGCTGCGGGTACAACTCCGGCTGCAAGATGAAGTCCAGCACGCCCAGCTTGGACTCTTCCTTGGTCTTGAAGGATTCGGGATCGTCCAGAACTTCGCCGTCGCGGTTGCCCAGAATGTTTGTCGAGTACCAGCCGCTGACGCCCAACATGCGCGCCTTAAAGGCTGGTGCCAGCACAGTCTTAATCAGCGTCTGGCCGGTCTTGAAGTCCTTGCCGCAGATGGGGGCGTTGTTCTTCTTGGAAAGCTCCTGCATCACCGGCAAATCCACCGTCAGATTCGGCGCACCGTTGGCGAAGGGAATGCCTTCCATCAATGCTGCATAAGCATAAATCTGTGAGGGAGCAATGGCGGGATCGTTGGCTTCCAAACCCTTTTCAAAAGAAGCCAGCGTGGCATGCACGGCCGTCGGCTCAATAAAGATTTCCGTCGAGCCGCACCAGATCATCACCTGACGCGCCGTCTTCTTTTTGAACTCGCGGATGTCCGCACGCACCTGCTCGGCCAGGTCGCGCTTGTTCTTGCCCTGTTTCACATGCGTACCGTTCAAGCGCTTGACGTAGTGCTGATCAAAGACCGCCGGCATGGGCTGGATCGACTCCAAAAACGGACGGATGGATTCCAGCAGATCCTTGTCGAGCACCTTGGCCGTGCTGGCCGCCTCATACATGTTGCTGGGGAAGATATCCCATCCGGTAAAGACAACGTCATTCAAATCCGCCAGCGGAACAAAATCCTTCACCAGCGGCGTGCGGTTTTCGGTCCGCTTGCCCAGGCGAATCGTGCCCATTTGCGTGACGGAACCAATCGGCTGCGCCAAGCCTTTGCGGACGGCCTCAACCCCGGCCATAAATGTTGTCGCCACTGCTCCCATGCCGGGGATCATGATGCCGAGTTTGCCCTGAGCGGGCGCAATTGTATTCGCTCCGGCTGGCATATTGCTGCCGGTTTCCTTTGCTGACATGCTTTTTTGAACCATCCTTACGTGGAATATCAGTGAATGCTGGACACACTAGTGTCCACCTTGGAGTGCAGCTTTGGCAAATGCAGCCCCTCTCTGCGTTGGGTTTCGAGCGATTGTAACGTGCTGAATGGTGGCCCCTGCAGAAAAACGGAATGCTATACTCGCCCAAGCCTTGCATCTCCACCGGCTCCATGCGCGTACTTCTCATCGACGGCCACCCAGACAAGAACCGCCTCACCAGTGCCCTGCTGGCGCACTATGCACAATCACTGCCCGCTGGCACAGAGGCGCAGGTGATCGCCGTCCGCGATCTGCAATTTGATCCAAACTTGCGGCATGGCTACGCTCAGCCGCAGCCATGGGAGCCAGACCTGGAAAATTTGGCAGCGGCCATCCGGGCCTGCGACCACCTCGTCATTGCCTTCCCGCTCTGGTGGGGTGCGGAACCAGCACAACTCAAAGGCTGTCTGGAGCGGATACTTCTACCTG
>DAHWKP010000219.1:0-37720 GCA_027343585.1 Acidobacteriaceae bacterium
TACAGAAAAGGGCGGAGCTGTGCGAGCAGAGCAGCTCGTGCGGCAGCAAGCAAGCGCAGTTCAGACGATGCGCGAGTTTATTGTCTCTCATCGGGTGGATGTGATGTCCGTGACTTCCAAGTACAACGAGACAACGCACGCCTATCTGACGACATGGGTCAAGCGTCCCGATTTGCTGCGGGTTCGATCGCAGATGATGGGCCAGAGCAGAACGATTGTCGCCGACGGTCATGGGATGTGGATCTACCGGGATGCGGATCGTGTCTACTGGCACCAGCCCGGCCCGACGCCCACAGGGCTGATGGAGAATGCCTTCCCCGGACTCGGACGGGAACTCAGCGATGGGAACCTGCCCAAGGTCATGACATCGGCTAGCATTGTTGGAGAAGAGAGTTTGGACATTGGTCAGAGCAAATTTCCCTGCACGATCGTTGACGTGACGGTAACCCCAAAGGCAGCCAACGGCGCGCTGGAAAACAACCAGTTGCGGTTATGGATTTCGAAAGATTACCAAGTTCCACTCAAAGTCCAAGCCACGTTTACTGCCGCTGGCAGTACGCGCAGGGACTATACGGATCTGGCCACGCTCTTCGAACCGGGAGCCAAGATTTCCGAATCGACCTGGACCTTTACCCCGCCGGAGGGATCAAAACTGCGTCAGAGTACACCCGCAGCCAAGACGAAGTAGATCGCCAGCCGATATTGTGTATTGCTCACAAATGAGGCAAGGCAAGATACTCTCTAGCATGCGCAGGTTGAGAGACCCTGCGCTTGCTAGAGAGTATCTGCACAAGTACAGATCGCTCCCGCAGCGGCTCAAGCTGCACAGCAATACTGGGACTTACGACGGGACTAAAATCCTGCCTCTTTCAAACAACAAACGAGTCCAGAGATTTCCTATTGGGAATCATCGAGCGATTCCGTGTTTGTATTTCCCTATGTTGATAGCGTAGCTAGACGCTATCAATTCTCCACTACAAGAAACGCTGGAGAGCCGAACGGCTCTTCGCTCGGATGTACAACTCCCGCAGACTCGTCAAGCGGTGGGAATGCCACATCGGAAACCTCCCTGGCTTCGTCCAACTCGCCTGCCTCCACAGGCTGCTCAGACGTTTATGAGATCCCTTGCTCCTGTGTTCTCCCCTTTTGGGAATCAAATTTTTATTCTTATTCAGCCGAATCTATCTTGCTTTCAACATATTCTGCCGAAGAAGTAGAGGGGAGTACCCGGCTCGAATCTTTGAGAGGGGAAGGAGAGAATCCATTGCGAAGTGGGATAGCATCACTCATTCTGAATCAACGGACCGAGTTCCGCAGCAGCATGTTCTTTTGCTTCCTCCTGGCTGCATTTTTTCTGCGCAGCAACCCAGCAGTTGCCCAGACTCCAAATTTTGGACCGAATGTCTACATTTTTGACACATCCATGTCCGACAGCGCGATCCAAACGCAGTTGCTTGCGCTGTCGAATAATACCCAGTTCAGCACCAACCGCTATGCGGTCTTCTTTATGCCGGGCACGTACACGGTGCAAGCTCAGGTGGGTTTCTATGAGTCCGTTGCTGGCTTGGGGGCCACTCCTGGTGCTGTTACCATCAATGGTTTTCTTACGCCGAATTATGGCTCCACATCTCCGGGGGCCAACCTTACCACCTATTCTTGGCGCTCCATGGAAAACCTGACCATCAATCCTGCCACGGATACTGCGCAAAGCGCCGCCGCCAACACACTGCAATGGGGCGTATCTCAAGGAGCGCCGTTGCGACGCTTGCAGATTAATGGCTCACTTGAGCTTGCCGACTCCTACTGCGGCTACGCTAGTGGCGGATTTATCAGCGACCTTGTCGTCACCGGCAACGTCAATTCCTGCTCACAGCAGCAGTGGTACTCGCGCAACAGTTCCTATGGCAGCTGGTCTGGCGGGGTGTGGAACATGGTTTTCTCTGGGGTACAAGGCGCGCCCATGCCCAACTATCCCAGCAATGTCTTTACCGTTCTGCCCCAAACTCCCGTCAGCCGCGAAAAGCCATTTCTCTACGTTGATAGCAGTGGCAACTTCAATGTCTTTGTGCCCACGGTGCAAACCAATTCCGCTGGCATCAGCTGGGCCAGTAGCATGGGAACCGGCTACTCCCTGCCTATCAGCAGCTTTTTCATCGCGCAGCCCTCCACCTCATTAGCCGCCATCAACACGGCACTGGCTGCAGGCCAGAATCTCATTCTCACACCGGGCATCTATACATACTCTGGGGCCATCAACGTCACCAACCCAGACACAATTATTCTTGGCCTCGGGTTTGCCGATCTCGTTCCGCAAACTGGCACAGCGGCCATCACCGTAGCGGATGTGGATGGCGTGCAGATTGCTGGTTTGCTCATCGACGCTGGCCCAGTCAATTCTCCAGTACTGCTCCAGATTGGCGTTCCCAATAGCACGCGGGTTAGCCATCAGTCCGATCCGACTTCGATCAACGATGTCTTCCTTCGCATTGGCGGAACGACGCTAGGCACCGCGACCACCAGCATAGAAGTCGATAGCAACAATGTGATTCTGGATGATATCTGGGCCTGGCGCGCCGACCATGGCAACACCAACACCGTTGGCTGGACGTTGAATACTGCCGCTCACGGTCTGGTGGTCAATGGCGACAATGTGATTGCCACGGGCCTGGCTGTCGAGCATTACCAGCAAAATCAAGTCATTTGGAATGGCAACGACGGCGAAACGATTTTTTATCAAAGTGAACTGCCGTATGACGTTCCCAGCCAGAGTGCTTGGATGGACGGCACCGCCAACGGCTATCCTTCGTATGCGGTCTCCACCTCGGCCACCTCGCATCAGGCCTATGGCTTGGGCGTGTACTCCTACTTTGACGAGGGCCTAAATATCGTCGAAGACAACGCCATTACCATTCCCAACGTTGTCGGGGATTCGATGACGGATTCCGTCACGGTTTTTCTCTCTGGCTACGGCTCGATCACAGCGAACGTCAACAACGTAGGCACGCCGGTTAACTCCACCACCACTACCAGCTATGTCGGTTTTTATCAGGGCCAGACCTGCACCACCACTTGTCCTGCCGCGCCCAGCGCGCTCACAGCGACCATCATTTCCCCCAACCAAATCAATCTCACTTGGGCAGCCAGTCCAACCCCCGGCGTGCTCTACAGTGTCTATCGCAGCACGACCTCTGGCTTTACGCCTTCCAGTAACAATCAACTGGCCTCTGGCGTTGCTGTTCCCTCGTATGCCGATGAAGGCCTCGACGCTGCGACCACCTATTACTACATCGTTCAGGCACAGAATGGCGCGGGCATCTCGGCAAACTCCAATGTCGCCAGCGCCACCACCCCAGCCGCCGCCAGCGGCGTGATTGCCACAAATATTCTGGAGATCAATGCCGGAGGTACCGCCGCCAGCAGTTGGGTCGCTGACGAAGATTTTTCTGGCGGATCCCTCGGCTCCACCACATCTACCATCAACACCTCCAACGTCACCAATGCCACTGCGGCACCGCAGGCAGTCTATCAAAGCGATCGTTATGGCAGCTTCACCTATACCATTCCCGGGTTCACGGCCAACGGTGCGTATATCGTCGATCTTCACTTTGCCGAGTTATACAGTACCGCCGCCGGTCAGCGGGAGTTCAATGTGCTACTCAACGGCACGCAGGTCCTGACCAACTTCGATATTTACGCCACCGCTGGCGGGCAGAATATTGCTAACGTCCAACCATTCTTAACCAACGCCGACAGCACCGGCACCATCACGCTGCAGTTTGTCACAGGGCCGGTTGGTGTGCCGCAGATCAATGGAATTGAAATTGGACTCAACCCGGTCGCCGCGCCCGTCGCAGCCTCCGCCCTCACTGCAACCTCAGTCTCCACCAGTGAAATCGATTTGACGTGGAATGCAAGCTCCACCTCTGGTGTACAGTATGAGATTTTTCGCAGCACCACTGCTGGCTTTACTCCCTCGGCCAGTACGCTCATCGCCACCGTCTCCCCCGGCACCACCACGTATTCCGATTCTGGTCTTGACGCTGGCACCACCTACTACTATCTGGTCGAAGCCAACAACTCTTCGCAAACATCGATTGCGTCCAACCAAGCCAGCGCTGTTACCGCCAACGGGCCTCCCGGTGCTCCCTTTGGTTTGACTGCTGCCGTTACCTCGGCTAGCCAGATCACTTTAAATTGGAAAGCCAGCGTCACCCCCGGCGTGCAGTATCAGCTCTACCGCAGCACCACCGCTGGCTTCACTCCCTCCGCCAGCACCTTGATTCTTACTACTGCTTCGCTCACGGATGTCGATAGCAGCCTCGCCTCCGACACGCAGTATTACTATGTCGTCGAAGCGAATAATTCGGCTGGCAGCTCACTGCCTTCGAGCCAAGCTAGCGCCACCACCGACAACGCGCCGCCCACTGCGCTCAGCGCAACCGCAGTCTCTTCCAGCCAGATCAATCTGAGTTGGACAGCCAGCACCAGCGCTGGCGTGCAGTATGAAATCTTCCGCAGCACCACTGCGGGATTTACGCCCTCCTCGACCACGCTCATTGCCACCACCGCTACGGGTGCGACCACCTATACGGATAGCGGCCTCACTGCTGCCACCCAATATTTCTATCTCGCCGAAGCTACCAACTTGAATGGAACTTCTCTTCCCTCCAATCAGGCCAGTGCCACCACCGCCAACGCACTCGTTGCAGATTTCTCGATTGCCATCGCTCCAGCCTCGCTCACCGTCGCCCCAGGCTCGAACGGAACCGCCACCGTCACACTGACACCTGTCAATGGATTTGCAGGCAATGTTTCCCTGGCTTGCACGGGGCTACCGACCGGCGCTACGTGTGCCTTCGTACAGCCCAATGTGATGCTTGCTGGCGGCACAGCATCCACCGCAACCCTCACCATCACTGTCGCCTCTACCGTGGCAGCGCTGAAACCCAACCCCGGCTCGCGCAATTCTCGTTCCCAAGGTTCCCATCCCTGGCTTCCCGGCTCAGGTCTAGCGATTGGATTGTGTTTCTTCTGTTGGAAAAAGCGCAATAGTTTTCGATTTCTTCTGCTGCTCCTGACCCTGGGTGGAGTGATGTGTGGAGTAACCTTGCTCACTGGCTGTCCCGGCCTGTCTCCTGTGCCCCCCACTCAACAACAGCCCACGAGTTCGACTGTCACCGTTACGGCGACATCGGGAGCTTTGCAACACACCACAACTATCACCCTCACCGTGCAGTAGATATTTGTATAGGCCCTGCACCTGGAGCGCTGCTTGACGCTCACCCGGCTCTGGTTGTCCAGTAGGCAAAGTTCCTTACCGATGAGTCAGAATTTCTTACGAGGGTTCGCACAGCGGCAAGAGGATCGAGGAAGACTCCATCTGCAGGAGCTAGCAGCAGTGGATTTTATATGGTGGGCGAGGCGGGAATCGAACCCACAACCCCCGGCTTAGAAGGTAGACGCTGCCGTGTTTCTGCCTGTTACTGTCTTTTGCCGTGATTTGCTATTTCTTCAATGTTTATAGGCATTAAAGCAAGTATTGTCGAAGATGGTATTCCTGCCACTTGCCGCCATTTTCCAGCCAGAGTCCCCACGGAAATCCCCACAGGGGAGAAGCTCCACAATGCCGGTTTGTGGGGCAACGTTTCGCTCTGGCGCGTTCTTACATTCTGGACGATGAATTTCATCAGAAGTTAAGCCCAGCGCCGCCGTGTCTGTGCACCCTGTGGGTCAGGCCAAACATGGTTTCGAGCGCTTTCGCTATCAGGAAGTGATCTGAGTGATGTAGGGCGAGACCGCCTGTGCGCATTGCCTCTACTTATCAAAAAAATCTTTGAGTGACAGGCCCAAGGCCGTCGAGATGCGCTCAATCGTTTTGATCCCGCATTCTTTTCGGCCATTTTCCAGTTCTGAAAGATGCTCTCTGGTTATCTCCGCATGATCTGCCAGGATTTGCTGCGTCCACCCGCGCTGGGTGCGTAATACGCGAATTCTCCTGCCTACCCAGACGCAAATGTCTGTTGCCATGATTTCAGCATGGGCGTAAGCTCCAGCTTGTATGTAATCTATGGCTTACAATGTGCCGATACATTTTGCAGAGAGGATTTCTATGAAAGTGGTGAATACTGCTCGTCTTCTGCCTGGGGTTGTAGCTTTTTCAATTGTGCTTCTCTTGACCGCGTGTGGTGGGAACGCAAGCAACAACGGCGGCGGCGGTACGCCTACTCCACCCCCTACGCCCACGCCCAGCACAGCAAACCAATGGACATGGATGAGCGGAGCCAACACTGCGAATGCAACTGGCGTGTACGGTACGCTTGGAATTGCTTCGGCCTCCAACGTTCCTGGGGCACGTTTTTCCGCCGTCAGTTGGGCTGACAGCAGTGGCAATCTCTGGCTTTTTGGTGGAGGAAGCTACGACTCGAACGGCGCGGGCTACCTCCTCAATGATCTCTGGGAATTCAACACAGCCGCTAAGACATGGACATGGGTTAGTGGAAGCAGTACAGGGAATGCCGGTGGGGTTTATGGTACGCAAGGAGTCGCCTCGGCGAGCAACATGCCTGGTGCACGAAACGGGGCGGTCAGTTGGACAGACAGTAGCGGTAATTTTTGGCTCTTCGGTGGTATTGGCTACGATTCGACCGGAGCGACGGGCGATCTCAACGATCTGTGGGAGTTTAATCCTGCCGCCAAAACCTGGACTTGGGTGAGCGGGGCCAGCACAGTCAACGTAGTCGGGGTCTACGGGACGCAAGGGGTCGCTTCATCCACGAACATTCCAGGAGCACGAAATGGCGCTGTCAGTTGGGTAGATAGCAGTGGTAACCTCTGGCTCTTCGGTGGCTACAACAACTGTGGCTCGAACAACGCGTGCGATGACTTCAATGATCTGTGGGAATTTAATCCTGCTGCCAAAACCTGGACTTGGGTGAGCGGAAGCAACACAGCGAACGCATACGGTGTCTACGGCACACTTGGGGTTGCGTCATCGTCAAACACTCCTGGATCACGGGAAAACTCGGTCAGTTGGACTGACAGAAGTGGTAATTTCTGGCTTTTTGGCGGCCAGGGTCAGGCCGCACCTGGATCGGGAGGCTGGCTTAATGATCTCTGGGAGTTCAAGCCTACGGCTAAAACTTGGACTTGGGTGAGCGGTAGTTCTACGGGCAATGAAGCCGGGGTCTACGGTACACTTGGCAGCGCCTCTACCGCCAATGTCCCTGGAGGACGATACACATCTGTTGGCTGGATCGACGGCAGCGGCAACCTTTGGCTCTTCGGTGGGCAAGGTAATGATTCAACTGGCGCGGGCTACTACCTCAATGATCTATGGGAGTACAGCCCCACGAGTAAAGAATGGACGTGGATGAGCGGGAGCAACATGGCAAGTGGCCCTACAAATCGTCAACCTGGAATCTACGGAACCCTGGGAATCCCCGCTGCCAGTAATCTCCCAGGGGCGCGTTTCAGCTCTGTCACTTGGATTGATGGTAGTGGCAATCTCTGGCTTTTTGGCGGTATTGGTTACGATTCGACGGGCGTGCGCAGTGCTCTCAACGACCTGTGGCGCTATCAGCCGTAGGTCAGGAATCAGAAGTAGATTCGGCATTTTGCGGAAAGAAAGGGAAATCCATGCGCTTTACGATCTTCGTTACGTTGATGGCCGCATGTCTGGGCGTAGCATCTGCACAGCAAGCTCTCACGAATAGTTCCGTTGTGCAGATGGTCAAAGCTGGCCTCAGCGAGAGTGTCGTTGTGGACGCGATACATACCCAGCCACACCAGTTTTCTCTGTCGGCAGGTGACCTGATTGCATTGAAACAGTCTGGCGTGTCGGACGCGATTCTGGCAGCCATGCTCACCGCCAACGGGTCGCCATCAGGAGCATCTGCTGGCGCAGGAATCGCACAGCAAATGCTCACCAATAATTCTATTGTTCAAATGGTCAAATCTGGTCAGAGCGAGAGTTTCATTGCGGCTGCTATTCAGAAACAGCCGCATCAGTTTTCCGTTTTTCCTGCTGATTTGGTTGCATTGAATCAAGCGGGCGTTTCCAAGCCGATACTTGAAGCCATGATGACAGCCACATTTCCGCCCATGCCACAAGGTGCTGTTGCGACACTCTTAAATTCCGCTCTCGCCCAAGCGAAATCTCCTATAACGTCCTTGACGCAGATACATACGGTCACCATAGTGGGCAATAACGAGGCGGCTTCCGATGCACGCAACGATCTATTGAAAATCTCCACCAAGCATCCCCACCGCGCTTGTTTTAACCGCCCTGGAGAACCTGTTGATCCAGCCGTAACCTTTACGCTCGCTGAGAACGATACAGCCGGAGGATCAGGAGGCATCTTTGGAGGCACAAACCGCGAAACAACAGTCGTATCTGGCGAACTACAGGATGCGAGTGGCGGCGTTCTATGGAGCGACTCAAAACAAGGCATTCAAGGTGTAATTCACACTGGGGCTGGATATGCAGTCAATGCGTTGCTTCGAGAACTTTATCTTGGAGCCGGTTGCACGGGTGCGGGTTTGCTAAAAAAAGCATCGGGGGCTGAATCTCACGAAAAATAAAGCCGGGTGGGGATGCAGGAATCTCCGGGTACGAGTTCGGTATTGCCCAGCAGCAAAAATAGAACGGATGGAGGGCGTAACGGATGCAATCGACGGCTATGGAGGGAGCGTGGCAGATACAGCAGGCAAGCTGCTAGACCTGCGAAAGGCCGAGTGTCCGTATTGTCATCAAACACTCAAAAAGATTCCAGGAGCAAAGACAAAATGCCCGCATTGCGATGGCGTTATGTTTGTCCGTACCCGCTGGGAAGATTTTGCGCGTGTTATAGTAACAAGCGCCGAAGCCGCGCAAATAGATGCTGGCTACAATTTGTATCTGGCGCTTCCGGCTTCAACCCGATGGCTAATGCTGCGAGACGACGATCTTAAATTTACCCTGATGTATCGGACTGGCCAGCCATCCTGATGCAACGAGAGAAAACCGCTGTAAAGCGTGCCGCTGCACTATATCTTTTTTCGTGCGCAAGCCGGTTGCGTGATATTACGACCCGTGACTTTTTTACTCAGAGTTGCCTTTCGCAGCACGGAGATTAGCGATAAGGGCGCGGAGTTTCTCCTTAGGGTCGTTCTCCAGAAGATTTCGCTCTGAATCGACGCGCTGGACAGCTTTTCCTTCTACACGATTAACGATCTCTGCGAAGGCCTGCACGTTGCCCTTGGCTGCTTGTAGGAATATCTGGTCTGCCAGGAACCGCTTCCATGTGCGACGCTTTGGATCGTCAGGCACAAGCTCATCCGCCATCGAAATGAGTATCTCTGCGAACTTCCCCTTGCGGGGCCGCCCTCCAGGGTTGCCACTTTGCCCCGGCCTGAACTGGTGAGGTTTGATGGCTTCGAGTTGTTTCTTGGTCGGTATTCGTGTATTCAGCTTTCTTTGAGCCATCATGTTCCGTGCGCATTCCTCACGCTGTTTTCTACGCTGTTCTCAGCGTGGCCGCCTCCATGTCTTCCCGAAGCAATAAGCCCTGTACTAGGCCGTCCGCGATAATAAATCCCGCATCGGACAGCAAACGCTCAAATGTCTGGCGCGTGCAAGGCGCAACGGTGGAGAATGCTACCGTCCATTCGCAAAAGTGGATGTGCAATAAGCCGATCCCGCCAAAGCAGCGAGCATTGCGGACGCATCGGGAAGTTGCCCAGGCGCGGAATGGCGCACGCCATGCGTCCGGCTCATCCGCAGGCGGTTCCGGTTGCACCGCTGGTGGCGGCGTAGGCGTGATGACATTCGATAGCGGGAACGGAGTTCCTTCCGGCATTCCGAGCCATTGAATTGCCGCCAGAGTGTCGGCACTGAGCATGTCATTTTGCGCCTCCATTTTTCGGCTACCTCCTGATACTTCCGCTTTTATCCGTAACATGCGTCACAATGCAGTGTTCATGCTGGTTTGAGGCACTTTTTCGATCCGCAACATTTGCATTATGTGACGATTACAAAACCATCGTTCCTCCCAGCGTTGATGCGGGTTGTGTCGCTTGTTACGGATAAATCTCCAACTGCGGCAAGATAACGATCAAAAGCGGACTGAAATTCGTCCACAGCGTATCCCTTCATGGTCATGCTTCCGATGCGAACTGTCCGTGTCTGTATCCCGAATGGGCGGAGCCGCAACGCCAGCCGTCGAGGATTCAGGTCAAATTCCTGCCAGGAAGATTCGTCCAGACCGCGAAGACATTCCACCAGCGTTGTACTCGACATATTGGTTGCGCCTTCGGGCCATACAGAGCGAATATCGGCCAACAGCTTCAGATTGGTTTGGCAGTCTTCATCATCCGCCGTTTTTGTTGCCGTCAATGCAACGGCGCATCTGCGAAGCTCCGCCATACGGGATGAATCCAGAATGCTCAGAGTCGCAAACAATGGTTGCCAGATTTCTTCCTGACGGTCTCGTAGGAATGTGAGCGGCGGCAATGCTTCGTATGCGTTACAGATGCGATTGCACATGTTGGATACTTCCAACTCAACGCGCTTACGAAGCTCTGCGGCTTCTGGCGCAATGCGATGCCCGCTGAAGCGTTCCATCTTCTGGATGGGCAATGCTTTCTGCATATGGATGACAATGCAGCGGTCTGAGACTGTGTCCGGCATACCGCCGATGCAGGCGAAAACCTTTGGGCAGTAAACCGGAAAATCTACGACCTTAAAATCTTTCCCTTCACAGCGTGAGACAACTGCACCAGCTCTGTACCCACTGTTCAAAATTGCAATGACTGCCAGAGTGTTTTCAGACTTTTGCTTGCCGTGAAGGATTTCAATTTCATCCAATAGCAATGTAGGCTTGCAACCCCCGATCTTGCGGAAGATGACGGCAGGAGTGACAGAGTTGACTCGCCACGGACGGGCACAAATACACTCAAGCACCTCCAGCACGCGGGTTTTCCCGCATCCGCGAACAGGAGATTGCAAGGCGACATATCCAAACGCATGGAATATCTCGAAAACATGCGTTGCCAGTGACCACACAGTTATCGGCAAGTAACAGATTTCCGGCAGGACAACGAACCGCTTGAAGAATGCCTCTACATCGCGCAGCAATTCGGGGGCATCGGTCAAAGGCCCCCTCCCGCTATTCAATATGCACTGGGCCTGCTTTATGATTTCTTCGCGTGATAAACTCGGTTTCGACATAGAAGTTTTCCTATCAGGCCGCCTGCGAAGCGGCCTTTTCCTTTGCATTAAAGTCCTGGCCGATTTCAGTCAGAGCATCAGCAATCCGTGCGGGAGATTCCGGCAATGGATTTTGCCGTATCGGGCCAGCTTGCGGCGCGTTCTCGGCAATCTCCAATGTGGCTAGTTTGTCGAGTATCCCGTGAAACATGCGGGCGACCTCGGCATCATGGGGATTGCGTGCCAGCAATCCGCCAAGGGAATCGCGCAGACATTCCAGCCGCAATAATTCGTGGTTGCGTTGGCATCCGGAATGGTGAGCGGCCTTGCGTTCAGCATCGCGTTCGTGCCGTTTCTGCGCCATTTCGGCGCATTCGGCTGGCGTAAGGTCGCGGTCATGGAACAGGTCGCGCAGCTTCAACCCCAACGCCGTGCAGATACTTTCTGGCGTACAGCCGCGGCTCCAGCAGCGTACCAGTACACCGCGTTCCCCCTGGCTGATGGACAAGGACGGATGCCTATCCTCATGTGCTGGGCATTTTGTCTGCCAGCGCCCGGAGCCGACGCGTCGGGCTTGGAGCAGGTTGGCGAAATCAGCAGCGGTCACTGTGCGGCTCCAGCGCTGGAATCGTCCCCTCGCTAACGATCCTTGTGAGTTCTGAAGCTGGAATACGGACGCAACGCCCAACGTGAGTGACGGCGATCTTCCGTGCGTATATCCAACTCCACAGTGTTTTGTCAGATATGGAGAGTTCTGCGGCTGCTTCACGGACGTTGAGCAAATTCCTATGATTTTTCATTCCTTTTTCCTTTGACGGCAGTCGCCGCACTGCAATAACTGTACGACCATTTCCTTTTGCATACGTACAATAACTTGTGGTAAATAAATGGCAAGAAAGTACAACATAATGATGACAAGTAAATCGCGCATTGTGCAGGTATCCAGGTATCGTCTGGGAAGCCAAGCATCAATGGAAGACCATCTCGCCGTCTTCATTGCGGCCTGGGAACAAGAAAAGACCCCTAAGCAGATACCGCCTGATTGGATAGGCCAGAATCCAGAGTTCGCTGGTGTCGTTTACATGCAAACCCTTTGGAAATTACTGTGTCTTTGGCGTTCAGAATCATCTGCAAATCCTGAGCTGGCAAACAGGGCGGCATATTGGTGCGAAGAGCATGAAGAGATATTTCAAATCATTCAGCATGGAATGATGAAGCGGGTGCGGTCATTGTGGGTTGAGCGTGGTCAAGATGGTCAGCCAGAGTTTGTGACTGGCGATCTCATAAGTCCTGAAAATGATTTTGAAATGACAGCGAAGACAATAGCATATATACGCTTTGGAGACTTTCTGACTGGAGAACCGGAGCGTATGGGATTTTGCGCCCACTGTGAAAAGCCATTTCTTAAACGGGCGCAGAAACGAAAGTATTGCTCCGGGAAATGCGCGCACCGAGGCGCGACCGAGTCGAGCAGGCTTCAAAAGCTTGGTATGTGTGAACGCAAGCGACTGAAAAAGGCAGCCAAATTTCTAAATTCCTGGCTGAGTAAAAAATCGCATCGTGCCAAATCTATCTGGTCGAAGCGATTGCAGGAGAGCACTTGTAGAGATGATAAGTACGGATTCCAGACCAAAGATGGCAGGCGCAACCGCACATTGGGAGAATATATTCGCGCTGCCAAGACAGCACCAGAATCGCCGGAACGCGCTAGGTTATTCGCCAAGCTGTCTGCTGGCTTAGGCAACGCAGCAGAGTGTGAGGCATTACAACGAGAACTGGACGACTTCTTGGCTAACATAAAAAAGGTGGAGAACTCAGGAAAACCTGGTCGTGTGTAGCATGTAGTGCTACACTGTATCCGTGATATTGAGCTTCCGGCACAGCGGGATTGAGAAGTTCTTTCGGACTGGCTCGAAGGTGGGTATTCAGCCTAAGCATGAGTCTCGGCTGAGACTCATGCTGACAACCCTCAACCTTGCCGCTACTCCGCTAGACATGAATCGGGCAGGCTGGGGCTGGCATCCGCTGCAAGGCAAGCTGAAGGGACATTGGGCTGTGACAGTGAATGGCAATTGGCGGCTGACGTTCTCGTTTGAAGGTGAAGACGCCGTTCTCGTGGACTATCGGGATTACCACTAGGAGGAAAGACCAATGGCGATGATGCACAATCCGGCAAGCCCAGGGGAGTTGCTGCGGGAGTTCCTTGGCAAGCGCTCTGCAACTGAGTTGGCGCAACACATCGGCGTGGCACGTGTCACCATCTCGCGCATCCTAAATGGTCGCACAGCGGTCACGATGGACTTGAGCATTCGGCTGGGCGAAGCGCTTTCGCTATCGCCGGATTTCTTCAGCAAGGCTCAATTGCAATACGACTTGTGGCAGGTGTCGCAAAAGAAGCGGCGCAAAATTAAGCCGCTGGCAGCGTAGGAGGGCTATGGCCGTCTTTCAACGTGGGCAAGTCTGGTGGTACGAGTTCGTGTTTCACGGTCAACGCATCCGGGAATCCACGGGTAGCGGGTCGAAAACGCTGGCTGTCCGTGCTGAGCGGGAACGCAGACGCCAGATGGAGGAAGGCGCGAACAGCCTGAAATCCCGCAAATGGCCCAAGACATTCCGATTTGCTGCGAAAGAATGGCTGGCGGTCAACACTCCGCACTGGAGCGCGGGCACACTGGAGATACAGCAGCGCGTTCTTGGTCATCTGGCGACATTCAATGAGCTGCTACTGTCCGATATTGCCCCGGAACATATTGCCAGACATCAGGCGGCACGGAAGAAATCTGGGGCGAGCAATCGCAGTATCAACATGGAAATTGGTGCACTGCGGATGATTTTGCGCAAGGCGCGACTATGGGCGAACATTCAGCCCGACGTGCGAATGCTGCCGGAACGGTCGGATGTGGGCCGGGCGCTCACGCGGGACGAGGAATCGCGCCTGCTGGCGGCCTGCCAGAAGAGTCGCAGCCGGAGTTTGTATCCTGCTGTGCTGCTGTCTATCCATTCGGGGTTGCGGAACCAGGAGCTTCGCCTGTTGCGCTGGCGGCAGGTGGATATGCTGGAGCGCAGTATCACGGTAGGCCGGAGCAAAACGCAAGGCGGCTCAGGCCGCGTAGTGCCGCTGAGTGATACCGCTTGGCGATGTATTCAGGGTTGGCGCGGGCAGTTCTCAGAAGCCAAGCCGGAACATTATGTTTTTCCGTCTGAGAAGTACGGCTTTGCCGGGGAAGCTGGATACCAGCATGGCGCTATCGTGCCCTACGATATTCGCCCGGATGTACCTATCGGGTCATGGAAGGTCGCATGGGCCAACGCACTTGAAGCCGCAGGTGTGCAATGCCGCTGGCATGATCTCCGACATACATTCGTCAGCCGTATTGCTGAGGGGCAAGTGTCTGATGCCACGATCATGGCTCTGGCTGGTCACTTGTCCGTGAAGATGAAAGAAAAGTATTCGCACACCAGGCGGGAAGCCAAACGGCAGGCCATTGCACTGCTCGATTCTCAGGTTGTTGCGACAGTCCAGTAGGCAGGAGTCCCCCCACAATCGAACCAGAGTCCCCACAAAATCCCCCACAGACATCAAGGGCGCTCCCGCAGTTTCTATGTAAATCACTGATTTTATATGGTGGGCGAGGCGGGAATCGAACCCACAACCCCCGGCTTAGAAGGCCGGTGCTCTATCCAGTTGAGCTACTCGCCCGTTGCTGGCCGGGCCGTGGATATATTGTATGCGTTGGTGTGGGCTGCACGCACCGTGCACAGCAGAGGAATCAGTAGCCGCAACGCTTGCGCCCATGCCGCTGCCGCCAGATCTTCCGTTGCACCATAGCCCCAAACATAGAGCGTTGTGGCAAACCCGGCGCGCCACTCTGCGGCGGCGGCTTCGGCAGGTGGCAAATCCAGCGCAGTGCTGATCCAGGCGCGGCGCACGACCCACTCACAGCGCGCCTGTTCGCAGGGCAGTGCGCGTGCTGCTGCGCACCATTGGCGTACGACTTGCTCCATCTGCGCAAAGCTGAAAAACTCTACAGCTGCCGTTGGCAATACATCCACATAGCTGGCCTGGGCAAAGTCAAAGTGCGCATCATCCTCTGCGTCGAAGAGCGCAGCCGTATATTTCCACACATCGCACTTGGCGGTGAAGATTGGCCCGGTTGGTTGGTTCCACGCGCGCAGCGCCTCTGCCAAAGCCGGGTGCTGCTGGGCCTCTGGAATCTGCTCGAGTCTGTTCGGGGTGGTACGCAGATTGATAAATTTCAGGCAGGCATCCTGGTTGCTCCACGGCACAGCGATGGTGGGATCATTCGCCGCACATTCAACCGACCAATCCGCGTCCATCACTGTGGTTCCGCTGCAGAACTGCGTGGACTGGGCTGCGCTGACAACACCCAGTGCAGGTAACGCACAATGGTTTGCTCGGCCCAGTAGCCGTCATCTTCACCTTCCGGTTGAGCCAAAAATGCGCAGTGCCCGCCATGTTCTGTCTCGACCAGCGCGATGGCCGGGTTGGCCAGAATCTTTGCGCGCGTCTCTGGCAACAGGCGAATGAAGGGATCGTCAAGCGAATTCAGCAGCAGTGTGGGCACGGCGATGCGATCAATGACGCGCGCAGCGGCCACGCGGTAATGGTAATCGTCGGCGTTGGCGAAGCCACAGTTGGGCGAAACGATGTACTCATCAAAGCTGCGAATACTGGTCACCTGCTGGCTAGCCCCGATGGGAAAGTGCTCGGGAAATAGCTGAGCCTTTTTGCGGTAGAGTCGCAGCATGTTCAGCAGAAAATTCCATTCATAAAGCCGGTTGCGCAGCGCGTGCAGTGCATCGGCGCTGGCGGAGAGATCAATCAGGGGGGAGACGCCGATCACGGCGCGCAGCCATGGTGGAGCTTGCGCTCCCCACTCGCCCGCGCATTTCAACACCATGTTGCCGCCCATCGAGTACCCCACGAAAGCCAGCGATTGCAGCTGCTCGCGCGCAACAAAATGCTCCGCCACAGCGGCCACATCGCCCGATAGGCCGGAGTGGTAGAGCGTGGGCGAAATTGCCTCCGTGCCGCCGCAATTGCGCATATTCATGCGGATCACGTTCCAACCGGCGCGCAGCGCCTTGTCCGCATTGCCCAGCATGTATTGCGATTGCGAAGATCCCTCCAGACCGTGCAGCAGCAGCAGGGTGAGCCGTTCCGAGCGCACCTCCTGTGGTTGCCAATGGCAATGGCACAGCACATGGCTTTGCGTCGAGGCCTCTACTTCCACCAACACACTTTCTGGTTCGGGCAGTTGTACATCGCGCGGCAAAAAGTTTGCCAGAAGCGTTTGCGCATCCGGCTGCTTGACGGATTGGCCCAGGTAGCGACGCGGTACAAATGGCACCAGCCAAGGCGCGCTTGTGAGGGCGCGAGGATTGCTTTGGATGTTGCTGTGATTCGTATTTTGTTCTGTGTCGCCCACGAGGGGCTGGGATGCGTTCGGAGTGGGGTCGCCGGGGACAAATAGCGGCGTGTGCAGTGGGGATCGCATGGGCATTGTGCGCGGGCGTCTCCCGGCCAAGTGCTCGATTTGGGGCGGCTAGTGGGGTTCGAACCCACGACATCCGGTGCCACAGACCGGCGTTCTGCCGCTGAACTATAGCCGCCGTGAAAAATCTCTACTAGGCAATTCTAGCATTGCCGGGATGGTTCGTGTCGACGAGGTCGGTTACGGATTCTTCGTGGCCCGGTGCGCGCAGGTTGCCGTGTTGATGCAGCCCTCTTGCAGGCGCAGCCGTTCCACGGGGCGGCCATCGAGCAGATGTGATTGCACGATCTCAGCCACATCCGCAGCCTGCACGCCGCCATACCAGATCGCCTCTGGATACACGACGACCGTGGGGCCATGCTCACACTGGTCCAGACATCCAGCTTTGTTGATGCGCACCGTTGTCTTTAACCCCGCAGCATCCGAGGCCTGCTTGAGGATTTTGTGCAGCTCCGCTTTGCCGTCCGCATTGCACCAAGGGCGCGCGCTGCCCGGTTCCCGCTGATTGGTACACACGAATACATGTCGTTCAAACTGTGCCACTGGTTCCGCTCCTGAAAAGGATTCTCTGTCCTTATCCTAAAGCAGTCTGCGAGAATACGAAGTGTGATGAACGAACTGGACAACCTACTCGCCCTGAAAGACGACATGATCGCCTTTATCGAAGGCCACGGCATCCGCCACTTTCCCGCGATGATTCCAGAGGAGGCGCAACGCATCTGGTGGAACGATCCGACCAACACGGAAAGCTGGAAGGACTTTGTCGAAATGGCCAAGGCCGTCAACGCTCCACTGGTACTGCTGGCAGAAGAGAAGTTGGACGGAGAAACGCTGGAGACGCTGCTGGACGAATTGCAGCAACTGGCCGCGGAGGAAGACGTGGAGTTAGATCTCGGACAGCCCGAGCAGCTCCTGCAGCACTCCGGAAAAACTGGCCACATCGAATTGGCCTTTCCCCATCAAGGGTTCCTCTTCGTTCATGCAACGATGACCGCATGGTACGGCCAGTACAGCCAGTTGGTGGAGACGATCCAATCGCTGCAAGAGTTGCTGGAGGATGCTGGCGAAGACGAAGAGGGTGAGGATGAGGCGTGAGCGCACCCGCTGTTGTGAGCGCTGAGCTGCAAGCGGCGCACCTGCCTGCGCTGCCGCCAGTGATTGTGGAGTTGTTGCGTGCGCGCGGTGTGCATACAGCGCAGCAGATGCAGGCGTTCTTGCATCCCAGTTTGGATGCACTGCACGATCCCTTTGCCATGCTGGGCATGGGCGTGGCCGTCGCACGGATTCAGGCAGCGATTGCGCGGCGCCAGACCATGTTGCTCTACGGCGATTATGACGTGGATGGCACGCTGGCCGTCGTGTTGCTCAAGACCGCGCTCGAATCGCTGGGTGGGGTTTGCCGTTTTCACATTCCCCACCGGCTGCGGGATGGTTATGGAATGCAGGCCGACGCCATTGCGCAAGCCGCAGCGGAGGGCGTGCAGTTGGTGATCAGCGTGGACAATGGCATCCGCGCCTTTGCCGCTGCCGAAGAGGCGCAGCGCCTTGGGGTGGATCTCATCATTACCGATCATCACCTGCCCGATGCTGTCCAAGGATTGCCGCCCGCGCTGGTCATTTTGAATCCCAACCAGCCCGGATGTATGTATCCCTGCAAACATCTTTGCGGTGCGGGGGTAGCTTTCAAATTGGCACAGGCGTTGCTGGAGGCGCAGGATCGCGAGCGGACACGGACGAAAACGCTGCCCTCGTTTCTCAAGCTGCTGGCGCTGGCCACGGTTGCAGACTCGGTGCCCTTGCTCGACGAAAACCGCGTCATCACTGCGCTGGGCCTGGAGCAGCTTGCCAATCCGGTGCATCCGGGGCTGCGCGCACTCTTTGCCTTTGCGGAGATCGATGCCACGCGCCGTCTGCGCGCCTATGACATTGCCTTTCGCATTGCGCCACGCTTGAACGCTGCCGGACGCATGGATGCAGCCAGCGATGTGGTGGAACTCTTTACCACGCGCGATCCGGCAGAGGCGCGTCGCCTGGCTGAAAAGTTGCACAACCTGAATCAGGATCGTCGCAGCACGGAACAGCGGGCGCTGGAGACTATTGAGCGCCGTCTGCGCGAAGATGCCACGTTGGCTGAGGAGCCAATGCTCGTGCTGGATGGGGAGGGATGGCATCGCGGGGTGCTCGGCATTCTCGCTTCGCGTGTGGTGGATCGCACCGGCAAGCCCACGCTGGTCATCACGCAGGAGGCAGGGGAAGCGTATGGATCCGGACGCTCGGTTCCCGGCTTTCATCTGCTGAATGCCATTGAAAGTTGCAGTGAATTATTCACGCGTCACGGTGGACATGCGCAGGCGGTTGGTTTTTCCTTGCCCTCGGAACGCGTGTCCGAGCTACGTGCGCGCCTCTGTGCCTACGCGAAGGAGAACCCTGGGGAGGCCAGCACTGCGGATGCACTTGCGTATGATGTGGAGCTGCCGCTGGATCGCTTGACGCCCGCGTTGGCCGCCTGGGTGGAGCGGCTGGCTCCCTTTGGCATGGAGAATCCTGAGCCGACGTTTCTGGCGCGCGCAGTGCGCATCTGTGGTGCGCCGCGCGTGATGAAGGAGCGCCACATTCGTTTGCAACTGGCGCAGACCGTTGGGGGAAGACAGCAAACCGCCCTTGGCTGGAACTGGACCGCGCGACTTGCTGCTATGGGTGTTGGCGATGGAGCCAGCGTGGATGTGGCGTACAGAATTCGCCCGACGGATGGTCTGAGCACAGACAAGCTCGAGATCGAAATTACGGGCCTGCATCCCTGCAGGCCCTTGTAAATGATTTCCGATAGTGCTTCGATCGGAATGCTCAGTTTTTTGCCACGGGTGGTTGTGTGCGCGGCGCAAGAATTGCATCGAGAAGATCGGGCGTGTTGTTGATGCGCTCCAGCGTTGGATAGCGTTCGCCGCCCTGGTAGTTCATGTTGACCACGCGGAAGTATCCCGTATTTTCGACGATCAACTGTATTGGCGCGGAGGAGCTGGTTGTGTTGCGAATCGCCGCGTGCAGGACTGCGTCAGTGAAGGCGCGGCCATTGATGGCGATCAGATGCATGCCCGGCCCCAGTCCAGCTTTGTATGCGGGGGAGTTGATGCGCACATCGCGCAGCGTGCCTGTATGCGTGGCCAGCAGGCCGAGTGAATACCAGGCGTTGACGCCGTTCAGGCCTTCGCTGGCCTGCATCATGGAGTTGGGCGAGCTGGTGTAGACGAGCTGATAGCCGCCATGCTCCACGCCGCCGAGCGGTGCATGCGGAGCCGTGCTGGTCAGTCGCTCGCGCAAAAACTGTGCCCAGTCATTTGGCTGCACGGCGTTTAGATTTTTCACAATGTCGTCGAATGTGTACGGCACCACCTTGGGCGCGGTGTTGCCGCCCAGGCCGTGGAAGCGCGCGCAGAAGTCATCGATGGATTTTTTGCCGTGGCTCATTTGCCGGATCGTCGTGTCCACGTCGAGCCAGAGCAATTGGCCCTCAGGATAAAAATCCACGCCGCGACGCCAATTGTCCCACTGGCCACTGCTGTCATATAAGGTTTGCGCCGCGGTGGCCGTGTCTTGCAGATCGCGCCAAGTGCGGCCCGGGCGTTGGTCCATCTGCGCAGCTACATCGGCCAACTCGTCGCGGTACTGTTGCTGCGTCCAAATGCCGCTGCGTGTGGCCAGCACGCCGCCCAGATATTCCGTTAGCCCTTCATAAACCCAGAGCAGGTTGCCGCGCATGGGCGTTTGATAATCCGGAGAGAGCAGCCCGGCGGGACGGCGATACTTTCCATTCCAGGAGTGTGTGAACTCGTGCGGCAACAGATCGCCTTCGAGCAGGAGCAGGTCCGGCTCCAAAAATGTTTTTTCGCGCACGCGGTCGTCGCTCGATTGATGATGCTCCAAGCCGAAGTGCGCTACTTGATCGCTGAGCGTCACCAGAAAGTGATAGCTGGTGTAGTGGCGCGATGCGTAAAGTGCTCCGGCCTCGCGCACCAGATTGTTGAAGGCCGCCAGCGTCTCTGGGCGCAGATCAAGATCCTCCGGTCCGTCTGCGGCCACGTCCAGAAAATGCTTGGGCGTCACCTCTGGAGCCAGAGGAATTTCTTTGAAGTAGCGCCCGCTTAGCACAGGGGAGTCAATCAATTGCTCCAGCGATACGGTGGCGAAGTGAGTAGTGCTGCCGTCGTGGCCGGTCGTGGTGAGCGCTGTGCCATACTGCCAGCCGTCGGGAAGCGTCAGCGAGGCCGTGACAGGAATATCCGCAGCTACTTTGCCCTGCGGGTAGAGCAGGACCTCATTCCAACTAATCATCGCTAGGTTCTCGCTGGTGGAAGCACCCGCAGAGAAACCAGTGGCTGCTGCCGTAGCCAGAAAATCATCCTGCACATCCAGCGTGGTGACGCCCGCAGGCACATGCACGCGCAGCGCGAACATATTGACGCTGTCGCGCACCCAAGGCAGCGTTTGCCCATTGGCACGGATCAGAATGCCGGCCAGGTTGTCGATGGGGCCGCTCGGCTCATGCTCGCCGGGAATCCACTTGGGGTAGAGCAGCGTCACCTCGCCCGGCTGCACGGGAATGGTGAGATGCGCATGCAGCATCTTGCGCGGCGCATCGGTCGCGTCCACCGTGATGGTGATGGGTGCGGTGGGCGCGGGTGTTGCGGCTTTGTCTGCGGGCGCAGCGCTGGCTGCACTGGATTGTGCCGGGCTGCACAGAGCGCCTGCGCAAAAAAACAGGCTGAGGAGAAGAGGGAGTTTGCGGCGCATATTCCTCCGAAAAATGGGTGCGATGGAGTGACAGACCAGTGTAATGCAGGGCGGGATGAAGCGTATGCGACCTTGTCAAGCTGCGTGCGAAAAGGGAGCGATCTTCACGCGGCGCTTTCGTGCGGCCTGGTAAAGGTCATAATCCAACTGGAAGCCCGACCAGAATGCGGCATGTGTTCCGAGCGCATCGGAGAGGCGAAGGCTCCTATCTGCGGAGATGCCCGACTTGCTGCCAGAGCGGTAGAACCTTGCAATGCCGTCATGGCAAAAGCTCCGAACCCCGCGCAAAGCGTAACGCTTCGCGCACGGAATATCAACAGGCATTTTGCGCAGAAGCAAGGGCAGGCCAGTGATACACTCGCCCCATGCCGCGCGGATTTTTTTTGACCTTCGAAGGGCTGGATGGCTCTGGCAAGAGTACGCAACTGGCGCTGCTGGCCGCATTTTTGCAGCGGTTTCAAGTGCCCGTGCTGACGACGCGCCAGCCCGGAGACACCGCGCTTGGCGAGCGCATTCGCGCACTGCTACTGGACGCAAAGACCACCGGCGTTGCACCCCTGGCGGAAATGGCAATGATGTTCGCAGATCGCGCGCAGTCCATTGAAGAGCGGATTGCGCCCGCGTTGGCAGAGGGAAAAATCGTGCTTTGCGACCGCTTCACCGACTCCACGGAGGCGTATCAAGGTGGTGGACGCGGGCTGGGCCGTGAGCCGGTGCTTGCGCTGCATCGCGTACTGTGCGGAAATTTGCAGCCGGATATGACCATTCTTTTACTGCCGCCGCTGGCCGTGAGCCGTGCGCGCACCAGCAGCCGCACCGCGCAGGCCTCTTCGGGCATAAACGCCTGCCAAGCCGAAGTCGATCGTTTTGAGCAGGAGCGGCTGGAGTTTCACGAGCGCGTACATGCCGCGTACGGCGCGATTGCCGCGCGCGAGCCGGAGCGTGTACTTTGCATTGCAGGCGACCCCTCGATCGAAGAAGCGCAGCAAACGATTCAGAGTGGAGTGCTGACGCGTCTGCGCGCGCGGGGCTATCCCGTGAAATAGTTGGATTCTGCTAGGCTCAGTTCTGTGAGCTTTCGAGAATTTCTTGGCAATGCGGAGGCCGTTCTTCATCTGCGGCAGCAGCTGGCTGCGGATCGGCTGCCGCATGCGCTGCTCTTGGCCGGGCCGCGTGGCGCGGGCAAGTACACGCTGGCGCTGGCCGTGGCGCAGGCCATCCACTGCGAGCAGCCGCGCGAGGAAGATGGACTACCGGATGCCTGTGGTCAGTGCGCCAATTGCGTACGCCTCGCCGAGGCGCTCGACTTGGATGCGCGCATCGCCGAAGCGGTGGAGGCGCGGGAGGGGCTGCGTGAAACCGATCGCAAAGAGACGCGCATCCTCATTCAGCCGCACCCGGATGTTTTGATTCTGCCGCCGGACCCGCCACAAAATCTGGTGAAGGTGGACCAGGTGCGCTCGCTGATCCAAAACGTGCAGCGCCTGCCCGGGCAGGGCCGCAGAAAGATTTACATCCTTCCAAAATCCGCATTTATGAAGGAAGCGGCCAACTCGTTGCTGAAGGTTTTGGAAGAGCCGCCGGACTATGCGCACATCTTTTTGCTGACAGAAAATCCAGCCGAGTTGTTGCCCACGATTCGTAGCCGCGTACGCATAATGCGACTGCATCCAGCACCGGTGGAGCAGTTGGAGAAATTACTGGCCGAGCAGCGCCCCACATGGAAGCCGAAGGAGCACGCGCTGGTGGCGCGGCTGGCCGATGGCGCCGTGGGCCGCGCATTGTCCTTTGATTTGGAAGCGTATCTGGCGGCGCGCAAGGATGCGCTGCTGTTGCTGCATACGGCATTGGCGGATCCGGATTTCTCCGCGCTCTTTCGCGCCACGGAAAGTTATCGATCCGGATCGGAAGGCCAACAGAAAATGCAGGAGATGCTGCGTGCGCTGACCGGCCTGCTGCATGATGTGATGCTGGTGCATGCGGGCGCAGCGGAACGCGTGCGCAACATCGACATGGCTGCGGAGCTGCAAACGATGGCGCAGCGGACCAGCCTGGCCTGGATCGAGCAGGCCACGCAGGCAATTGGGCAGGCGGAGTCGGGCATGAGAAGAAACTTGCTGCGCTCTTTGTCGCTGGACGCACTGGCGGCGCAGATGGCCAAGGGAGCATAAACAGATTGGCATTTCTGGCTCGCGCTTGGAAAGTTGCCACCGCTCGGCTAGCATCAGTGCAGAACCCCGCACACGCATCGCAGAAGCATTGTGCAATGCTGGCAAGCGGGGCGTAGTGCAGAACACTGGAGAGGCCCATGTCCGAAACCAACTCCCCTGCGAGCAAGGTACACGCGCATGTTGAAGACGGATCGAGTGCGATTGGACAGCGCAAGCTGATCCGGCCCACGCTGCCCGCTTCCGCGCTGGCGGAGTTTCGCCATCCGCATCGTAGCGACCCGCTCACCGTCCATGCAGGCAGGCCGGTGGCGCACACGGAAGACTCCCACGCTGAAACTTTTTATCTGCAAAAGCAGTTGCAGGCGCAAACGCGGTTGGTGGTGGTGCTGACGGATGGAGAGCAGATCGAAGGCACACTGGAGTGGTATGACCACTTCGCCATCAAGCTGCGCGGCTCGCAGCGGCGGCATGTGCTGATCTACAAGTCAGGCATCAAATATCTCTTCAAGGCCGACGAACGCGCGCAGCGGTAGGAATTTTCTGCGGCAGAGTGTTCACAACGGGAAAAGAATTGAGGCTCTGGCATTCCCCCCACTCAAGTCAAATGATGGCTGGAATGGGGCACCTGCCGATAAGCCTGCATAACAAGAAAATTATTTTTCGCGCGCGGCTTTTTGCAGGCGGTCGTGAATGGCTGCGCCCAGGCCATGCGCTGGTGGAACCGGGCAGAGGATCTGCGCGGATTGCATCGCGTCCAACGCGCGCAAACCTGCATAGAGGCGTTGCGCTAGTTCTTCTGCGTGATCCCAGCGGCCCCAATCAAAACGCGCACCAGAAAAGTCTTCTGGCAGTGGCCAGCCTTGCGGCAGCAGAACTCCGCAGCGGCCTGCGGCCTGCTGTACATTGCGCACGGCTTGCAGCCAAGCTTGTTCGCGCTGCACATCGTTGCCAGCGGAAACATCCACGAGCACCAGCCGCGCTCGTGGCGCGTAGTGGCGAATGCCCACACCGGGAGATGGCAAGGATTCTGGCGTAGTGGATTGCTTAATGGGCTGGTGTAGCTCCACATGGCCGAGCAACGCGCGTAATGCTTCCAAAGCTACCGCGCCTGCGCGATAGACGATGGCGCGGCCCTCACGCAATTCCAGCACGGTGGATTCGAGTCCATGCTCGGCGGGGCCGCCGTCGAGCACCATGCCGATGCGCCCATCCAAATCCTCCAACACATGCGCAGCCGTGGTGGGACTGACGCAGCCGAAGCGATTGGCGCTGGGTGCAGCGATGGGAAGCTGTGCGGCGGCGATGAGCGCACGCGCCACCGGATGCGCTGGCATGCGCACGCCCACCAACGGACGGCCTGCGGTGACCTCCATGGGAATGTGAGCGTGTTTGGGTAAAAGCAAAGTGAGCGGGCCGGGCCAGAATGCGTTCATCAACTTTTGCGCGGTTGGAGAGATTTCTTCGGCCACGCTCGCCAGCATGGCCGTATCGCTGACATGCACGATGAGCGGGTCCCAGGCCGGGCGCTGCTTGGCGGCAAAGATGCCCGCGACGGCTGCGGAGCTGAGCGCGTTGGCTCCGAGGCCATAGACGGTTTCTGTGGGAAAGGCGACGGTTCCACCGGCGCGAAGCAAAGCGGCGGCCTGCGCCAGCGCGGCTTGCGCCTCGGCGGTGTGCAGCGTGGCCGCAGAGACAGTACGCCGGATTGTGGTTGCAGACGGCATCGGCACTCTCTTCATCCTACCGTTTCCACTTCCGTGCGAAACTGATGGCATGAGTGCAGAGACGGCTGCGGCGACGCATATTGAAGTGGAGATCAAGTTTCGCGTGGCGGAGATTAGCGTGTTGCAGGCACGGCTGTCCGCATTGGGATTTTCGCAAACGACACCGCGCACGCTGGAGCAGAACCGGCTTTTCGATACGCCCACGCGCACGCTGCGCACGCGCAATGAAACGCTACGCATCCGCCGCTATGGCAGCAAATGGACGGTGACACACAAGGCTCGGCCCACGCCAGAAGACACGCTGCCGCACAAGCACCGGCTGGAGACGGAAACAGAGCTGGCCGATGGCGAGGCTCTGGTGCGCATCTTTGCCAGCCTCGGCTACCAGGTGAGTTTTGTTTATGAGAAGTGGCGCACGGAGTACAGCGACGGCCAAGGACAAGTTGTCCTCGACGAGACGCCGATCGGAATCTACGCCGAGCTGGAAGGCGCGGCGGAGTGGATTGATGCGACGGCGGCGCGGCTGGGCGTGGCGCAAAGCGAATACATCACGGCCAGCTACGCGCGGCTGTTTGTGGACTGGGCTGCGGCGACGAAAAACTCCGCAGTGAACTTGACGTTTGCTGAAGTCGCAGCGGGTGCGGCGCGGTAAGAGGGCAATGGAAGCCACGGATTTCCTTGGCTACCTGCGTTCAGAAAGACTCGTCATGCTGCGGTTGTTACGACCCCACTCAAGCCAAAAGACGGCTTGAATGGGGAACCCTGCGAAACGCACCGCGCTACGCCGCTGCCGTTACGATGCGGACTGCGGTGCTTTGCCGGATTGGCGGTTAAGCGCGCGTTGCAACACGGCTTCGAGTGCGGCCTTGATGCGCTCATACTCCTGCTGCGAGATTTTTCCTTCGATCCGTTCTGTTTCCAGCGCGAACAATTCTTCTTTTAAGGCGAGCAGCAACGCGGAGCCTTGCGGCGCATTCGTGCCCGTGCTGGCGGGCGCTGCGCTAGAAGATTGCGGAGATTGGCGTAGCAGAATACCCGCGCCTGCGGCGAGCAGTGCGCCGACTACAGCCAAGATCCACCACTTGTATTTGCTGAGCGGGTCGGGAGTGTCGATGGGCGTGCCCAATCCACCGCCGGGGCGCGTGTCATTGGCGGCAGAAGCTGCGCCGCTTTGGCCTTCTTGCATGGGGCCGGTGGGTTGCGCGCCGCTGTTCTGGCCATTCGCATCCGTCTCCTGCGGAAGCTGGCCGGAGCCGGAGATTTTGAACTCCATCCTCGCGCCGGGCTTTACGTTTTTCGCCAGATACGTCTGCGCGTTGACATCCTCATTGACGGGTTGAAAGGCCGCGGGCGAGGCAGGCGCAAACTGCATCGACTTTGGCAGCAGTATGGCGTAGTTGTCGGCGGCCATGGTGAATTTTGGCGAAAAATTTTGCGCGCCCGAGTAGGGCAACTGATAACTCAACTGCAGGCGCGTCTCGCCGGGGCGCAGCGGAAAGATAAAAGTGTAATGGCCGGGATCGCCCATGGGCACGGGCGCGGATTGCACGGGCATTCCGCCGGGGCCAAGTGCAGCCGAGCCGGTAATGTGCGCTCCGGCAGGAATGTAAAACTCAAAGGGATGCGCGCTCATCTGAGTGCGTGGCGGAGCAGAATCATTTTTGATGAAGAAGCTTTCAATCACATGCAGACCGCCATCGCCCGTTTCGATGCGAAGCACGTCGGCTTCCAGGCTGACGCCGTTCACTTTGGGCGCGACGTCGAAGACATCCACGTCAGCGTTGCTGGTTCCGGGCGGCACGGGCTGAAAGTAGTTGGCGCCTTGATGCGTGACGCGAACCAGGTGCATGGCATCGGAGTCAGAGATTTGCAGCGTGTAGTGGCCATGGCTATCGCTGGTGGCGTGCGCGGCCTCTTGCATTCCTTGGGACAGACGGATCAGCGTTACCGTGTCGCCCGCCGAGGGTTTGCCGTTGGTGCGATCGGTGACTGTGCCGCTGATCGACGCGGCCAGCGCCACGGGAGCGGACAAAACCAAAAGAGCGGTCAGCGCCGCAGCGGCGCGTGGGGCGCGGCGAAGTTTACGTGCAGCCGTTTGAAGCGTGGGCATGATGATTGTCAATTCCTTTGGCGCTGGCCGGTTGAATGCGTGCATGTGAGTTGGCTCGGAACAACGAAATCAATTTCGCTGCAATTGTTTCCGACTGGGGAAGCACCGCAGTCCGAACCTTGCCCCACTCAAGCCAAAAGAGGGCTTGAATAGGGCACCCAAAAATCTAAACCCAAAACATGAATACACCTAGATTGCATTGCGCTCTACGCCGGAGATGGATTCCAGCGTTTCAATTTCCGCGAGAATCTCTGCCGCTTCGTTTTCGAGCAAGGCGCGCTGGGCGCGATAATCTTCTTCCTGAAATTTTCCGGCGCTGTGTTCAAAGTTCAAATCGCGCAGATTTTCGTAGACGACATCTTTGCGCTCGCGCAAAAAGTCCAACCGTGTTTTTTGGCGCTGCTGTGCAGCCGTGTTCGGAACCGAAAAGACGTAGGCGAAGCAGGCGATCAAAAGCAGGGCGCAGGCGGCGAGAATCATAGTTCAGTCTCCTTGCGGATGCGCGCGCGCAGATCGTCGAGCGGCTGGCCTTCGGCTTCGACGGCAGCGGGCGCAGCGCCTTGCCGCCAGCGCCGCACCAGCAGCGCCGTTCCCAGCGTGGCCAGCACAAAGAGCACGCCGGGCGTGACCCAGGCGACCAGATCAAAGCCCGTGGCCGGTGGCGCGGCCAGAACCGTAGGCCCATACTTCTGCACAAAACTTTGCAGGATCAGATTGTCGTTGTCGCCACGGTCGAGTGCGGCTTGCAACTCGCCGCGCATCTGCGTGGAAACGGTGCAGCCGACGTGGTTGCATTCGAGCAGAATCTGGTTGCAGCCGCAGGTACACATCATGCGATGGCCAAGATCGTTGAAGCGCGCGGAGGTGTCGCCCGCGCCAACGACAACCACGAGCAGCAGGCAGGCCAAGGCGAGCTGCGCCCAAATGCGAAGGAAGGCTCGGTCCAAAAGTTGGCGGTTCATGCCTTGCCCCCTTGCGCCGACGCGGGCGCGGACTCTGCCTGCGAGGTGCGGGCGCGTGCAGAAACCAGTGCAGCTTCCATGTTCGGCGTGAGCGCAATCAGTGTGCCCAGCACGATGACGAGCACGCCAATCCAAATCCACGCGACCAGTGGATTGATGAAGACTTTGATGATCGGCTTATCTGTTTCCTGGCTGCGGCCTTCATAAACAACGTACAGATCGCGCAGCAGCGTGGAGTGGTTGGCGACCATGGTCGAGGTCTGCTCGCTGGCGTGGTAGAAGCGGCGCTCCGGGGCCATGCGGCCCAAGTAGTGATTGCCCTGGTAGACGTCGAGCAGCGCGTACTCGCTGTCATAGTTCGCGTTGGAATCCTGCGTGTAGCTTTGGCAGACGAGCCGGTAGGGGCCGATGGTCATCGTGTCGTGGAAGCCCATCTCCTGCTCTTTGGATTGATTGAAGGCCGCGCCTGCGATTCCAATAATAATGATGACCACGCCCAGATGCACGATGTAGCCGCCGTAGCGGCGCGTGTTGCGATGCGTGAGTTGCAGCATGGAGGCGAAGATGTTTTTGCCGGTGTGGCGCTGAATGACACGCGCGCCGCGCAGAAACTCCGAAACCACGGCGACCGTGACCATTGCGGCCAAGGAAAAGGCCACCAGCGAATAGAAGACCGCCTGATCCTGCCACGGGCGCATACCAAAGACCATGAGAAGCACCGCCGTGAGCAGAGCGGCCACGGTGGGCCATAGAAAACTGCGGCGAATGCTTTTGAAGGAGGTGCTGCGCCAAGCCAGCACCGGGCCGATGCCGGTCAGGAAGAGCAGGAAGAGGCCAATCGGCAGCGCGACGCGGTTATAAAACGGCCCACCCACGGTGACTTTGGAGCCTTGCACATACTCCGAAATAATGGGAAACAGCGTGCCCCAGAGAATGGTGAAGCAAGCGGCGAGCAGGATGAGATTGTTGAAGAGGAAGCTGGACTCGCGCGAGACGAGCGATTCCAAGTGGTGCTCGGCGCGCAGGTGGTCGCGTTGCATGAAGTAGGTAAACAGGCAGACGGCCAGCACCAGAAACATGAAGCCGTGGAACCAGTCTCCGATGGAGGATTGCGCGAAGGCGTGCACGGAGCTGACCAGGCCGGAGCGGGTGAGGTCTGTGCCGAGCAGCGTGAGCAGAAAGGTGGAGAAGATGAGCCAGACGTTCCAGGTCTTCATCATGCCGCGCTTTTCTTGCATCATCACGGAATGCAAAAACGCGGTGCCGGTCAGCCACGGCATCAGCGAAGCATTCTCGACCGGGTCCCAGCCCCAGTAGCCGCCCCAGCCGAGCACGGAGTAAGCCCAGTGCGCGCCGAGAAAAATTCCGCAGGTAAGAAAGAGCCACGTGACCATCGTCCAGCGGCGCGTGATGTGAATCCACTTTTCGCCGGGATAGCGCATCATCAACGCGCCCAGCGCGAAGGCAAAGGGCACGCTGAAGCCAACATAGCCGAGGTAGAGCATCGGCGGATGGATGACCATCTCTGGATATTGCAGCAGCGGATTCAGGCCGAAGCCGTCCGCAGGCACCGCGCCCTGCACCAGCGCAAAAGGCGGCGCGGCAAAGTTCAACAGCAGAACAAAGAAGACCTGAATGCCCGCCAGAATCGTTGAGGCGTAGGCAGTCAGCTTAACGTCCACTTTGTGCCGCACGCGCAACACAAAGCCGTAGGCAGCCAGCAGCCAGGCCCACAAGAGCAGCGAGCCTTCTTGCCCCGACCAAAGCGCGGAGAATTTATAGGCAGCGGGCAGTGCGCGGTTGGTGTGGTGGAGGATGTAGGCGACGGAAAAATTGTTGGTGAAGGCGCACCAGACCAGCGCGAAGGCAGCGGTGGTCAACGCGACGAAGCTGGCGATGCCTGCGCGGCGGGCCGTTTCCGCCAATCGCTCCGCAGCCAAGTTGCGTCCGCTGGCGGTCGCCATGCTGCGCAGAGCGAAGGCTCCGGCCAAAAAGTTATACGCGCAGAGAACCAGTGCGAGCAGAAGGGCGAAGCTGCCAAGGGTGGGCATAGTGGGACAACCTTTCATTCTCGCAGAGGTGGGGCTGGGCTGCAATCCAACCGGGGATGGGGAAGCAGGCGAATGCCGATGAAAACGCGATTACGGCAGGCGCGTGCAGAGAAGCATAACGGCGACGCCGAGCAAAAAGAGCAGCCGATATTGCAGGCCGTGCTCACGGTTCACCTCGGGCAGCAGATCGGTGGCGGCCACGTAGAGCGCCACTCCCGCCGAGATGGGTAGACCATAGTGCGCTAACGCAGGCAATACGCGGATGACAAGAACTCCGGCCAATGTGGAGACGCCCAGCAGGGCGGCGGCACCGACGGCCAGGCGGCGACCGCGTCCGCTGGCCAGCATGACGCTGCCGACGGTAAAGCCCTCTGGCAGTTTGTGCAACAGCACTCCGGCAAAGATGAGCCAGCCCAGGCTGCCGGAAAAGGCGAAGCCGCTGGCGATGGCGATGCCGTCAAAAAATGTGTGTGCGGCTAATCCGAAGGTGAGCGAGTAGGCCGCACCGGCGTGCAAAAACTCATGCGCGTGGGTTTCTTCGCCAAAGTGGAAGTGCGGGATGAGCGTGTGCTCCAAAATATGCACGCCGCAGAAGCCGACCAAAATCAACAGCGGAGCGGCAGCACCGGCCTGCTGGAAGCTCTCTGGCAGCATGTCTGCGATGGCCACGGCGATCAAAAAGCCTGCGCCAAAGGCGATAAAGGCGTGCAGATACCGCTGCACGCCGTGCCGCAACAGCAGCAAGCCGCCAGCCAAATTGGCCAGTGCGGCGACAAGCCCGAGAGTGACAACCAAGCCAAATGAGGCCATACGAACCTTTGCGGAAATTCTTTCTAGAAATTTTTTTACCCGCTGTGACGGATGTGCATCACATCGCCGTCTTGAACAATATAGTCCTTGCCCTCCAAGCGCAGTGTGCCTTGGGAGCGCGCAGCGGCCTCCGAGCCAGCGGCCAGCAGCGTATCCCAGTGGATCGTCTCCGCGCGAATGAAGTGCTTTTCGAGGTCGGTGTGAATCGCGCCTGCGGCCTGTTGTGCGCGGGATTGCGCAGGAATCGTCCAGGCGCGACACTCATCTTCGCCGACGGTAAAGAAGGTCATCAGCCCTTGCAGCTCAAAACTCTTGCGGATCAGGCGGCGCAGGCCGCTCTCCTGCAATCCATAGCTGGCGAGAAATTCCACGGCGTCTTCGTCGGACATCTCGGCCAGTTCGGCTTCAACCTTGCCGCAAATCGCGGTGACGCCCGTGCCGGGACGCAGTGCAGCTTCGGTCAATTTGTATTTGGCTGCGGCGGCTTCCAGGTCTGCGCCCAGCGTGGCGCTTTCGGAAATGTTCAAGACGTAGAGCACCGGCTTCTGGCTGAGAAACATGAAGCCGCGAATGAGTTTCTTTTCCTCGGCGGTCATCTCCAAGGTGCGCAGCGGCTGCTCGGCCTCTAGTTGCGCCTTGGCGCGGATCAGCAGCGCACTTTCTTTTTCCAGGTCGGCGGTGCGGCCTTTCTTCAAGTCTTTTTCCAGCCGCTCCATGCGCTTTTCAATCTGCGTCAGATCGTTGACCATCAGGTCAAACTCGACATTTTGAATCTCGCGCAGCGGATCGATGGGGCCTTCTGCGGGAATGGAGGGATCGTCAAAGGCGCGCAGCACGTGCATCAGCGCATCGACGTTGCGCAGGCTGGCGATCAGGTTGGCTTCCTTGAGCGATTCCTTGCCGATGGCGGCCATGTCGGCGTACTCGACCGTGGCGTAGACGGTCTTCTTCGGCTTGTAGAGGGCGGCGAGCCGGTCGAGCCGGTCATCGGGCACGCGGGCCACGCCGACGTGCACATCCTTGGGATTCGAGTAGCCGCGATCTTCAACTTTTGCCTTGGTCAAAATGCGGAAGAGCGAAGTTTTGCCGGTCTGCGGCAGGCCTATGATTCCAGTCTTCATGCGTGTCCTATGCGGGGAATGTACGGTGAGGCTTCCTTGTTGATGATACGCGATGCGCGCGGCAGGATGCAGATGCTCGGCGTCCAAGCAACTCCCATGTCTCCAAAGCGAGACATGGGGCACCCGAACCCACTTCCCGAAGCCAGTCTTCGCATCCAGTCTTCGCGCCCACTCCCCGCTCCGGGAACACGGATCGCTTTTGGGCTTAGGCCTCGGATTCGGGGCGGGATAAGAGCACCAGCAGCACCAAGCCGCCGAGCAGCACAGACTCCTCCAATTGCGTGGAGCGAGAGTGCAGCCGGTTGAACTCCACGCGCGCCGGGTCTTCGGCGATCTGCGGCGTCACTTGGCCGGGCAGTGCGTCGATGGCGGCGCTGTACTGCTGGCGTAGCGTTTCCATGCGCGGCAGAATGGAAAACTGCAAGAAGGCGGTGAGCGCCAGCATGACGGCCAGCACGGCCACAGGCGGCGCAATGGATCGCCTGCGCCATTGCACCGCCGCTTCCACCGCAAGCAAAAAGATCATCAAAGCGCCAGAGACTAGGCCGATCCAATGCAGCGCCAGCAGCGAGCTGCGCACCAGAGTGCCCGCGACGTGGACGCCGAAGGCTGGGTCCGGCAGCATGGGCATCACCGTGCCAAAGGCGACGGGCGCGACCACCGCGCCGAAGAAGACCAAGCCGCCCAGCCAGACGCAAAGCGCCAGCAGTAGCAGCGCGCGCACCAATGTGCGGGCCATTACTCTGCGGCTCCGCTGACGGAGGTGCGGCCAATGAGGCGTTGAATGCGCTGGGCCGTGGGTGGGTGCGTGGAGAAGAGATGGCCGATGCCACCACTGCCGAGCAGCGGCGCAATGATGAACAGATGCGCGCTGGCTGGGGAAGCGGTCATGGGCAGGCGCTTGGAGTAAGCCTCCAGCTTTTCAAGTGCGCTGGCCAGCGCGTAGGGATTGCCGGTCGTCTTTGCGCCGGTGGCATCGGCTTCGTACTCGCGCGAGCGAGAGACGGCCAACTGGATCAGCGTGGCGGCGATGGGTGCCACGATCAGCATGAAGAGTCCGCTGAGTCCGCCGTTGCGGTCGCGGCCATTGCGCCCGCCGAAGCCGCCAAAGAGCGCAGCCCAGTAGCCCATGCGCGCGATCATGGTGATGGCTCCGGCCAGTGTGGCGGCGATTGAACTGGTGAGAATGTCGCGGTTCTGCACGTGGCCCAGCTCATGCGCGAGCACACCGGCCAGCTCCTCGTCATTCAACAATTGCAGAATGCCTTGTGTGACCGCGACGGATGCGTGTTTGGGATTGCGCCCGGTGGCGAAGGCATTGGGCGAGGGCGAGGGAATCACATAAATTTTCGGCATGGGCAGGCCGAGGCGCTGCGTCATCTGCTCCACGACTTGATAGACGCGCGGCAGTTCCTCGCGTGTGGCCGGTTGTGCGCGGTACATGCGCAGGGCCAGCTTGTCGGAGTAGAAGTAGGTGAAAAAATTCATCGCCACGGCGATGGTGAAGCCGAGCACCAGCCCGCCTTCACCCGCAATGCGGCCGCCTGCGGCCACCAGCAACAGGGTGAGCAGCGTTAAGAGCAGAGTGGTTTTGAATGTATTGCCCATGATTTTCCCTCGCGTGTACACCTGTGCAACAGATCATTCTATGCCTGCGCGGCAGGTGCCGCACGACCCAGGCGCAGGGCGGCAGAGAGCGCTATGATTGCATCCAGCGGATGCGGACAGGCATCCAACTGGCGGCCCTTATGCGCGAAGCACGCAGCATTGTCGAATTGTGGAGAAGCTCCGCCGACGCGCAGCCCGGCAGCGGCGCGCTGGTGACGCTGGCGCGCTTGGAAGGCTCCAGCTATCGCAAGCCGGGCGCGCGGATGCTGATTGCAGCCACGGCGCAGGCTGGCTCGATCAGCGGTGGTTGCCTGGAAGACGAGATCATCCGCAAGGCCGCGTGGATGACACGCCACGGCGCAGCACTGCAACGTTATTCGACGCTTTTTGATGACACCAGTGAGATTCCCTATGGTCTGGGTTGCGGCGGCGTGGTCGATCTGCTGCTGGAGCCGCTGCGACTGCCGGAGACGCAGGCGCTGCTGGCGGCGCTGGAGCAATCGTTGCAAGGCGAGCGGATGCTGGTAGCCACGATTCCACCGACGGATTCATCGCCGCTGCTGCGGGTTGTCTGGAACAGCGCGGGCGCAGTGGTTTTTTCGAGCGAGGCTCTTGCGGCGCAGAGTCGGGAGGCGCTGACTTTGCTGGCCGGGCAATTGGAACGCGAAGGCTCCGCGCGCTACAAAGAAATTTCTCTGGCTGAAGTTTCGCTGGCAGGGCCGGGGGCGATGCGCACGGCTTGGCTGGAGATCCTTCCTCCGCCGCAACGGTTATTCATCTTTGGCGCGGGTCGCGATGCGCAGCCGCTGGTGCAGACGGCGCATCTGCTGGGCTGGACGGTGACGGTAGCCGATGGACGTCCATCGCTGACGCGTGCGGAGAATTTTCCAGAAGCGGATGCGGTGTACACGCTGCCCCAAGAGGCAGCGCAATATGGCGAAGCCTTGCGTGGCATGGGGATTGGCCCGAACGACGCTGCCGTGTTGTTGACGCACAGCTACGTGCAAGACCGCGCGCTGCTGCCGCTGCTATTGCCGATGGGCTTGCGGTATTTGGGATTGCTGGGCGCGCGGCATCGCAGCCGGTTGCTTTTGGTGGAAGCGGCAGAGCAGCTTGGCTGGCCAGCGGAGCAATGTCTGGAGCGCGTGCATGCTCCTGTGGGATTGAATTTGGGCGGCGATACGCCGGAGTCGGTGGCGCTGGCCATTGTGGCGGAGATGCAAGCCGTGCTGCATGGGTGCGAAGCGATGCTGCGCTCGGGGAGCGACCACTCGCTGCTGGATGCTCCGGCGCAGGCCTACGTGCCCGTGCTGTGTCCGTTGGACGTGGCGGAGAACGCGCATGCGGCGGATCGCGCGGGGTCGAATGTTTTTGATGCAAGTGTTCATCGGGAATGAGTTGTAGGCCTGATCTTTCTCCCCACTCCAGCCAAAGGAGGGCTGGAGTGGGTCAGGGACGCGCCGTCTAGGTAGCTCCCATGTCTCAAAAGCGAGACATGGGGCACCCGGCACCCGGTATCGGTACCTGTACCCAGCACCCGTACCCGGCACCAGCACCCGATATTTTGTGAGTGCTGGACAAGAGACTCGATCGAATCTTTTTTATGCGCGCGAATGCCCCCATCCCGGCCATTGTTCTCGCTGCAGGAGCCTCGACGCGCTTAGGCCAGCCGAAACAATTGCTGCGCATGGCCGGGACGCAAGAAACGTTGTTGGAACACACGCTGCGCGTTGCACGCGATGCAGGGTTGCAGCCTGTCTTTGTGGTGTTGGGCGCACAGGCGGAGGCCATTGCCACCGCAACGAAGTTGCAGGGCGCGACAGTGCTGCACAATCCAGAGTGGTCAGAGGGCATGGCCAGTTCGATTCGCTGCGGCCTGCGTGCCGTGCAGGAACAAGCGCCGGATGCGGCGGGAGTATTGTTGTTGGTCTGCGATCAACCTGCGTTGCACCAAGAACATTTGCGGGCCATGCTGGCCGCGCATCGGGCAGAGCCAGAGGCGCTGGTCGCCTCGCACTACGCAGGCATCCACGGTGTTCCGTTCCTGGTGCCGCGTGCTTTGTTTCCGGCGTTGGCGGGGCTGCGTGGGGATCGCGGCGCGCGCGCGTTGTTGGAGGAAGGGAAATACGCCCGAATTGCGATTCCACTGCATCGGGGAGAGTGTGACATCGACAGTCCAGAAGATATTTCCGGTCTGTCGATGTCGGGATGAATCCGGGCAGCAGCAGGGAAGCGACTACTGCGCTGCGGGAGCCGTGTTGGCCTGGGAGGGCTGGAAGATTTCCAATCGTGTCTTCCATACCACGTCGCGGCCTGGCTCGACTGTAACCATGCCTGTGTCTTCGCCGCTCCACTCCGAGCCAAACGGATCGGCGTAGTTGAATTGCGGTTCGATGGCGACAAAAGAAGAAGTGGGCGGGGAATAGACCTGGAAGGCGCGAATGCGCGGGCTAATCGCCTCCACGCGAATGCCATAGTCGGCTGCCGTGTCTTCAAGCTGGCAAGTCGCACCACCGTCGGCATTGCGCATCAGTTGCACAAACGCATCATCCACTAATTGTCCCGGGGGCAATGGTGCGCCTCCGTCCACGCTGAAGTCATAGGACGTGCCCTGCACCTTGGCCAGTTTGCCGGTGGGCAGCACATCATCGCTGTTATTGGTGAGGGCACGGGCCAGCGCAGGCACATACAGTCTTGCGTTGGCGCGATTGCCGCTGGGCAGTTGGAAGTAGGGATGCCAGCCAATACCAACCGGCTCCGAATCCCCGCCGGTATTGATGGCCTGCACCATTAGCGTGAAAGAGTCCGCATCGAGCGTGGCTTCCACGACAACATCGTTATTGGAGAACCAGCGCCCGTTGGCCTTCCAGTGATAGGTCACCTTGGCCGAGGCGCTGTCTGATAGCGCATTCAGATCTACAACATCTGCGCGCGAGTTCAACAGCATTCCGTGCATGGCCAACACCTTGGCATCGGGATTCTTTCCGTGCCAGTTGGCCGGAACCTGTACGGTGTTGTCTTGCCAGGTGACGGCTTCGGTCTGCTTATTTGCGGACAGGGTACCCGTCAGGCGGTTGGCAAAGGGAAACAGAATCGCTCCGCCCATGCTGAAGCTGGTGTTGCCCGGGCCGTCGGGAGCGTCCGCATTCAGCGCCTTGGCCGCGTCCGCAATGGGGGGAGTGGCCAGCAAGGGCACTTCGCCCTTGCCCGGCAGCCAGGCGGTAATCTGCAACACATTCATGCCGCGCCCCGGGGCCAGCGTGGCGCTCAAAAACTCTGGGTGCGAACCATCGCCGGTGCGGCTGCGCTTGAGCACGATGATCTTCTGCGTGCCCACTTCTGGCCATACCTGCGTGGCTGTGGCGCTAGGATCTCCTCCGGCACTGCCACTTTTCTTGCAACCGCTTGTTGTAACAAGGAATCCAGCAGCCATCCACACAATTCCTCTGTAAATCGAATCGAATCTCTTCATCCCCGCCGACCCCGATTCATGGATTTTTTTAGCCACAGCCAGAGCTTTGCAGCCGTCCTCCCCGTCTGCATTGCCCCGCATTGCTGCGGACACAATTTTCGGTACTGCGATCAATCTGGCATAACCATAGCACTGGCCCCCAAGAATTTCACTAGAAATTCGAGGTAGGAACATGGTTAATACTGGCCTGTAGAATTTTCCT
>DAHWKP010000005.1:0-2206 GCA_027343585.1 Acidobacteriaceae bacterium
AGCGTGTAGGCCAGCGCCGACAGGTACAAGCGCAACTGATTGCCCTTCATCTCTTCGGTCGATAGCCGATAGGCGAACAGGCACATCTGCTCCTTGATGCGGTTCTCCATCTCGCCGCGCTGGCAGTAGAACCGCTCGTATAGATCCTTCGCCGTCCACTCATCGGAGCCGAGTGAGGTAACGACGAAGCGTGGGTTCTCGCCCTTGTCCAGAACCTCGGCCTTGGCGACGACGCGCCGTGGCCTGGCCCAGCTTTTGCGGGTTTGGTAGTCGAACTCGGTAAAGAAGCGGCCTGGAGTTATCGACGCCAGCCCGCCGTGGGACCGGCGTTGCGCAAGCGGCAAGAGTACGTGCCGGAAGAGATCCGGCAGATCGCCTGGAAGGCACAGGTGCGGCTTTCCAAGCGTTATGCCCGGCTGGCAGCCGCGGGCAAGGATCAGAGGAAGATTGTTACCGCGGTGGGCCGCGAGCTGCTGGGCTTTGTCTGGGCGATCGGCCTCCGCGCAGAGGCATCTGCTCGGCAGACCATCGCAGCCTGAGAAGCAAAGGCAACTGCAAAAGCCAAAACTTTCCAAAGAATGAAAAAGCAAAAACACAGATGATCGACGCCACCCAATTTGAGGACAGAGCCAGCGGCAGCCGGGGCACACACGAAGGAGAATCCTCGCAGGCCCTATGCGACAGGCTCAGCCGGACTCGCGACTCTACCCTGCATATCTCACACGCCGATTGTTGAAGGGGAGAGTCTGGAAGCAAAAATATAACTGGAAAGGCCGTCTTTTCTGTGGCATAACTGCGTTGTGAACACGTAGTTTTTCGCCCCAAGGAGGCGGCCTTTCTAATGTCAGAGTGTAATCAAGAAGTCTTCTCGTTTGCATCTCATTTTTCACGCCGCGTAGAGACCAGTTTCACAGCGGGTCAGGTGTCGAGTGACGGTGGGGCGCTGCTGTTGCGCCAGGCCGATCGCAAGGTCCGTTTGCTCAGCCGCGTGGCGGCCTGCTTCACCGACCGGCGGTCGCCGCTGCTGGTCCAGCACCAGCTTGGCGAGATGCTCGCGCAGCGCATCTACGGTCTGGCGCTGGGCTACGAGGACCTGAACGATCACGAGCAGTTGCGCTCGGATCCGCTGATGGCCCTGCTGAGCGGCAAGCGTAAACTCGATGCGCCTCTGGCGGGCAAAAGCACGCTGAACCGGCTGGAGCTTCCGGGCGGCAGCAAGCGTTATCACAAGATCGACTACCAGGCGGAGAAGATCGACGCGCTGCTCGTCGATGTATTCATCGAATCGCACGCGCAGCAGCCGGAGGAGATCGTGCTCGATCTGGATGCGACCGATATTCCGCTCTACGGCCACCAGCCGGAGCGGTTCTTCCATGGCTACTACGACAGCTACTGCTACTTGCCGCTCTATATCTTCGCCGGCGATCAACTGTTGTGCGCGCGGCTTCGCCCCAGCAATGTGGATGGCGCGGCCGGTGCGCTGGATGAAGTCAAGCGCATCGTGGCGCAACTGCGCGCCAAGTGGCCCAAGGTGCGCATCGTGCTGCGCGGCGACTCGGGCTTCTGCCGCGAGGAGTTGATGGCCTGGTGCGAGGCCGCGGAGAACAACGTAGACTTCCTCTTCGGCCTGGCGCGCAACACACGCTTGCAGAAGATCGTCGGCAAGCAGATGCACGAGGCCAAGCTGCTGCACGCCGAAACGGGCAAGGCGGCGCGCGCGTTCACCGAGTTCGACTACCAAACCCGCAAAAGCTGGGCCAGGCCACGGCGCGTTGTCGCCAAGGCCGAGGTTCTGGACAAGGGCGAGAACCCACGCTTCGTCGTTACCTCACTCGGCTCCGATGAGTGGACGGCGAAGGATCTATACGAGCGGTTCTACTGCCAGCGTGGCGAGATGGAGAACCGCATCAAGGAGCAGATGTGCCTGTTCGCCTATCGGCTATCGACCGAAGAGATGAAAGGCAATCAGTTGCGCTTGTACCTGTCGGCGCTGGCCTACACGCTGGTCGAAGCGCTGCGGCGGCTGGCGCTCAAGGGAACCGAATGGGCCGAGGCGCAAGTGGATACCATCCGCCTCAAGCTGTTCAAGATCGGCGCGCTGGTGCGCATCAGCGCCCGGCGCGTGTGGCTGGAGATGAACTCCTTCTATCCCTGGAAGCACATCTACGCGAAGGCCTGCGACGCGCTGCGCTGCTGAGCATCAAAG
>DAHWKP010000015.1:0-7803 GCA_027343585.1 Acidobacteriaceae bacterium
AATGCTAGTCCGAATTATTCGATTGCGGCCTCTTCCCCTGCGACGCCTGTACTCCCGTCCAGCTTGAGCTATCTGGCAGCCAAGCCTGCATGGCAGAGTGGCCCCGGTGTTCCCAATGACAGCGCGCGCGACGTTCCCGATGTCTCTTTAGCCACGGATCCCAACCATGACGGATATGTGATTTGCACGGAGGAAACCAATAGCAGCGGTACAATCACGAATTCGAGTTGTAATGGTTCCAATCCCTACATGGATTCAAGCAATAGTGGCTATGTCTATGGGGGAACTTCAGTTTCCGCTCCGCAGCTTGCGGCCATGATTACGCTGTGGAACCAGGCAGCGGGGTATACGATCACTGCAACGCAGGGAGGCGGTGTGGGCAATGCGAACCCGCTGCTGTACACGCTGGCGCAGACCAATCCGGCGGCCTTTCATGATGTGATTCCAGGCACAAGCGTAGCCAACAATAGCAATGCGGTGGATTGTCAGCAGGGCACGCCGTCGTGCGTGGGGCCTTACACGTGTCCCCCCAACACCAACATCTGCTATGGCGTTATGGCCGGCTACAACACTGGTTCTGGCTACGACCAGGCCACGGGGTTGGGCAGTGTGGATGTGGCAGCGATGGCTGCGGCCTGGGGATCAGTTTCCACCTCTGGCAACGGGTTGAATACCTCGAACGGAACGCCTGCGGCGGACTATCAGATTGCTGGCAACCCGGCGCAGGTGAATCTGATGCCTGGCGGCACGGCCACCACGGCGATTGATGTTACTTCGCTCAATGGATTCACGGGCACGGTGACGCTGAGTTGCACAGGGCAATCTGCGCACGGCGTTTCCTGCTACTTTGGCAGCGCCGGCACTACTTCGACCACGGTGACGCTAGGCAGCGCGGGCGCAACCGCCTCCACGACGCTCACCATTGCTGCAACCACTTCTGCAACGGCGCGGCTGCAGCAGTACTCCGCTCCGGCTTGGCAGCGACTGGGAGGCATGGCCTTCGCGGCGCTGTTCCTGATCGGACTGCCTGTGCGGCGGAAGTCGATGCGGAAGGCAAGCTTGTTGCTTCTCCTGCTGGCGGCCTCGATGGCTTGGACAATTGGATGTTCCAGCAGTTCCACGAAAAATGGAACCGGAGGCAGTGGTGGCGGTACGCTGGCCCCACCGAGCAACGGCCCAACCTTGAATGTGTCCAATTTTGTGATGGTGCAGGCGACGGCGACGGTCTCTGGCTCCACAGACACGCACTCGATTGATCTGATCTATAACCTGAACTAGCTTGGATATTGGTGAGGCTACCCGTGCAGGGCATGGGCCTGAGGGCAGCCTCGCCAATGTTACGGCGGCACGCGCCCTTAAAAAATCTGGCATAAGTATGTAACCTGACGGGCATTTTTGTCTCTAACAAGAGAGAACTGCGCGCGGACGGGGATTTCTGCCCGGTCGCGAGGGTCTGGACCGAAGCGAGGGATGTGCATCGCCGATGGCGAAAGCTGAAGCAACGCCGGAGCAGCAGACACAGGTGGAGATGCGCCAGGCGCAGGAGTCTGCGCTGATTGGACGCATCCTGACCGGGGAGCGCAACTGTTTCCATGACCTAATTCGCCCCTATGAGCGGCGCATTTACGTTACCGTGTTTTCCATGGTGCGCAATGCTGGCGAGGCTGAAGAGATTGTGCAGGAGACGATGCTCAAGGCCTACCGCAGCCTCTCTGGCTTTCGCGGTGAGTCCAAGTTTAGCAGCTGGCTGACGGCCATTGCGTTGAATGAAGCGCGCGCCTGTCTGCGTAAGGCGGGGCGGCAGGACACGTTCTCCGTGGATGCGGAGTTTGAAAACGAAGAAGGCGAGTGTCAGCCCTTTCAGTTGCGCGACTGGCGCGAGATTCCCTTGGAGATGCTGGAGCGCAACAACCTTGCCAGACTCTTGCAGGACGCCATTCAGGAGCTGCCGGAAAAATATCGCACCGTATTTGTGCTGCGCGATGTGGAAGAGATGAGCATTGAAGAGACGGCGCGGCTGCTGGGGTTGGAGCCGGGCAATGTAAAAATCCGGCTGCACCGGGCGCGCATGATGCTGCAAAACCGTCTGGCACCCGCACTGCAAAGGGAGAATCCGGCGCGCAGAGGCATCTGGGCGTTTCTAAGGAGGAGGCCATGAGGATCGATTGCCAAGAGGCATGGAAGGCGCTTTCGGCCTACCTCGACGGATACATTGACCCGGTGCTGCGTGCGCAGATCGAGCGTCACGTTCAGTTTTGCGAGGTCTGCTCGGCGGTGCTGGATTCCACGCGCAACATTTTGTATTTGACCGCGGATGACCGCGTCTTTGAACTGCCCGGAAACTTTAGTGAGCGACTGCACGCACGCATCGACGAAGTATTGCAACGCGAGGCTCCGTAAACCGGGCCGGTTGTACGGCAAGGGGAAGATTAAAAGCCCAAGCCGTGCAGCTTGTGGTTCAACACATCTCCGGCAATCATCACCAGAGTGAGCAGGGACGTGACGAGCTGGATGCGCTGCACGTGGCGCTCCCGCACAGATAAAGGTTGTATGCGCCATTGCGCTGCAGGCCGGGCGCGAAGCCGTCTCGCGTGCACGTACAGGTACAGATTCAGCAAGGACAGGCCGCCGGCGATGATAAAAAACGGAACCCGCAATTTGTCCTGATGGAAAAATTCAAACGGTCCTGCCAGCGCGGCAGAAAAAACAGCGACCGCGCCGAAGGCGGTACGCAATCCACTGAGCGAGAGAAAAAAGAAGCAGGGAACGACCTGCAAGGATGTGGCTGTGAGGGGAAGCCAGCGCAACAGCCACGGCATGGAATTGTTTGCAGGTGCAGCGGTCTGTGCGTTTTGCTGGATCTCAGGTTGCATGGCGTCCCCCTTCGCATGGAAAGATGTTTAGCGTCCCATGCCGCGCATGTTGGTCAGGGAACCCATCAGCTTGCGCTGCATGGAGCCGCCCTTGCCGAGCGACTGAAACATTTTTTTCATCTGCACATATTGCCGCAGCAACTGGTTGACCTCTTGCACGCTGGTTCCGCTGCCGTGGGCGATGCGTTTGCGGCGGCTGCCAGAGATAATCTCGTGGCGTGCGCGTTCCTGCTTGGTCATGGAGTTGATGATGGCTTCAATGCGTGTGAACTGGCCTTCATCCACGTTGGCCGCGGCCTGCTGCATGCCTTGAAACGGACCGACGGAGGGCAGCATCTTCATAATGCTTTGGATGGAGCCAAGTTTTTTGATCTGCCGCAATTGATCGCGGAAGTCTTCCAGAGAAAATCCATCGCCAGCCAGGGCTTTCTTGGCGAACTCCTCTGACTTTTTCCGATCGATTTTTTCTTCGACATTTTCGATCAGCGTGAGCATGTCGCCCATGCCCAGCAGGCGGCTGACGATGCGGTCAGGATGGAAGGCTTCGAAGGCATCTGGCTTTTCGCCGGTGCCGAGAAACTTAATGGGCTGGCCGGTGACGTGGCGAATGGAGAGTGCAGCTCCGCCGCGCGCATCGCCGTCAATCTTTGTCAGCACCACGCCGGTCAACGCCAGTCGCGTGTGAAACTCCCTGGCGGAGTTGACCGCGTCCTGGCCGGTCATGGCGTCGGCGACAAAGAGAATCTCCTGCGGTTCGAGCAGCTTTTTCAGCCGCTCCATTTCCTGCATCAGGCCATCGTCCAAGTGCAAGCGGCCTGCCGTGTCCACAATAAGCACGTCGCAGGCAGAGAGCATAGCCTCGCGGCGCGCCTCTTTGGCCAGCCGCTCCACCAGAGCCGTGCCTGCAGCCTCACCTTTTAGGTCGCCTTCATAAATTTTTGCGTCGATGGATTGCGCAACGATTTTCAATTGCTCCCGCGCGGCCGGGCGATACACGTCCACCGAAACCAGCAGGGGACGGTGACCGCCTTTTTTGAGCCACGCGGCCAGCTTGCCAGAGGTGGTGGTTTTGCCGGAGCCTTGCAGGCCAGCCATCAAAATAACCGTGGGCGGTTTGGAGGCGAACTTGAAGCGCGCCGTATCTTTGCCCAGAATGGCGATCAGTTCATCGCGCACGATCTTGATGACTTGTTCGGTGGGCGAAAGCGCGGTGAGCACGTCCTGACCGACAGCCTTGGCGCGAATCTGCGTGAGCAGTTCGTCCACAACGGCAAGGTTAACGTCGGCTTCGAGCAGTGCGATGCGGATTTCGTCGAGGGCGGCGCTGATGTTTTCTTCTGTCAGCACACCTTGGCCGCGCAGGTGTTTGAAGGCGCGTTGCAGTTTCTCTGTGAGGGTTTCGAACATGATGGTCTGCAGCTAGTGTACCAAGCGAGTGCGCGGGCCGTGTGTGTCGGGCTATGATCAGAGCACGATGAAACTACGCGCGGGATTGATTGGTTATGGATTGGCGGGGCGGGTATTTCACGCGCCCCTGTTACAAGCGGCGGGCATTGATGTCGCACAGGTGGCCAGCAGCCGGGCCGATGAGGTGCGGCGCGACCTCCCGGAAGCCAAAGTTGTGGCTGACCCCATGGCCGTGGCGACCAGCCCGGATGTGGATTTGGTCGTGGTTGCTTCGCCAAACGACACACATCATTCGCTGGGGATGGCTGCATTGCGTGCGGGCCGCGCCGTGGTCATCGACAAACCCTTTGCGCGCACAGTGACTGAGGCGGAGGAGTTGATTGCCACGGCCCATGCACAGAAAAAACTGCTCAGCGTTTTTCACAATCGACGCTGGGACAGTGATTTTCTTACGCTGAAAGACTGCATTCAGCGCGGTGATCTGGGTGAGGTGGTCAGCTATCAATGCCGTTTTGATCGCTATCGGTTGCAGGTGCAAGATCGCTGGCGCGAACGGCCAGCGCTGGGTGGTGGCATTTTTTTTGATCTGGGGCCGCACTTGATCGATCAGGCATTGCAGCTCTTCGGCTGGCCAGAGTGGATCTTTGCGGATTTGAATTGGCAGCGCCCTGGCACGCAAGTGGACGATGATTTTCGATTGGTTATGGGCAAGGGCAGACTGCGTATGGTACTGGGGGCAACGATTCTTGCCGCGCAGCCAGAGCCGAAGTTTGTGGTGCACGGTACGGGCGGATCCTTTGTGAAGTCGGGCATGGATGTGCAGGAAGATCAACTGAAGGCGGGGCTGCGTCCGGGCGATGCTGGCTTTGGCGTGGAGCCTGTCGAGCAAGCCGCCAGCGTGACCACGGAGCGTGATGGGCAGATGCGTACGCAGATCGCACCCACGCTTCCGGGCCAATATGTTGCCTATTATGCAGGCATTCGTGCGGCGCTGGAGAGCGGACAGCCAGAGCCGGTGCAGGCGGAAAGTGCATTGCAGACGATGCGCATTTTGGAATTGGCTCTGGTGAGCCAAAGCGCAGGACGCAAGATTTTGCTGTAGGCAGGTCGCAGCTAGGCGCTGGGTTCGGTTTTCATCGCTCCGGTCAGACTGCGCACTGCGTCCACGGAGTTTTGCGCGCACCAGTCGCGCAGACCGCGCGCGATGCGCTCCACGGCACGGGGGTCTGCGTAGCTGGCCGTGCCAACTTGCACAGCAGTAGCGCCAGCCAGGAGAAACTCCACTGCATCTTCAGCGGTGTGAATGCCGCCCATACCGATGACGGGGATGGAGACAGAGCGTGATGCCTCCCAAACCATGCGCAGCGCGATGGGCTTGATGGCCGGGCCGGAAAGCCCGCCGGTAATGTTGGCCAGACGCGGACGGCGCGTATGCACATCAATCGAGAGCGAAAGAAATGTATTGACGAGGGAGAGTGCGTCTGCGCCAGCTTCTTCTGCTGCGCGCGCCATCTCCGCGATGCTGGTTACGTTGGGCGAGAGCTTGACGATGATGGGACGTCGCGCAACAGACTTTACATTTGCCACTAATTCAAAGAGCAGATTCGCGTTGGTACCGAAGACCATGCCGCCGGAGTGGGTGTTGGGGCAGGATGCGTTCAACTCATAGGCGGCGATGCCGTCGTAGTCATTCAGCGCTTTGACGACGGCGAAGTAGTCGGCGATGGTATAGCCAAAGACATTCGCGATGGCCGGGCAGGGCAGCTTTTGGATCGCAGGCAGTTTTTCTTCAATGAAGGCATCCACGCCCAGGTTTTGCAGGCCGATGGCGTTGAGCATGCCGGAAGCGGTTTCAATAAGGCGGGGTGCGGCGTTGCCGGGCATCGGCTCGCGCGAAAGCCCCTTGGTGACGAAGCCGCCGATGGCTTCGAAGTGAAGAATCTCCTCAAACTCCACGCCGTAGCCAAAGGTGCCGCTGGCGGCCAGCACTGGATTGCGCAACTCCATGCCGCAGAGCGGAACGCGCATGTCAGGTTCATTGGAGCGGGTTGCCGGTGTGCGATTCAAGCGGATGCCTTCTGTTTTGGTGTGGCGGAAGAGCGTGATGCGAACGGTGGCCTGCATGTATGATCGCACGATTGCGCTTATGCGGCAGAGGCGTTTGTTTTTCCGGGTGCAGCGCCATCGTCAAAACTTGGCCTACGCTGGCCGAAGGCTGGTTGACCCCGAGCAGTGCGGCAAAGGTTGCGGCCAGGTCCACCGGCTCCACGCGTTGCGGATAAATGCCGGGCACAAAGGCCGAACCGTAAAATCCGAGCGGAACGTGGCGGTCATAGGAGTAGGGGCTGTAATGATTGGTTCCGTGTGCCATGGCTCCAATCTCAAAGGCATCGGGGATCACCATGACATACCAGCCGCCGTTGGGTGTGTAGCTGTGCGCCAGCAAGCGGCCAAACTCGGAAGGCGGCAGACCTGGCTCCTTGGAAGCGAGTTGTCTGCGCGTGTAGCTGCGGAAGAGTGCAGGCTCTGGCGCAAGCCGCACCGCGCTGGAGTGGATGGTGCTATCAGCCGCCCCGCTCGAGGGGTTCTGCGCGATGCGCAAGGAGGCGAAGGCTGCGGGCAGCGCTTGCTGGACTGCGTGCTCGGCCTCCTGTTCATTCAATCCCGCACGCTCAAAAATCGGCTCGTTGAGTGAGAGATAGGGTAGTTGCTGGTGCGAGAGCATGTAGGGGAAGGTTTGTCCGGGCGAGAATTGTTGATTCATCGCATCATTGAGCGAGGCAATCAGTTTTTTTAAATTCACCTGAGTGCCGGGAATGCCCAACTGCGCGGCGACATCGGGAACCGGAGCGATGCCGTGGTCTGCGCTGAGAGCGATCCAGACATTCTTCAGCCCGCCGGGGACGGTCTGGTCGAGCCATGAAAAAAATTGATCGAGGCTGACGTCAAGCTGATCGACCAGCTCACGCTGCAAGGGCGAGTCTGGCCCGACGGCGTGGCCGAGGATGTCCGTGGACGAGATGCTGATGGTGAGCACATCGGTGACGCTGTTGGTGCCGAGTTTTTCTCCTTGAATCAACGCACGAGCAAAGTCCAGTTCATAGCGGATGCCTGCCGCCGTCGGACCGACCGAGGCGAAGAAGGGATCGCTGGCGGAGACGCCGGCCTCTGTGCGCGCCTGGTTTGCGCGACCGCTGTTGTTGAAGGCAACCGCCCAGTCTGGCAGCGCGCGCATGTAGTAGGAGGAGGTGATGTACTGGCCCGTGCGCTCGTCGATCCAGAAAGCACCGTTGGCGCTGAGGCCGGAGGTGAGAATCGCAGCCCGGTCTTTGAGGGAAACGCCGTAGAGATGGGCTGCGCCGTTGGTGTCCAGACGCACTTCATCGCCGAAGGTTGTCGCCAGCAGATTGCGCGGCGAGGAGCCTTCGCGCTTGGCTCCGTCGGCGGGGCCGACGAGAAAATAGCGGGGATCTTCGACCGACGAGATGGGCCGCTGGCTGTTGCGGGTCAAATCCCACCAGTC
>DAHWKP010000024.1:0-3099 GCA_027343585.1 Acidobacteriaceae bacterium
AATCCCAGACGGAATGAAGTGTACGTGGTCAACAGTGGCAGCGGCACGGTCAGCGTGATTGATGCGGAGAAAAATTCTGTCGCCGCAACGATTCCCGTACACGCCAAGCCGTATTTCATTTCCGTTTCTACGGATGGCAAGCGTGGCTACGTGGCCAATGCCGGATCAAACAACGTCTCCGTGCTGGACTTGCAGGCACGCCGTGAGATTGCCACTATCGGGGTCGGGGAAGCTCCGGGACTGGCGAAAATCAGCCCCGATGGACACACGCTGGTCGTCTCCAACCGCTTGGGCAACAGCGTCAGCGTAGTGGATGCGGACACGTTGCGGGTACGCAGCGTCTTTGGCGGCTGCCCGGGTGCAACGGATATTGCGATTCTTCCGCAATCGCAAAAAACCTTTATCGCCTGCTCTGGCGGCCATCAGGTGATGGTGCTGCGGCTGGCCCAACACGGCGAAGCTGCCAATGCAGACAATAGCGACGCGCTGCTGGACTTTCTCGATGTTGGCAAAACGCCCATCGCACTGACAATGAAACCGGACAGCGGCGAGATTTTTGTTTCGAATTTTGATTCGAATTCAATTTCAGAGATCGCCACCGGCACCAACGAAGTTGGCGGCGCGTATATGGTCGGCACGCATCCTGTAAATGGGATCGTGAGCGCAGACAACGCGACGTTGTACATCAGCAACTTTGACGCCAGTTCGATCGGCATCTACAGCGTGGATGAGGCGCAGTTGATGGGCGATGCGCGCGCAGGCGATGGGCCGAATGCAATGGCGTTTTCCAAGGCTGGGCATCTACTATTTGTGGCCGATTCCCGCTCCGGTGACGTTGCGGTGATCCGCACGCTGATGCACTCACTATTCACCATGCTGCCTGTGGGCAACCAGCCGAATGCGATCGTTGTAAAGTCGTTCACCGCGCACTAAAAAAGCCACGAGCCGTCATCTGATATTGCAGTTGCGACTCACTTGCAGATGATTCTTTTGCTTGGCAGGCATTTTTTGTCGATCGCCGCTTTGCTCGCTTATTTCATCTGGGGATGTTTGTCGATTGCCGGGCCATTTTCTCTTTTATTTTTGGCAAATACTCGTGATAGCGTTTTGATTTCTCCGGCATCAGGGAGTCTTCCATCGCTCTCCGATACCCACCGGTGTAGATGGAATACAGAACTGCCAGAGCGCACCCTACTCCAAACCCAAACCCCAGGAAGAATCCAAGAATGCCGAAGATCGTCACAGATGTCATTTGCAGGCCTTGTTCTGCGGCGGGCGCACTGTTTTCAGAATGGTTGCGAGTATGGCTGCCGGGTTGGGTGGGCACCCGGATACAGTAGCGTTGACCGGAAGAACTTCCGCCACGCCGCCTCTGCTGGCGTAGCTTTTTCCAAATATGCCGCCACAAGCTCCGCAATCGCCGACGGCAACCACCCACTTGGGATCGGGCATGGCGTCGTAAGTTCTCCGCAGAGCCTCCTCCATGTTGACCGAAACTGGGCCAGTGACGAGCAACAGATCCGCATGACGTGGACTGGCAACGAATCGGATTCCTGCACCTTCCAAGTTGTAATAGGGATTGTTGAGAGCCACAATTTCCAATTCGCACCCATTGCAGGAACCGGCATCGACATGACGAATGCAAAGTGCGCGCCCGAAAATCTCCAATAGCTCCCTTTGCAATGTTTCGAGAGTGGGTACAGATGGGCCGGGAGCCGGTAAAGGCTCAGTCAGTCGACCAGTGTGCAGCATGCGCGAAATAGTATTCAACATACTTACCTCAGCCGTCCTGTCCACAGTAGGACAAGTTGAAAGATTTGTTGATGAGAGGAAAATCCGGGACGATGTTGCCGAGGATCGCATACTCGATCAACGGCCAGTTCTGCCAGGAGGGATCGTGCGCATGACAGCATCGAATGCTGCCGTCCGGTCCAGTTTCGAGAGCCATCATGACTGGACCACGCCATCCTTCGATGACACCGATGCCGAGTATGTCTGGTGTAGCCACGGGGACGGAGACGTGGATTGCTCCGATAGGTGGCCCAGAGAGAAGCGCACGGCAGAGTCGAAGGGATTCGAGAATTTCATCGAAGCGTATTTGCACACGCGCGGCCACGTCGCCATCGGTCTGCACGATCCGCTTGGGAACGAGGAAATCATAGGGCTTCCACGGATGGTCCACACGAAGGTCGCAGGCAATGCCAGAGGCGCGCCCGACCAAGCCAATCGCACCGAGCTTTTCGGCTGTCGCCTGCTCTAGCCTCCCTGCCTCGCGGAAGCGATCTTGCAGTCCTGCGTGCTCATCATAGATGGAGCGCATTTGGGTCACCGATGGCTCCAATGCGTCGTACAGGTCGAGCAGCCGGCAACGCGCATCCGCTGTCAGATCAACGGCAACTCCGCCGGGGATGACATAATCGAGCAGATAGCGCGCGCCAAAGGCAGCGCTGTTCGCACGCAGCAAGTCTTCTTTCATCTTCGAGAACTGCGTAAGGCCGAAGGCAAAGCCAGCGTCGTTCCCCAGCGCGCCGAGATCGCCCAAATGGTTCGCCAGACGCTCGTGCTCTAACGCCAAGGCGCGCAGAAGGATGGCGCGCGTGGGACAGACAGTTTCCGTAATGGATTCCAGCGCGGCGCAGTATGCCCACGAGAACGCAACTGCGGAATCGCCAGAGACCCGGGCAGCCAGCCGATGCCCATTTTGCTGCGAAGCATGCTCAAAGCGTTTCGCAACTCCTTTGTGCGTGTAGCCGAGACGCTCTTCGAGCCGCAGAACTTTCTCGCCCACGACAGAGAAACGGAAATGTCCGGGTTCGATGGTGCCTGCATGAACAGGGCCGACGGCGATCTCATGCACACCATCGCCTTCCACTGAGACGAAAGGATATGACGCGGAGACAACCGGATATTGCTGGCTGCCATCGTCATCCCGCCGCAGAGGAAAGAATGTTTCCGGCCAGCCACCGTGACGCAGCCAGCCGCGCGTGTCCGCTTCGTCCGTTGAGATACCGAGCAAGTCAGTAACAGCACGCTGCATACGCAACGCTGCGGGATAAAAGCCTGCAAGGCTCGGATATGAAGGTGCGGGAGAATCCTTCA
>DAHWKP010000026.1:0-10933 GCA_027343585.1 Acidobacteriaceae bacterium
GCGCACGCCGACCTCAACGTGGCCATCAAAGCGAATGCGGTCGGGCGCACGGCGAAAGGTGGAGGGTTTGCCCACGTCATGCAGCAGCGCGCCCCAGGCCAGCGTGGCCGGGCAGCCTGCAGGCAGGCCTTCGAGCAAGAGCAGTGTGTGCGTCCACACATCGCCTTCAGGATGAAATTGCGGCGGCTGCGCCACGCCTTGCATCCGGGCCACCTCCGGCAACACGCATGGCAGCAAGCCGCTGGCATCCAACAACTCGAAGGCGCGGCGAGCACGGCCTTCCGTCAACATGCGCGTCAGCTCTTCGCGCACTCGCTCCCGGCTGACCTGTTCAATCTGCGCAGCGCTTGAGCGAATGGCGGCCAGGGTTGCATCGTCAATGGCAAAGCCCAACCGCGCGGCAAAACGAATCGCCCGCAACATGCGCAGCTTGTCTTCAGCAAAGCGGCGCGCGGGATCACCAATGGCGCGAATGATTTTTGCATCCAGATCCGCACGCCCGCCAACAAAATCCAAAACAGCGGAGGCTGGCTCCGCGCCCGCTGGGATTTTTTCTGGATCGAGCAACAGCCCGTTGATGGTGAAGTCGCGCCGCTGCACATCCTCCTCCGGAGACAGCGTGTAGGCGACTGACTCCGGGCGGCGGCCATCGCTGTACACGCCGTCGCTGCGGAAGGTGGCAACCTCGGTGAGAATCTCCGCACCGTTTTGCGCTGCGTCCGCCACCAGCACCACGCCAAACTGCGCGCCCACGGCAAAGGTGCGCGAAAACATTTGCAGCACCGTCTGCGGTGGCGCGCTGGTGGCCACGTCAAAGTCCGACGGCTCGCGGCCCAGCAGCAGATCGCGCACACAGCCGCCAGCCAGATACGCGGCAAAACCCGCCCGGCGCAGCGCGCGCACAATGGCCACAGCGGCTGCCTGCCGCTCCTGTGCCGGAACCAACGTTGCTTGCGTCATCGGCTCAGTCGGCTCGATCGAGCCGCTCCCGATACTATGGTGACATGCATGCCGCACAAACAACAGGGCTGATTTTGGGCATTGAAAGCTCGTGCGACGAAACCTCTGCCGCCGTGGTGGAACGTGGCGAGCGCGTGCTGTCGAACGTGGTGGCCTCGCAGGTGCGCACCCATGCACGCTATGGCGGCGTGGTGCCAGAGCTGGCCTCGCGCGAGCATCTGCAGAACATTGTTCCGGTGGTGCGCACGGCGCTGGAACAGGCCCAAGTCACGCTGGGGCAGATTGACGCCATTGCCGTAACCGAAGGCCCTGGCCTGGCCGGCGCGCTGCTGGTCGGCATTCTCTACGCCAAAGGATTGGCCTTTGCTCTGAACAAGCCGCTGATCGCCGTCAATCATCTGGAGGGTCACATCCACGCCGTCCTGCTGGAAGCGCGCATGCAGCAGCAGGATGCGATCGCATCGCCGCTGCTGGCGCTGGTGGTTTCTGGCGGGCATACGCATCTGTATCTCGCCGAAGAACGCGATGGCCTGTGGCGCTATCGCAACGTCGGCAAGACGCTGGACGATGCTGCGGGCGAGGCCTTCGACAAAGTGGCCAAGCTGCTGGGCTTGGGTTATCCCGGCGGGCCGTGGATCGACGCGCTGGCCACGCATGGCGACGCACATGCGGTTGCCTTTGGTCCGGTCAACATCAAGCAAAAGCCCTACCGCGCCGCCACGGAGGCCAGCCCGCGCTTTCTGTTTTCCTTTAGCGGATTGAAGACGGCCGTGCTGCGCTATGTGGAAACGCACGCGCTGCGAGAGTCAATCGAAGCGCGCCGCGCGGCGCTGGCTGCCATGGAAAACCCCAACGCACAGGACGCGCTGCCTCACTGCGACGCGGAAACACTGGGACTGATTGCATCGTTTCAGCGCGCAGTGATCGACGACCTGCTGCGCAAAACCTTGGCCGCAGCGGAGAGCTTCCACGCACGCAGCCTGATCGTCTCTGGCGGAGTGGCCGCCAACCGCGAACTGCGCCGCAGATTTACGCACGAGGCCCAGCAGCGCAAGCTGCCGCTGGCCTTCCCTTCCATTGCGCTTTCCACCGATAACGCCGCCATGATCGCCGCTGCAGCCTGGCCGCGCTTTGCCGCCGGAGATTTTGCCAGCCCGGCGCTCAACGCGGACCCTTCGCTCAAGCTGGGATAGGGCAATCCCCCCGCACCCTTGCGCGACCTCGTACAATAAAAATTCCGTATGCCTCTGCGCCTATACAACACTCTGAGCGGCCACCTAGAGCTGCTCACGCCCCGTGATGGTCAACCGCTCGGCATCTACGCCTGCGGGCCGACGGTCTACGATTACGGCCACATCGGCAACTTCCGCACGTTTGTTCACGTGGACATTCTGCGCCGCTTTTTGCATCTGCAAGGCACGCCGCTACGCCACGTGATGAACATTACCGACGTGGATGACAAGATCATCCGCAACGCGGCAGCGGCTGGCATCTCCATCCATGACTTCACGCCGAAGTTTGAGCGCGCCTTTCAAGAAGACCTGCACACGCTGCGCATTGAACAGCCGGAAATGCTGGTGCGCGCCACCGATCACATTCCAGAGATGGTCGCGCTGATCGAAACGCTGGTGCAGCGCGGAGCCGCCTATCGCGGCGAAGACGGTTCCTATTACTTCCGCATCGCCAGCTTTCCCAGCTACGGCAAACTCTCCAAAAAAGATTTAAGCGGCATGGAAGATGGCGCGCGCGTCGACGTGGACGAGTACGACAAGGACAGCGCGCGTGACTTCGCGCTGTGGAAGGCTGCGCGCGCAGGCGAACACCAGTGGGAGACCAGCATCGGCGCGGGGCGTCCCGGCTGGCACATTGAGTGCTCAGCCATGGCCATGCGCTACCTGGGCGAGAGCTTTGACCTGCACGCGGGCGGCGAAGACCTGATGTTTCCGCATCACGAAAATGAGATCGCGCAGTCCGAATCAGCCACGGGAAAAACCTTTGCCCGCCATTGGATGCACGTGCGCTTTTTGCTGGTCGAAGGCAAGAAGATGTCCAAGTCCCTGGGCAACTTCTTTACGCTGCGCGACCTGTTGCTGCGCGGCTACAAGGCATCGGCCATCCGCTTTCTGCTCACTTCTGTTCCCTACCGCAATCAATTGAATTTCACCTTCGACGGACTCACCGAGTCCACGCAGGCTGTCGAACGGCTGCGCACCTTTGCACAGCGGCTGCGCGCTGGCGGATTTGCCGAAGGCCGCAATGCAGCCATGGCCGCGGCCACGGAAACAGCCGGGAAAAATTTCATCGCTGCCATGGAAGACGACCTGAACACGGCAGAGGCGCGTGCGGCCATCTTCGATCTGGTACGCGCAGCCAACACCGCAGCCGACCACAACGAGCTGCGCAGCGGCGACGTGCCACCGATGCTCGCCGTGCTGGAGCAGTTCGACGCGGTCTTCAGCGTGCTGGAGGATCACGACGCTGAAGCAGCCCGCTTCGCCCTAGAATGGGCAGAGCGTGAAGGCCGACTCGACGCAGCGGCTACGGCGGCTCTCGCCAGTTATGCTCTCAGCGATGCGGAGATTGACACCATGGTGGCCGAGCGCAACGCTGCTCGCGCGGCCCGCAACTTTGCCCGGGCGGATGCACTGCGGCAGGAGCTGGCGGCCAAAGGCATTCTGATTGAAGACAGTAAAGACGGCGTGCGTTGGCGCAGAAAATAGCCGCAAGAAAATGCAGGCTACGCTTCAGCCTCGACCGCAATGCACTCTACCTCCGCAGCAGGCCGTCCGCTTCGCATTTGCGATGAAGTGACCAAAAAGACGGCCAGCAGCGTGATGGCCATGCCCACATACTCATTGGGCAGCAAGTGTTCGCCCAGGAACACTGCGCCAATCAACACCGCAACCGCTGGATTGACGTATGCGTACGTGGCAACCTTGGCCACGGGCACATGAGCCAGCAGCCAGATGTAAGCCGAGAAGCCTGCCAGCGAACCAAAGAGCAGCAGATACCCCACCGCAGCGATCGACGTGTGGTTCCATTGCGCAACGCGCCACTGGTGCAGCGCGGTGCCCAACGAAAGATCGCACGCGCTGGCAATGAGCATCTCCCAGCCCGCGCAGACCAACGGATGCAGCGAGAGTTGACTGCGCCGGGCCAGCACCGATCCGCAGGTAAAGGAGAGTGCTCCCAACAAGAGCACAACAATGGCAAGGATCTGGCGCGCATCTCCGCGCAGGCCGTGCTGAAGATTGGGCCAGACGAGAATGCCCAAGCCCAAAAATCCCAGCACCAATCCCACTTGACCGCGCGTGCGTAGGCGTTCTCCGCCAGGCAGCATCCACTCTACGATGGCGACGTAAATGGGAACGACGGCCACTAGCAGCGCAGCAAATCCACTGGGCAGGTAATACTCCGCCCAAACCAGGCCGACGTTGCCACCAAAGAGTAGCAGCGCTCCCAGTAGGAGTAGCCGTCGCATTTCGCGCGCGGAGCCAAGGATTTTCTTACCGCGCAGCGCGCAGAAGGCCAGCATCAGGCATCCGCCTAAGACCAAGCGCACGCCGGCTAACAACGGTGCCGGCACAAAATGTACGCCGATGCGCGAGGCAGCATAGGTCGCGCTCCAGAAGAGATAGACGCTGCAAAACGCGCTGATGATTTGCCACTGCGGAGCCGTGCGTTGGCTGGAAGGCATAGACAACTTACATCTATTGTATGGGGCGCGCCCGGGACATTGGTCGCTGTGCAGGTGATTTGCACAGAAAGCAATGCAAACAGCTATACTGGGTGCATGCAAACCCCGTCCGCGCATTGGACATCCGACAGCCGCCAGTGGCGCACAGAGCGCGTTTGGCGCATGTGTCCGCGCAAGCATCTGCGCGTGCTTCCAGCGCGTACGCGGCCCAGCCTCTACGGCTGTGATTAGCTGCTCACTGCTTTTTTCTGCCTAGGAACGTTTCGCCCTTCGCTGCCAGCCTTTGTTTTTGCGCCAGCGAAAGGGTGTACACAGCCGCAGCCAAAAACTATTGTGAGGTTGAACCATGCAGGACACCATGCAGACGAACGAACTCGGCGCATACACAAAGACAGACAAATACGCGAAGTTTGGACCCAAAATTCACGGACCACTGCCCGGCCCCAAGGCCAAGGCCGCAGTCGAGTCCGATCACAAATGGGTCACGCCCAGCTACACACGCTCTTACCCGCTGGTGGCCAAGAGCGGTCGCGGCATTCGCATTACGGATGTGGATGGCAACGAGTTTCTCGACTTCGCCGCTGGCATCGCCGTCAACTCCACGGGCCATTGCCATCCTGAAGTGGTCGCAGCGATTCAAAAGCAGGCGGCGGAACTGTTGCACGTCTCCGGCTCCGACTTTTACTACGAGCACATGATGCAACTGGCCGAACGGCTCAGCGCGATTGCCCCGATGCGCGGCCCCCACAAGTTCTATTACGGCAACTCCGGCTCAGAGGCCGTGGAGTGCGCGCTGAAGATTGCGCGCTACCACACCGGACGCCAGCAGGTGATCTCCTTCTTTGGTGCCTTCCACGGCCGCACTATGGGCGCGTTGTCCCTCACGGGATCCAAGACGCAGCAACGGCGCAAATTTTCTCCGCTCGTGCCCGGCGTGACGCATGTGCGCTACCCCTACACCTATCGCGGCTGCACCGGCGGCGCACAGGAGCAGGAGGCCTTTGCCCTAGGCTGCGCACGCTACATCGAAAATGTTCTCTTCAAGGCAACGGTCGCACCGGAAGAAGTTGCGGCAATCTTTGTTGAGCCAATCCAAGGTGAGGGCGGCTACATCGTTGCGCCAAATATCTTTTTGCAAGAGCTGCGCCGCATCTGCGACAAGCACGGCATTCTGCTCGTCTCGGACGAAGTGCAGTCTGGCGTGGGCCGCACCGGCAAATGGTGGGCCATTGAGCATTCCGGCGTGGAGCCGGACATCGTCTGCATCGCCAAAGGCATCGCCAGCGGCATGCCGCTGAGCGTCTGCATGACGCGCGCAGAGATCATGGACTGGAAGCCCGGCTCGCATGCCTCCACCTACGGCGGCAACCCGGTGGCCATCGCCGCAGCCATGGCCACGTTGGAGATCATCGAACGCGAAGGCATGGCCAATGCAGCCAAGGTGGGCGCAGCCATGCTAGAGCGCATGCAGAGCTGGCCCAAGCGCTTTGCCAATGTGGGCGAAGTGCGCGGTCGCGGACTGATGCTGGCCATGGAGATCGTCAAAGATCAAGCGACACGCGAGCCAGCCGTGACGCTGCGCAATCGCATTGAAGAACTGGCCTTTGAGCGTGGATTGATGGTGCTGGGTTGCGGAGAAACCTCGCTGCGCATGTCGCCGCCGCTAATTCTGCGCCAGGAAGAAGCCGACATCGCACTCGACATTCTCGAAGAGTGCATCACCATCGCCGCGCGGGGGTAAGCGCGCAGCAAGCTCACCAGCGGAGACAGAAAATTCTGTCTCCGCTTTTTTCTTTGCACCAGCACGCAGGCTTGCTATAGTTGCGCCATTGCATCATGAGCCTTACGTCCATTGCGCGACTTCGTTTGTGGCTGCTGGAGCAGAGCTTGCATACACTCGATCGTCTGGCGACGCGGCTGAGACGCACGCAGCCAATTGCACCGCATCTGGCCACGGGCATGCGCGGGGAGCGAATCGCCTACTTCCATCTGCGACGATTGGGATACACCATAGTGGCCCGACGTTGGCGCAGCGCGCGATTGCGCGGAGACATGGATTTGATTGCGTGGGAGAATGACTGGCTCTGCTTTGTTGAGGTGAAGACGCGCACCTCACACGCCGTGGAACCCGCCGAAGCAGCCGTGGACGCGGACAAGCGCACGATGCTGCGCCGCATGGCGCGGGAGTATCTGCGCCTGCTGGAAGATCCCGAAAAAATCCCCGTGCGCTTTGATGTGGTTAGCGTGTATTGCGAGGGAAATACGGCTCCGCAGATTGAACTCTTCCGCGGAGCCTTTGGATGGAAGTGACCTCTATACCTTTGCTTCGCTGAAAGCGGCCTGCGCCAGCGGAATGAAGGACTCGGTTTGCGCGTCATAGCTGAGCACTCCTGCGGTAGGAATGTCGAAGACCCATCCATGCAGGCGGACTTCTTTAGCTTTGACGGCGGCAGCCACCGCCGGATGCGTCAGCAGATGCTCCAACTGCGCAAGAACGTTCTCCTGAATCAGTGAGTTCAACTTTGTCTCATCGTCTTCATGCGAGCACCTCTTGGCGACAATCTGCCGCGCAGCATCAGAAAAGCTGAGCCAGCGCGCTACGGCAGGCAACGCCTCCAACTGTTTACTGCCACGCAGAATCGCCGTCATTGCTCCGCAGCCGGAGTGGCCGCAGACAATGATGTCTGGCACGCCCAGCACCGAAATGGCATATTCAATGCTGGCCGAGACGCCACCCGGCGCAGCGGCAAAGGGGGGAACAATGTTACCTGCATTGCGCACCACGAAGAGATCGCCCGGCCCCTGCTGCATGAACAATTCGGGCACCACGCGGGAATCCGAGCAGCCGATAAAAAGCGCCTGTGGGCGCTGCGCAATCGAAAGCTGCTCAAAGAGCGCCTTTTGGCTGGGATACACATCGCGCTGAAACTTCAAAACTCCATCAATGATGCGATCCATTTTCCCTATCCCAATCCAATATTTTTTTTATTGCGCATCTTTCCACTCTTCATACCACGCCATCTGAATGGCCTCCAGCTTGGACTCGTTTGATTTTTGTGCATCGTCGGCGAAACCAGACAACTCCGTCACCATGCGATGCAAATCCGTAAACCGTACGGTGAGCGGGTCTATGTCCGGATACTTTTCCTGCAACTGAATCCCTATCTCTTCGAAATCGGTCCACACAATCTCTTTGGGCATACGCGCGTCTCTCCTACTTGGTCTCACTCAACGCGAGTGGCTTGCCTTCACTGACGTAATTGCGATTCCACTTGGGAATTTCAACAACATAATTCCCCGGCTTGGTGATGATGGCCTGGCATCCGAGGCGCGAGTTCAATTGCACATCGGCTGCGGTCTCCATGCGATCCAGTTCATCGTCTTCAGCCTCGCTTAAGTTCTGCGCACCTTCGCGGATCCAAAGATGGCAGGTGGTGCAGGCGCAAGCTCCGCCACAAGCGTGGTCGAGAAAAATGTCGTAATTTTCCGCCACATCGAGAAACGACATTGGCTTGCCGTGGTGTTCGTATGGCAACGTGCCGAACGGGAACTCCACTGTGCGGCCTTCGGGAAGAAACGTAACGCGCACCATGTCCTTCGCTGGAGGCTGGTTCTGATCCACGGCGGTTTGCGTTGCGGTTTGTGCTTCTGGTTTTGTCATATTCAGATCTTCGCTTCCATCGTTCTTGTTTTACTGCTTGCTGGTAATCTCCGCCGACGCAAATGGATGCGGTGCCGTGGGTGCGCGGCCCAGGCCTGCATCTGCGGTCTGCATGGACTTTCCTTGAATGGCGGATGCAACGGCACTCTCCATCTGTAGTTCTGCAAAATGGCGCGTTGCCTTGTCGAGAGTTTCGATCGCGCTGCGAATCACTTTGTAATCCTGTTGCTTGCAGGCATCCTCTAGCGCGGACTTGGCGTGGGCGATGCGCAGATACTCTTCCGGATCAAGCAGCTTCCACGCTGGGTTGTTCGGAGCCTTTTCCACCAGAGTCAGAATGGTTTCCGCTTCATTGCGCGCTTCGACAAGCTGGCGCTGGCGAAAATCTTCCTCAGCGTGGTCAAAGGAATCCAGGATCATCGTCTCCACCTGCTCGTCGGTCAGGCCATAGGTAGGCTTCACTGCCACCTCAGACTGCTTACCGCTGCGCTGCTCCAATGCGGAGACGTGCAAGATGCCGTTGGCGTCGATGAGAAATTTTACTTCGATGCGCGGCAGACCTGCCGTCATCGGCGGAATGCCTTTGAGATCAAAGCGTGCCAGCGAGCGGCAATCCTTGGCCAGCTCGCGCTCCCCCTGCACCACATGAATGGCCACGTTGGTCTGGCCATCCACGCCGGTAGTGAAGTGCTCCGTTGCCGAAGCGGGAATGGTGGAGTTGCGCTGAAGGATACGCGCAACCACACCGCCCAAGGCCTCAATGCCCAGCGAAAGCGGCGTCACGTCCAGCAGTAGCATGTCTTGCGTGGCCGCCGAGCCGCCAGAGAGAATCTTTGCCTGCACGGCTGCGCCCAGCGCAACCACTTCATCGGGATTCAGCGCTGTGTGCGGCTTTTTGCCACGCGCGGGCAGATCGAAGATCTGTTCCACCAGCGCGCGCACGCGCGGAATGCGTGTGGAGCCGCCAACGAGAACCACTTCATCAATTTGTCCGGGCGTGATGCCTGCATCCTGCATCGCTTGACGGCACGGAGCCAGCGTGCGCACAAGCACCGGCTCCATCAACGATTCCAATTGCTCGCGCGTGATCGTGCGCCGATAGTGCTGACCTTCGGGTAACTGCACATCGATCGTGGTTTGCTCTTGCGTTGAAAGCGCGATTTTTGCTTCAATCACAGATTTGCGAATGGCCTGTACCGCTTCGGCATTGCGGCGCAGGTCGAGCTTCAGGTCTCCGGCAACGTCGTCCAGCGCAATGGCAATCAGCAGGTTGTCAATGTCATCGCCACCCAGATGTGTATCGCCATTGGTGGCGATCACTTCAAAGATGCCATCCTGCAACTTCAAAATGGAGATGTCAAAAGTACCGCCGCCGAAATCGTACACGGCGACGATGCCTTCTTTTTTCTTGTCGAGTCCATAGGCCAGCGCAGCCGCTGTTGGTTCATTCACTAGGCGCAGCACGTCAAGGCCAGCCATGCGTCCCGCGTCTTTGGTAGCCTGCCGCTGCGCATCATTGAAGTATGCGGGAACAGTGATGACCGCCTTGGTGACGGACGATCCAGGCCCAAAGTATCGCTGCGCGTTGCGCTGCAACTGGCGCAGCACGTGCGCAGAAATCTCCGGCGGCGTAAACTCCCGCTCGCCCAAACGCAGGCGCAACACTTCTCCCGGAGCAAGATTGTCCGCTAAGCGAAAGGGGAAAAATTGTAATTCCGACTGCACATCTTCCGCGCCCCGGCCCATCAATCGCTTGGCGGAATACACGGCGCGCTCTGGCGTCTCAATCAGGTGCGCGCGCGCAGCATTGCCGACGACGATGCGGCCATCCAATCCCAGCGCGACCACTGAAGGAACCAGTGCGGAGCCATCCTCGCCGGGAATGACAACGGGGTGATCCTGCTCCATAAACGCGACCAACGAATTAGTTGTACCCAGGTCGATGCCGACCACTTTGTCCTGCTGTTGTGTCATGCCGTGCGCACTATCCTTTACCTGTGGTTCCATTACTGTTCCATGCAGTGCCATCTAATGCCTGGCGCACATCCCGCACCAGATTGCGGATGTAGCTGCGTCGGTTGAGCAGGGCTACCATGCCTTGCTTGGCCATGCTCTGTTCTGTCGCATCTCCCGATGCTTGCGCGCGATCCCACTGGCCCCAGAGTTGCTCCAGCTGCGTGTGCAACGCGACCATTTGCGCGGAATAATTCTTCTCAGCAATACGTAGATTTTCCATCAACTCTGGATCGCTGCTGTTGCCTTGCGCGGCCATGCGCGCCTCTTCCAGCTGCATATTCAACTCGAAAACCTCTTCGAGCATGTCCGGCGGAACGATCTGCTGTTTGTCTGTGCCCGCAGCGCGTGCGGCATCGGTGGCGTCGCGTGATTGTTCTTCCAGCGTGATGCCTTCCAGTTCCAGTAAATACTCCGTGCGCGCAATGGGGTCGCGCAGCGTGCGCCAGGCATCGTTGAGTAAAGAACTTTTTTCCAGACTCCACCGACGCTCTTGTTCACTGGCCTGTGCGTACAGGTCTGGATGCAATCTGCGACTGAGCCGGTAAAACTGTTTTTCCAACGCGGGCACGTCCAACGCCAACCGGCGCGGCAGACCGAAG
>DAHWKP010000036.1:0-1969 GCA_027343585.1 Acidobacteriaceae bacterium
GTGTCTGCTGGCCGCCACAGCGCAGAACATCAAGAAGATCGCACTGCTGCTGAGCAGAACCGGGCCAAATCTGCCCGTTTCCGCCCTCACAGCACTCCTGGGAGCCTATCTCAATCAACTACGCCGATATCAGCTCATCACCGCCCTCTTCAACAGACCAAGCTGAAATCTCACGCCCAATAACAAACCCCACCAAAATGGTGGGGTTCGTCAGCAGTCTGAAGCATCCTCGGATGCTCCGCCTTCTCTTCCGTAACAAAGCAGCAAATCCAGAAGATCAGAGTCGTCACCAGGACAACATGGCCCGTCACGGCGGCAGCACCCGAACCAAGCGCCCCCTCGGCATGGAAGAAAATACCGAGCACGCTGTTTGAAGTCGCCAGCATGGCCAGACCCATCATCAAATCCTGCAGATGGGACCGCAGCGACCTCCGCACAATGAACGTGAATGGCATCAGCAACGCCAGCAGAACGAGCTGCGTCAGGCTGATTCCGTAAGAGAGGATGGCCAGTTCATTCTCCAGCGTTGCGTGCCCCGAATCCGCCAGCATGCGGTCCAGAATCACAAAAAATGCCACCACCAGCAGCCATTGGAAGGTAACCAGCGCCACCCGTTGCAGCCCCACCAGCGATGCGAGAAACCGCTTCAGAATCCCACGAAGAACCGCGAGAGCAATCATTCCCGCAAGCACAGACCCGCTCCAGAAGATCTGCGTGTAAAGAACCATGAGCCGGTTCGCCGCCGGTCCATGCGATGAGAGAAAGAGAAAAAGCACCGGCACAGACAGGGCGGATACTGCCAACTGCGCAGCCAGGTACAGGCGGAACGAAAAGAAATGCATCTTCGAGCTGAAATGCGAGTAGCTGAACAGCGCCAGGAACCACAAGATCGGTTCCACCATGCAAGCCATACTCAGCGTGTTCATCGCGTGCAGCATTCGTTCTCCCGTGCAATGCTATGGAAACAATTCAGCCGGTGCGACATCTACCGCACCGGCTGAAGGAATTCAGAATGAACTAGCTGACCTTGGAAGTGGTCTTCGGTTCCGTAAACTGGTTCCGGGCCAGCACGCGATCGACTACCCGTTCCACATCCTGCAGGAAGAACCCCGTGGACACGCCCGCTGCGACGCGCGGTGAACCGTGGCCAAGCGCTTGGGCAACATCGTTCCACCGGATCAGCGGGGACGGCGTCGGCACCGTGATCACGCCACACTCCTCCTGCCGTTGCGGCAGCAGGAAATAGGTCGCCCAGGTCATGAGCACAACGGCGGTCAGCGCTTCCGATAGCAGGTTGGCAAACGACCAGATTTGGGCGTGCTGCCATTGAACCACAGCAGTGATCAGAAAGTCCGACGCAGCTTGAATGCCGAGACCAAGCGCGATTCCGAACAACGGACTGCGGAAGGAACGGCCCAGGCTATGGATGGTCAGTGCAATGAATGCCAGGAGGCAAAGCTCAAGCACAGAAACGGAATGGAGACAGAGTTCCGCGGTGTAAACGAGCCTCTGCGCAAAAGTGTGCATCGGGGCCACTCCCGCGCTGATGGCAATAATCGCGGCAATGATGCACGAAATCGCAAGCACCCAGCGGAACACCACTAATCCCAGCCTTCGTAATTGTGGTACGGGCCGCATGAGTTCGCTGTACACTTCACGGATAACAAGGAAGATCAGCACCGCGCCAATCAGATAGAGGGTCCAGTACGCGTAAAAGTACAGGTAGCACTGTGTGACCTTCGCAATCGGGAACACATGTTGGATCTCCAGCATGCTGTTCAGCAGGAATGCGGAGCCGACACGCAGTCCAAGGTAGTTGCGGGTCGCGGGCAGACGGCGGCCCAATCCAGCCTTCAGAAAAGCGACGAGTACAACCAGGTCCAGAAATGGTTCGGCGTAAACCAAAAAGTGTTCAGCGGTCAGCATGGAGCTTCACCTCAAGTTGCCACATGAGGATACCCCAGCTGGA
>DAHWKP010000037.1:0-9656 GCA_027343585.1 Acidobacteriaceae bacterium
GGCAAAGCTGTGCCGCCGTCCCGTGGCCAGCACAACGGCGATTCCAGCCTCCTCCACCGCGCGCAGAGCCGCCACCGTGCGCGCGCTCAGCGTGCCATCGGGCGAGAGCAGCGTGCCGTCCAGGTCGGCGGCGATCAGAGAAATTCCATGGGGCGCGAGGGCGTCCGGCATATAGTGAGTGTAGCGGCTTGCGGCGCGCAGGCCCCAAGAAAGACACACAGCCCATGCCCGAATCGACCCCCGCCACGGCCCCGGCATCGCCCGTCTGCCCGCATTGCGGCGGCAAGCTGCCCGCAGCGCTGGACGCCGCCGCCACACACGCGCAGGAGTGCGAGCGCGAGTATGACCGACGCGGCGTTCTGCTGCCCCGGCGCACGCGCGTGGGCGGCATCATCACGCCGCAATAGGCGTGGATTCTTTCGCACTGGCGTGAAGGCAACCACAGGTCCCTCCACCGCGCTGCGCTCCGGTCGGGATAACCATTCTTGAAAACGCAGAGTCATTCTGTGCATTGGGAAGAGAGCGTCGGGTGATCTGAGGCATCGTCGCGGCTGCGGCTTCCATTATTCTGGAAGCATGATGGCCGCTGCCCCTGACGCTGCACAGAACGCTTCCCTGTCCACATCCTTTGCATCGGCGGTGGCCGATATTCAGGAGCTGGCCCGCAGCCAAGGCCAGACGCTATGGCGCATCGCGCTGGACCGCACGGAGTTTGCGCCCGGCAGAACGGGCCGGCTGACGGCCACGGCTCCAAGTGGCGCAACGCTGACCGTGGACGTGGTGCGCGTGGAGACTGATGCAGCGGGAACCGTCTGGCATCACACGCACAAGCCTTTGCAGGCAGGCACGCGCGTCCACGCCACTGTGGATGCTGCACGCGCAAATTGACGAATGCGGCTGCGGCTGCGATGGCCCTAGCCTGCGCGGTGTGATTTTTTTTGACGGAAATTTTCCGCGCTGCACGCATTTTTCATCGGCGGCAGCCGGTACACTAAGAAGAGAATTTATGCGTTTGCGCCCCTTGTTTCCGCTGCTCTCAGTCCTGCTCGCCGCCTCCATGCTTTCTGCGCAAAACGCAGAGACCGCCGCCCTCACCGTGCCCACTGAGACGCTGCAACCGGCAGCCATGGCAGAGACCGCAGCGCCAACGTCGACGCAGACGGCGCCGCAACCCTCCGCGCAGGTGATTTGCGGCATCACGCATTTGCTGCGTTGCGTGCAGGATTTAGGCGAGGACGATCGCGGCATCTTCACCAGTCCGCTGCGGCTGAAGCCGCGGGATGCCGAATGGCTGGCTCCGCTGGGCGCGGCCACGGGCCTGGCGCTGGCCTATGACGCCGATGCGCAACAGCAGTTGGGCGTGGATACCAGCCGCATGAACACGGCCAGCAACATCTCCATGATGGGTGAGTTCTGGATCACCGGCGGCGAGAGCGCCAGCATTTATTTTCTGGGTCTGGGAATCAAAAATCCTAAACTGGCGGAGACGGGCCGCTTGGCCGCCGAGGCGATTCTGGATTCAGGCACGGTGACGCTGGGCCTGAAGCTGGCCACCAACCGCGAGCGTCCCTACCAGGGCAACGGCAATGGAGATTTTTGGACGACACCCTCGACGGGCTGGTCGTGGGATTCCTCCTTTCCATCGGGCCACGCCACAGCCAGCATGTCGATTGCGCGCGTGATCGCTGGCGAATATCCCCACTGGTATGTTGTCGCACCCGCTTATGGATTTGCGGAGACGGTGAGCATCTGCCGCGTGCTGGCGCGGGACCACTTCCCCTCGGATGTGCTGATCGGCCAGTCGATTGGATTTTTAACCGGCAGCTATGTGCTGAACCATCGCGCACTGTACCGGCCCGGCAAGCCAGGCGTGGTCGCACGCATCCTGGGCACGGCCACGCCGATCGTCGATCCAGCCACGCGCTCCACGGGGCTGGCACTGTCGATTCCCGTGGGACGGTAGGCGTTCATGTCGCCCACTACGCATTCCACATAAAGCCGCAGCTCGTGCATCGGCTGGGTTTGCGCCCAGCCAGCAGCGACAGCAATCCAACCGGAAAAAAACAGATGGACACGATAATGACCCACGCGGGGAAACCGGCCTTTTGATTCAGCACCCCACATTTAGGGCACGATATGTACGCCATAAATTCCTCCCATCACTCTGACCAACCATACGCACAACAACACTGCAATCGTTCCCGATGAGCCATAGTCCAAGGCTTTTTCGACAAAGCAACCCGCAGATGGCCGGGCGATGGCCAGCGGGCGCAGCAACATCTCCAGCACGAAGGCCCCAGCGACAAAGATGCCTGCCGGATTCCAGCGCCAGGCTGCTGCGAAGTGAAAGCCTAAACAAGATTGAATGGAATGAAGGACTCCGCACCCCGGACAGGGGATGTGCAAGAGCCACTGAAACAAGCACACGTGCGGAATGTGGATCAACGCAGGCGCAAGGAACAGTGCCAAGCCCGCCGAGAGAAACGCGTCGGCATGGCGTCGCCATTTTTGCGGGACGCCCAAATATTGCAGCATCCAATCGGGAATGACATGAATTCTCATCTCGGGGAAATCCCGGCGAGTTTCTCATGCCAATCCCAAATGGATCAACAAAAAAATGCTGCTATTTATCCGCGCAGGCTGCGTGTGGCCGGATAAATTTTCCGATAGGTAGCGTAGCCGTGCTCGTAGGCGGAGCGATTCTGCGGCTGGGGCTGCAAGGTCTCTGCGACGTGCAGGGCTGCGTCGCAGGCTGCGTCCACATCCTTCCACGCGCCTGCACCGACGCCGGCCAGCAGCGCGGCTCCAAAGGCTCCACCTTCTTCAGCCGTGAGAATTTCAACGGGATGGCCATAGATGTCGGCCTGAATCTGCCGCCACAGTGCTCCCTGCGCACCGCCGCCGCCCAGGCGCACGCTGCCACGGACGGGAATGCCCAACTCCGCAAACAAAGTGAAGGTGTCGCGCAGGCTGTAGGTGACGCCCTCCTGAATGGCGCGCACCAAGTGGCCCTGGCCATGCGCGGCGGTCAGGCCGATAAAGCTGGCGCGGGCCTCCGGGTCCAAATGCGGCGTGCGCTCGCCGACCAGATACGGCGTCCAAAAGAGTCCTTCGCTGCCTGCGGGCACTTTGACGGCGAGTTCATTGAGCTTGTTGTACGGTGTGCCGGGGCAGAAGGTATCACGGTACCAGCGCAGGGAAAGCCCTGCGGCCTGGGTGACGCCCATAACGTGCCAGCGGCCTGGAACGGCGTGGCAAAAAGTGTGGAGGCGTCCGCCGGGGTCGCGCACCGGACGATCCGTTGCGGCAAAGACCACGCCCGATGTGCCGATGGTGGCGCTGACTGCGCCGGGCTTCAAAATACCCATGCCGACCGCGCCTGCACCCTGGTCGCCTGCGCCAGCCACGATGGGCGTGCCCGCCAGCAGGCCAGTTTTGGCGGCAGCATCGGCGCTCAGCTGGGCACAGATGTCGGGCGACTCGAAGAGTTCCGGCAGCCACTCCAACGGCACGCCGGAGGCCTGCGCCACTTCCTTCGACCAAGCTCGATGCGTGACGTCGAGCAGCAACGTGCCGCTGGCCTCCTGCACGTCCATTGCATAGCTGCCGCTGAGGCAATAGCGAACATAATCCTTAGGGCAAAGCAGGTGAGCGACGCGGGCATAAATCTCCGGCTCATGGTCGCGCACCCACAGCAGCTTGGTCAGCGTGAAGTTGGGCAGCGCGGGGTTGCAGGTCAGCTCGATCAACTTCTCGCGGCCAATCGTGGCGTGCAGCCAGTTGCACTGCGGCGTGCTGCGCGTGTCGCACCAGATTAGTGAGGGCCGCAACACCGCGCCAGCCTTGTCAAGCAGCACCGCTCCGTGCATCTGGCCGGTCAGGCCGATGCAGGCGATGTCGCTGGCCAGCAACTTGCTCGCAACCAGTACAGCGCGGATGGCCTCTTGCGCGGCGCGCCACCAGTCGGCGGGGTCCTGCTCGGCCCAGCCATCGCTGGTGGCGCGGAAGGGCGCGTGTTCACTGGAAGCCGAAGCGATGACTTTGCCGTTCGCATCCACCAGAACGGCGCGCGTGCCGCCGGTGCCAATATCCATGCCAAGGAACGCACTGCGCATTGTCACGCCTCTTCTCAAAAGTATCGAAATCTAATTCATTTTAGAAAAGATGATTTCTGCACGAATGATCTTCGCATACTCCCCACGCAGAGACAAGATACACGGCCAAGAACCCCCTGTGCGCTGCTGGACTATCGCAAAGCCGCCCGCAGGCACTACTCTGATAACGATGCCGCAATTGCTCCGATCCCTTCGCCTGATGCTGCGCCGCCAATCTGTCTTCGTCTGCCTGCTCACAGCCTGCCTGCTGGGTGCGCCTGGAACCGTTGCGCAAACGGCATCCACCACCCCGCCGCCGAGCAACGCGGCCAACATTTTTCCCCTGGCCAACGTACACGCGGGCCTGCACGGCACAGCCTACACCGTTTTTACAGGCACGCAGCCGGAGCCAATGCAGGTGGAGATTCTCGGCATCCTGCATGACGCCATTGGGCCGGGCAAAGATATGATACTGGCGCGGCTGCATGGTAGTCGGCCCGAATACACCGGCGTGGCCGCAGGCATGAGCGGCAGCCCCGTCTATATTGATGGCAAACTGCTGGGCGCAATCGGTTATCGCATCGGCCAGTTCAGCAAAGAGCCGTTGGCCGGCATCACGCCGATCGAACAAATGTTGCGCGTCCTGCAACCCAACGCACCTGCCGCGACCGATGCAGTGATCTCTACGGATGCAGCCGCTCCCTTGGCGACAACCGCCGTTGGCGCAACCCAGGCGCAGCCACTGATTGCCCCCATTGCCGCGCCGCTGGCCTTGGATGGCTATTCACCGCAGGCGATTGCGCTGTTTCAAAATCAATTTCACTCGCTGGGTTTTGTCTCCGATTCAACCGGCATTGGCGGATCCGATCCCAACGCAAAGCAGCCCGGCGCGATACTGCCCGGCTCGGCCATCAGCGCCATCATTGTGCAAGGGGACCTGAATATGTCGGCCACCTGCACGGTAACGTACATCGACGCAAAACAATTGCTGGCCTGCGGCCATCCCGTGACGCAGTACGGCGACATTGACCTGCCCATGACGAAGGCTGAAGTCGTAGCCACGGTGGCTTCGCCGCTGGATCCGGTCAAGATCATCAACACCACGGAGACCGTGGGCGCATTTACCGGCGACCGCGCCTCGGGAATTTTAGGGCAGCTGGGCGCGATCGCTCCCATGTTGCCGGTCACAGTAACGATGCACGGAGTCGATGCGCCGCACACCTACCACTTTTCCGTCGCAGAACATCCCCGCCTGACGCCGGGAGCGGTGACTGTCTCGGTGTATCAGGCCATGCTCGGCACCAACGGCTACAACGATCAGGCCAGCTATCGCATGCACGGCGTGATTGCCTTTGATGGCGCGCCCTCGGTCATTCTCAACGACCTCTTCGCGCCCGATGCGCACTTGCCGCCCAGCGCAGCGGCAGCCATGGCCATCAGCCAGCGCTTTGGCCTGCTCTACGGAAATGAGCGGCAGCTACCGCCGGTGCGCTCCCTGCAAGTGGACTTCGAGCAGGTTGCCGGGCGGCGCACGGCCACGCTACAACAGGCGCGTGTCATTGACCCCATCGCACACGTGGGCCAAACCGTTACCGTGGAAGCGACGCTGCTACCCTATCGCCAAGCGCCGCGCGTGGTGCGCATCCCTGTGCGCCTGCCCGCAACGCTGCACGCCGGCACGGTACAACTGCTGGTCAGCAACGGCGCACTGCTGGACCAAATGATCAGCCCACTGACCGTGCCCTCAGCGCAACAACTGGATTTGCGCACCACCATCGCGCGCTTGAACGAACTGCACACGAATGACCACCTCTACGTCACGCTGTTGGAGCCGCAGACGCAGGCCACAATCAATGGCGCGTTGTTGCCCGCCGTGCCGCTCTCCATGGCCAACGTGCTGCAATCCGCCGATGGCAACGGCGGCGCTGTGACGATGCAGGGACAGACAGCGGTGCCGCTCGGCTCAGCTGCCGTGGACACTGTCGTCGATGGCTCCCAGATTCTCTCGTTGGAGTTGCAACCATAATGACCGCACCCTATGGGTTTGGAGTTCGAATGACCTCTCGTTGCCTACGCACAGGAATTTTTCTCTGCACACTGGCGGCCCTGCCACTGTACGCACAGCACACACGGCTCTGGTCGCAGTCCACCACCGACGCTTTTGAAAAAGGCACGCCCGTCGGCGTGGCCATCGCCAGCGATGGCGCGCTGCTGCCTGCGCCCGTTGCGCAAGAGCTGCTCACCACGTCTGCCGCAGATGTGTGGGCCGTTGCTGTCGATGCGAATGGCAACGCATATCTTGGCACCGGCTCCCCGGCTCTGGTGCTCAAGGTGGCTCCCAACGGTAACGCCACAACATTGTTGGATACAAAAGCGCTGGGAAATGCCGTCTCGGTGCAGTCCGTGCGTCTGGGGCCGGATGGCCTGTTGTACGCAGCCACGCTGCCCCACGGCAAGGTCTATCGCATTGACCCCAACGCCAGGCCGGGCACGCAGCCGACGGTTGTCTTCGACACGGAAAAGATCCGCACCAGGCCCACCTATATTTGGGACTTGGCCTTCGACGCACAGGGACGCTTATACATCGCCACCGGCGGGCCTGCGGCGATCTATCGCGTCAATCCCCAACAGCCAGCCGCGCAGTCGGAGGCATACTTCACCAGCGCCGAGCAGCACATTCGCTGCCTGCTCTTTGGCGCGGAGGGAACGCTGTACGCGGGCAGTGATGGCCGCGGCCTCGTGTATCGCATCGTGCCCAATGCGCACGGTGATACGGCGCAGGGCTTTGTGCTCTTTGAATCCGCACGGCGCGAGGTGACCGCGCTGGCACTGGACCCGGCAGGCAATTTGTACGCGGCCTCGCTGGGAGAAAAAGACTCCACGCCATCGCTGCCGCCGCTGGGCACCCATGGCGGTGGCACCACGGTGACCACCACCGTTACCGTGTTGGCTCCGGGATCCATGCAGGCCTCCGGCAACAACACGCTGCTGCCACAGGGTACGGAGATCGACCAGATCGCTCCCGATGGCGCGCCGCGCAAGCTATGGTCTTCCGTCAACGATGTGGTCTACGCACTGGCGTGGCAGACGGGCACCACGCCGGGACTGCTGGCTGCCAGCGGGAATCAAGGCCATTTGTACCGCATTACTGCCGATGGCGAATTTGCGGACCTTGCGCATTTGGATGCGCACCAGGCCACGGCCTTCGCACTGCGGAACCCAGCGCTGTATGTGGCCACCAGCAACACGGGCAAACTCTACCGACTCGATGCGGTGGCCAAGTCGCCAGCGAATGCGTCCGTGTATACCAGCCGAATTTTTGATGCAAAATTCTTCTCGCACTGGGGCCGGGCCACGGTGCGCGGCACAGGCAGCTACGATCTGTTTGTGCGCAGCGGCAATGTGGAACAGCCCGAAGCTGGATGGAGTGACTGGAAGCAGGCGAGCGCGAACGCTGGCCCCATCCCCGCGCCCGCCGCACGCTTTGTGCAGTGGAAGGCCGTGCTGCACCCCGATGCGCGCATCGAGCAGGTCGCGCTGGCCTACCTGCCCCAGAATGTTGCGCCCAGCGTGGATGCGATTGTCCTCCAACTGCACGCGCGCGTGCATCCGGGCCTGAATCCGCCACAACCGGAAACGATTCCTGTGCCTGCGCCCAAAGGGAAGGATGCGCCCGCCGGATTGATCTACACGCTGGATTCCTCCGCTGGGCCGTTGATGGCGCTGCGCGATGCGGGCTGGGCCACGGCACGCTGGAAGGCGGACGACCCGAACGGCGACCACCTGCGCTACACAGTCGAGGCGCGCGCCGACGGCGATGCCCATTGGCAAACGCTGGCCAAAAATCTGCGCGAGGATTTTCTCTCCTTTGATCTGCGCCTGCTGCCCGATGGCTGGTATCGACTGCGTGTGACGGCGACCGACGCTCCGTCGAATCCTGCCGCGGCAGCGCTGACTGGATCCAAAGAAAGCGCGGCGTTTCTCGTCGACACCACACCGCCCGTGCTCAGCAACATCCAAGCGCAGATGGAAAATGGCGCGGTGCATCTGCACTTCCTCGCCAAAGACGCACTGTCGCGGATTGCACGCGCGACCGTTTCCATCGACGCCGGCCCGTGGCAGATGGTGGACCCGGTAGGCTTGCTCTCCGACGCGCCCGAAGAGCGCTACGATGCAACGCTGCCCTTGCCCACGCAGCCAGCGGGCGCGCAGGCGACGAACGCACAACACATCGTAGCCATGCGCGTCTTTGACGGCGCGGGCAACGTGGCTATCGGCAAGGCCGTCGTCAACGCGACGGCGGCGCAGTAGGCAGAGGCAAACAGACATGCGTTTTGAACTCTTCATCGCCCGCCGGTATCTGCGCGCCAAGCGCAGACAGGCCGTGGTGGGCATCGTGACGGGCATCTCCGTGCTGGGCGTGGCTGCGGGCGTGGCCGCGCTCATCCTGGCGCTGGCCATTACCACAGGAATGCGCCGCGACCTGCGCGATCGTCTGCTTGGCTCGACCGCCCATGTCGATCTGATGCGCACCGCAGGCGACGGCATCGAGCACTGGCGCAGCTTGAGCGAGCGCCTGCGCCGCCTGCCTCATGTCACCGCCGATGCGCCGGGACTGTACGGACAGGTGTTGATCTCGCGGGGCGCACGCTCCGGCGGCGCGTTGGTCAAAGGCATTCTGCCTAATGAAGAGCGCACCGTTAGCGATCTGCTGCAATCCATCACCGAGGGCAGCGGCGCGGCGCTGGCTCCCGTGCCGCAGAGCGATGCGGCGCCCGCTGACTCGATTCCGCCGGTGGTCATTGGCTCCGACTTGGCGGACACGCTGGGCGTCAACGTGGGCGATCAAGTCCTGCTCACCAGCCCGCAGGGGGAGCTGACGCCCTTCGGCCTGGTGCCTAAATATGAACGCTTCCAAGTGGTCGGCATCTTTCACTCCGGCTTTTTTCAGTACGACTCCTCCTACGCGCTGGCGCGTTTGAGCGATGTGCAACATCTCTTTGGCGAGCCGGACCTGGTCTCCGTCATCAGCTTCAAAGTTGACGATCTCTACCACGCCGACCGTATTGGCGAGAGCATTGCCGCCGCTGCAGGCAAGGGCTTTGAGACCACCAACTGGATGGAGCAGAACCGCGAACTCTTCCGCGCGCTCAGCCTGGAACAAATGGTGACCTTCGTCGTGATTGGCCTCATCGTCTGCGTGGCTGCACTGAACATTTTGATCGCGCTCACCATGATGGTGATGGAGAAGACACGCGACATCGCCGTGCTGATGTCCTTTGGCGTGCGCGCGGATCAAGTGCGCAGAATTTTTCTGTATCAGGGAATGCTGATCAGCGTGCTAGGTACCGTGATGGGACTTATTGTCGGCTACACCCTGGCCTGGCTGGGCGGGCATTACCGCTTCATCCATCTCTCCGCAGAGGTCTACTCCATCGACTACCTGCCCTTTGCGCCGCGCTGGACGGATGGCCTGCTGGTCTCGGCGGTCTCGCTGGGGACTTCGCTGCTGGCCACGCTGTACCCTTCCTCATCGGCAGCCAGTATTCTGCCCGCCGAAGC
>DAHWKP010000066.1:0-2542 GCA_027343585.1 Acidobacteriaceae bacterium
CCTAAAAAGTAATTGCGCCGGGGCAGGTGAAACGCATCCGCAGCGGGAGGGTCGGCCAGTATGGCTCGTATCTCCTCTGCCAGTTCTGCGCTGACCTCTTCATCGGCGTCGAGCGAGAGAATCCAATCGCCGGTGCACTGGTTGAGCGCAAAATTTTTCTGTGCGGCAAAGCCGGGCCATGCGCGCTCGATGACCTGTGCGCCTGCGCTGCGGGCCAGGGCCACGGTGCCATCGGTGGAATGCGCATCGACGACGACGACCTGATCTGCCCAGGCCACGCTGGCCAGCGTGCGGGCGAGGTTAGGCTCCTCATTGTGCGTGATGATGGCGACCGAGAGCGTGGAGCGCGCGGGCATGGGTTAGGGGAAGTTTACAGCGTGACGGCAGCCACGCCGAGATGCTCATTGATGAGCCGGGCGACCAGCGGCTGGAGGTGCTCGCCGGTCTTGGGCAGCACGAAGGCTCCTGCGGCGGCATCCCAGTTCAGCTTGAAGCTGGTGGAGAGAGCGGAGATCCAAATCTGGCGCACTGGGCTGTTGGGCGTGATGACAAACTTGGCTGGAGGCTCGTCAAAGACGACATTCAGCACGCCGTTTTGTTCCTCGGCTTCAAACTCGGCCTGATCTTCGGCGCGAATGAGCGCCTGCTTGAGCGCTGCAATGGCCGACTCCGCATTGCGGCGAAACTCCAATTCATCCTGCATGGCACCAGTGTATCAAGCCGGCAGGGATGCCAGCTTGCGTGGTGAAGATAATCAGGTAGTGGGTCTGTTTGAGTGAACAGTTCAAGTGATAAGATCAGTTCGGAGGATCGAACAATGCAGATAGATAAGTTTCCACCTGGTGTTGCAGATCGTTTGAAATGGTACGTCTATCGGCTAATTGATCCTCGAAATGGCGAAACCTTCTATATTGGCAAAGGAGAAAATAACCGGATTTTTCAGCACGCAAAGGGTGCTATGTCGTCAACGGTGGATGAATATGGTACTGATCTGAAATTAAAACGCATCAAAGACATTAATGCTGTAGGACTTGACGTTGGCCAGGTCATCCACAGGCACAATATTGAGGATGAAAAAGTAGCCCTTGAAATCGAAGCAGCCCTAATTGATGCCTATCCCGGTCTTACAAATCAAGCCGGTGGCCATGGGTCTGACGATTACGGATGCAGACATGTTGAAGAAATCGTCAGAGACTATGCCGCCGAGCCATTCGAGGTCAAAGAACCTCTAATTCTTATTTGTATCGCAAGAACTTATAAAGAAGATGGAAAGAGTATCTACGATGCTGTGCGGGGTACATGGCGCGTGAACAAAAACAATGTCGAAAAATACAAACTTGTCCTGGCACATTGCAACGGGATCGTGGTTGGTGTGTTCCGACCCAAAGAGTGGTTGGAATCTACAAAGGAAAACTTTCCCTGGTTGTCAGAAGATATTCCTCACCGATTCGGTTTTGTAGGGGATCTCGCAGAGCCAGCAGTTACGAACCTCTATCTTCACAAACGTGTTCCCGATGAGTATAGGCAAAAAGGTGCCGCTAATCCCATTCGCCCAATTCCCCCAATATCTCGACGTAGGGTAAAAATGTAAAGATTTAGAACTGACCACTACCAATGGGCACGCACTCCAAGGTCTCCAAAATGCGAGACCTGGGGCACCCGATGGAAGACAAATCCAGACTAAAAGGGAATGTCGTCGTCGGTGATTTCAGTAGCTTGGGAGTATTCCTGCGCCGGGCCGCTTTGGTCAAAAGAGGCGGTGTTGGAGCGCGAGTAGCTGCCGCTACCGCCGCCTTCACCCTCACCCTTGCCCGAGAGCAGCGACAGGTCATTGACGATAATCTCAGTACGATATTTCTTCTGGCCTGTGGTCTTGTCGTCCCACGATGAGGTTTGCAGGCGGCCTTCAATGTAGAGCTTGCTGCCTTTTTTCACGTAGTCGCGGATAATCTCTGCCGTGCGCTGATAGGCGACCAGGTTGTGCCACTCGGTGCGATCCTGCCAGTTGCCGGTTTTGTCCTTAAAGCGCTCGCTGGTGGCGATGGAAAAGGTGGCCACAACGACGCCGCTGGGGGTGGATTTGATCTCCGGGTCTTTGCCGACGTTGCCGAGAAGAATAACTTTGTTGACGCTCTTGGCCATGACCGATTCGCTCCGTCCAATAGGGTTTTGCTGAGCATAGCAGATGCGGTGCTCTGCGTGCATCTGCCAATTTTTTACCGTGGATGGCGGCGGTTGCGCATCCACTTGGCCGCGCCCAGCGCAAACAACATCAGGCCAAAGGGGCAGTTCATCAGGCAGAGGATCATGGCGATCCAGCCGGCATTGGTGTGCGGCCCGTAGATGCCGACGCCGCCAAAGACCGTCCAAGAGGCCAGCCCGGCCAGCGCGCCGCTGAGCAAAATCCAAAAGCCGGAGCGCAGCAGCGTGCGCGTGCCATCGTCGGCTGGGGAGCGCGCGCCCGGATGTGCGGATGGTTCCATGGGAGCCTCCATCAACGCCACCCTGCGAGCATGGCGTAGACCACCACGCCGGTTACGGA
>DAHWKP010000069.1:0-1381 GCA_027343585.1 Acidobacteriaceae bacterium
GCCGTGGTGTGGCGCTACGCACTGCTGATGATGCTGGCGGCCAGCATCGGCGGCTACGCCTGCGCGCGCATCGTGCAACGCCAGCAGCCCAAGGGCATGCGCGCTTTCATCGTAGTGCTCGGCTGCATAGTGACGGCCTATTTCTTTTGGAAGGTCTACGGCTGATGCCGTTCGCAGCCGCAACAGAGGCCATTGGCACGGTGGCGGCAACGTGTACAACAATTTCGTTTGTGCCACAGTTGGTACGTGTGCTGCGGCGCAGGAGTGCTGCGGATATTTCGCTGGGCATGTTTTTATTTTTTTCGCTCGGTGTATTTTTGTGGCTGATCTACGGCATTCGCATTCATTCTTTGCCGGTGATGGAAGCCAATGCAATCACGCTGGTGCTCTCTGTGGCGATTTTGATTTTGAAGCTGCATTATGACCGGCAGGGGCGTAGAAAGAAGCTATGAGCCACGAAGGCATTCGATTTGTCAGTGAGCAGGAAGCACGCAAGGCCGCTGCGGCAGAGCGCGAACTGCCCCGCGACGCCACCGAACCCTTGCATGTGCGCGTGCGCAAGACCGAAGGCACCGGCATGGAGATCGTCTGGAAGGATGGCCATGCCAGCCAGTGGAGCTTTGCTTGGCTGCGCGATGCCTGCCCCTGCGCAACCTGCCATGAAGAGCGCGAACAGGAACAGCGCCAACCGGGCCAAGCCAAGCTGCAACCCAAAAACATGCTGCCGATGTACAAGGAGCCACTGCGGCCAGTCCAAGTGCAGCCCGTGGGGCGCTACGCCATCAGCTTTGAGTGGAATGACGGACACCACAGCGGAATCTTTTCCTGGGAATATCTGCGCCGCATGTGCCAATGCGCAGCGTGCCTAGGCCAAGCCAATCGCTAAGAAAACTCTGCACGAGTCTGCATTTTTTAAGGTGCGGGACTTGAGTCCCTGAAGGGGATGGGCTTCAGCCCATCCGTAAGTACCAGCATTGCAGTGAGGCTTGAGCCGCTGAGAAAACATCTTGCAGTTGTGCAGATATTCCTTAACGCTTCTCTGCTTGCGCTGCCCAGGCAGCCTCAATTTTTTGCAGAGCCTCTTCCACACTCGCCGCAGCCTGAGCGGTCTCTCGATTCTGCAGCTTCAGAAATCCTTCCTCCATCGCACGGTCGAGCATGGACAGCAAGGGATCGTAGTATCCATTTTGATTGAGCAGCACCACGGGCTTTGCGTGCAGGCCCAGTTGCGCCCAGCCCAAAATCTCGCAGAGTTCGTCCAGCGTGCCATAGCCGCCGGGCAAGGCCAGAAAAGCATCGGCGCGCGCCGCCATGGCGTGTTTGCGCTCGTGCATGGTCTCGACTACGTGCAGCTCCGTCAGGCCCGTGTGCGCCACTTCCC
>DAHWKP010000112.1:0-6146 GCA_027343585.1 Acidobacteriaceae bacterium
GAGGTGCAACTGCGCCCCATCGTCAGCCGCAGCATTCGCTATGAAGGCATTCGCTTCCACGGTGTCGATGAGTTTCTTTCGCTGTCCGCTTCTGGCAGCCGCGCCGAGTACACCGTGGCCTGGATCGATTGCGTCTCGCGCGGACGCAACTTTGCCCGCGGCATCTTTATGCTGGGCGATCACTCGCCGATCCCCGACACGCTGCACCCCACGCCGGAGCCGCGCCTGAGCGCGCCCTTTGACCTGCCCGGCTGGGCGCTGAACCGCTGGACGGTGCGCGCCTTCAACGGCCTGTATTACCGCAAACAATTGCGCCGCCACGTCAGCACGCTGGTGGATTATGAACCCTTCTTCTATCCGCTGGACAAGGTGCTGCATTGGAATCGCATCTACGGCCAGAGGGGATTTTTGCAATTTCAATGCGTGCTGCCCTTTTCCGCAGGCCGCGAGGGCATGGAGAGCATTTTGCGCGAGATTGCCGCATCGGGCTTGGGATCCTTTCTGGCCGTGCTCAAAGTGATGGGCGATGTGCCCTCGCCCGGACGCATGTCCTTCCCTATGCCGGGCCTGACGCTGGCGCTGGATATTCCCATTGATCGCACGGCGACATTTCCGCTCTTCGACCGATTGGCGGAGCAGACGCGCGAGATGGGCGGGCGGCTCTATCCAGCCAAGGACGCGCGCATGACGGCGGCGCAGTTTCAAAGTTTTTATCCGCAGTGGCGCGAGTTTGCCGCCTACCGCGATCCGGCATTGAGTTCAGCATTTTGGGAGCGAGTGACGAATGGCTAAGCAGGGAAATGCGCCGCAAGCGGTGTTGGTGCTGGGGGCAACCTCAGCGATTGCGCAGGCGTGGATGCGCTTGCTGGCTCCGCTGGGGACACGATTTTTTCTGGTTGCGCGCAATGCGGAGCGGCTGGAGGCTGTGGCTGGCGATTTGCGCACGCGCGGCGCTGCGGCGGTTTCCAGCGAGGCGCTGGATCTGGACCGCACCGAGGAGCACGCCTACATGCTGGAGCGGGCGGCACGCGTGCTGGGTCGCATCGACTGCGCGCTGATTGCCCACGGCGTGCTGGGCGAGCAGGCCGTGGCGGATAAAGATTTTGCTCATGCGGAGATGCTGTTGCGCACGAATCTTGTCTCCGCCGTCTCGCTGGCTACGTGGCTGGCGAATTATTTTGATGCGCAGGGCCAGGGCACGCTGGCGGCGATTTCGTCCGTCGCCGGGGATCGTGGGCGCTGGAAGAATTGCGTCTACGGCGCAGCCAAGGCGGGCTTGAACGCCTACATGGACGGCCTGCGCAACCGGCTGGCGCGGCGTGGCGTGCAGGTGCTCACCATCCGGCCCGGCTTTGTGGCCACGCCCATGACGGCGCACATGCCGCAGGGGCCACTTTTCGCCACGCCGGAGCGCGTGGCTCGTGACATTGAGCGCGCGATTGAGCAGCGGCGCAGCATCCTGTACACGCCCGGCTTCTGGCGCTGGATCAAGCTGGCCGTCCGCGCCATTCCTGGCCGCATCTTCAACCAGATGGATATTTGAGCAGCGGCGGCGCACGCACGTGTCTTCGACAAACAGCAGCATGAAATCGTGATTGCTTAGCAATCGGGGTTTTCTATATTCTCTCCATGCAAATCCTATGCACAATCTTGTGTTGTGAAGTTGGAGAAGAAACCTCGTGATGCGATGGCTGGCTGGACTGGGGATGATTTTGGGAACGGTCGTGGTTCCCTTGGTGGCGCAGACGCAACCTGCACCGCTGGTAACGGCGAAGGTGGATGAGCACAAACTGGTGCAACTGCAGGGCAGTGTCAATCCCAGGGTGCGAACCGCAGTAGACCGTGGAGCCGTGGCGGATGGCTTTCGTGCTGATCGGCTGCTGCTGTTACTCAACCGCCCCGCAGATCGCCAGACTTCCTTGCAGCAGTATCTGCTTGCGGCGCATGACCACAGCTCCCCGCAGTTTCATCAATGGCTGACCCCGCAGCAATTTGGGCAGCAGTTTGGCCCAGCGGATTCGGATGTCCAAGCGGTTACGCGCTGGCTCGGCCAGCACGGCTTGCAGGTGGCCAAAATCTCTCAGAGTAAGACCTTTGTCGAATTTTCAGGTACCGCAGGAGCTTTGAACAGCGCATTCCATACGCACATTCATCAATTTCATTCGCAGCGAGGAGATTTTTACGCCAATGCGGATGCAGCGCAGGTGCCGGCAGCCCTGGCGGGTGTGATTCGCGGCTTGGCTCCACTGAACAGTTTGCATGCGCAGCCGCAAATTCAGATTTTGGGTGAGGGGCAAACCGGACGTGGCCAGCAGCATCAGCAGCCGATGTGGACGGCACCGAATCAGTTTGGAACGCAAAATCCGTATGAGTTCATTGTGGCACCAGAGGACCTTGCCACGCAGTATGACTTGAAGCCGCTCTACCAAGCCGGGGTGAATGGAACCGGGCAAACGATTGGCATCATCGGTGGGTCCAACATCGATTTGAGCCTGGTGCAGGCATACCAAACCCTATATGGCACGGGAGCTGCGCTGCCACAGGTGATCATTGACGGAGATGACCCAGGGGATGTTTATCTAGCCGACACAGAGGCGTACTTGGATGTGGAAGTGGGCGGAGCGATGGCTCCCAAGGCTACGGTGAACCTTTACATCGCCAGCGATGGCGCTTTGTCTGACCCGGTGGAGTTGGCAGCGTTGCGTGCCGTGGAAGACAACCAAGCCTCCGTGCTCAGCGTCAGTTTTAACTATTGTGAAGATGGCGACCCATTCTGGAATGATCTGTGGGAGCAGGCTGCGGCGCAGGGGCAAACGGTTCTGGCCGCAGCGGGGGATACGGGACCCGACTGCGCGTACAACTATGATGGCAGTCCATCTGTGAATGGAATTGCTTCAACCCCCTGGAATGTTGCGGTGGGTGGTACGGATTTTTACTACTCCGACTACGCCAGCGGCGGGGCCAGTGCAAACACCCTGTGGAGCACAACTAACGATGCCAACCTGGGATCGCTGCAGGCTCCCTTGCCCGAGCAGGTATGGAATGATGTGTTTGGCCTGAACATTATTACGAGTGGGATGCTGCTCAATGGGGCCTATTCCGGCGGAGGTGGTGTCAGCGGTTGTGCCACGACCGACAAAAACACGGGGAGGTGTGCCGGGGGGTATCCCAAACCCTCTTGGCAGACCGGGCCAGGGGTTCCAGCGGATGGAGCGCGCGATCTGCCGGATGTTGCACTCTACGCATCGGGCGGCGTGAATCTGAGCGCCTATGGAATTTGCGCCTACAGTGGCGAATGCGTCAGCGGTGCCGAGGCGAGTACCACGGTATTGCTCACCGGGGGGACATCCGCGTCTACACCCCTGATGGCAGGAATTTTCGCGCTCATCGACCAGAAATATGGCCGGCAAGGGCAGGCCAACTACACGCTCTACGCGCTCGCGCAACAAAAGCCAGCCGACTTCCACGACATCACGATCGGCGGCAACTTTCAATTCTGTGGCAATGTAGCCGGTCCGAATTGCGTGCAACAGGCGAATGGACTCTACGGCACGCCGCAGTATCCTGCCGGTCCGGGCTATGACTTGGCCTCCGGGCTGGGGTCTGTGGATGTGAATGCGCTGGTGCGCGACTGGAATTCCCTGGTCTTTCAGCCGACCTCCACAGCCGTACAGATTGCCAGCGGTAATCCCTTGCTGGCGAAGAGTGTGCAGGCATCCAATCTCACCGTGGAGCATGGCATGCCCCTGAACCTTACGGCGACGGTATCCTCTTCGTCTCCATCCGGTGTGGGACCCACAGGCAACGTGGTCATCTTGACCACCGCAACGCAAGGTGCCAACCCGTCGCAAGCGGTGATTCCGCTGGTGAATGGAACGGGAACAGTGACTTGGAACAATATGCCGGGCGGCCAATATCTCGTGAGCGGGTGTTACAGCGGCAATGGCGTGGATGCCAGCAGCACATCTCCTGCACAGGCGCTCACGGTGACGCCGGAACCGTCGTTGATCAACTTTGCCTTGTCGGATGGCGGAGGCAAGCTACCCCTAGGCGGCGTCTACTATCAGGATCCGTTCCAGGTCAGCATCCAGCCGACGGGGATCAATGCTGCTGGGACGGCCAATCCAGATGGCAATGCCACGGGCAGCGCAGTCTTTACCATCGATTCGATGAGCATGACGGTTCCGCTGAATGCGATGGGGATTGCGACGTGGATTCCGCCGGTCTTGGCTCCGGGCCAACACACGGCCAGCGCCAGCTATGCGGGCGATGCCAGCTTCCAAGCCTCCACCGCCAAGCCCGTATCTTTTACCGTGGTTCGGGGATTTCCGTATGTGAACTTGGATGTGCTGGCTCCTGGGACCGCAAATAATAACTACCTTGTGGCGACGGGGGGCAGCCTCACCATGTCTGTCGAAGTGGGACCCAGCGATGGGCCTATCTTTGTGAATGGGAGCGCACAAGCGGGAACGGTTGCGCCAACGGGAACGGTGACGTTCTGCTTGAATTCCAGCCCCAATATAGGGGTGCCGGCATGTACAGGGCCGACGTACTCTCAAACCGTATCGCTGTCTGCACTTCAGGGAAACTACAGCCTCTACTCCACGGCGGTTGTCACCTTCTCCAATCTTGCTGCTGGCTATTACATGCCGCAAGTGCTCTATAACGGAGATGCGAACTGGTCTGCATACGGTTTGGATATCGTTGGATCTGCCGTGCACGTGAGGCCAGTGTCTCCACTCCCCATTCCCACAGTGGTGCTCAGCGTCAGTCCGAACAACATTTCCGGCACGCAAGAGGCAGAACTGTCGCTTACCGTAACCGGAACCGGCAGCACGGCACCCACGGGTTTCGTGGAGTACTACGCCAATGGCATCAACTTTGTGTCCGACATTCTTGCTCCAGAAAAAACAGGAGCCACCAGTACTGCGACCTTCCCGGTGAGTTCAGCTTGGTTTTTGAGCAATGGAGTGAATGCGATCACGGTGATGTATGGCGGGGACAGCAACTATTTGGCGGCTTTCAGCGCCCCGGTCAATTTAACGATAGCGCAATCCAGCAATGGCGATTTCATCATGGCTGCGGGCGCGCCCCAGGTGACGCTGCAATCGGGCAGCAGCGGTTCCGTGGCGCTGAATCTTAATCCGGTGAACAACTTCAACGGCAGCGTGAGCTTTACTTGCACGCCGTCTTCGAAGCAGGTCAGTTGCAGCGTCAATCCGACAACGGTGAACGTCAGCGGTTCGTCCACAGCAACGGTGCAGGTCACCGTGTCGGCAGCCGCGCCAGTAGCCGCCACAAAAGCCAGTGGCGGAAGCGCTGCATGGCCTATCGCGGTCGGCTTCACGCTGTTTTTCTTCTGGAGAGGCGGGAAAAATCGTCGCATGTTGCTGCGCGGGGCCATGGTATGCGTCGCCTTAGGCTTGGCCGTGGCTGCAACGGGCTGCGGCGGCGGATCGACGCTCTCTACACAGAAGAGCACCCCCCCTACCGCGCCCACCTATGCCAGCGTTCTGGTTACGGGCACTGCGAACGGCATCGTACACAACGCGCGGATCACAGCAGTCATTACGCAATAACGCGCCGTCCCCAACGGGCGGACCACCCTGCTAGTTAGGAAGCAGCCCGCTTCCGCGGGGAACTCCAGCGCCGTCCGCGCCGTATAGTACTGGCAGCAGCTAGCACGGCGGAGGCGCAGCGATCACGATGGAGTTTCGGGAAGCGGTCAAGATCGCATTGCAGTCGCTGTGGGCGAACAAGCTGCGCTCCGTGCTGACGCTGCTCGGCGTGGTGATTGGCGTGGCCTCGGTGATTGCCGTGGTCACCATGATTAACGGCGCTAACACCTTTGTCGCCACCAAGGTCTACCGCTACGGGGCCGATGTTTTTACCGCCAGCAAAATTCCCCGCACTTGGACCAGCGCGGAAGAATATCTGCGCTACACCAAACGCAAAGATCTAAAGTTAGAGGACTACGAGGCCGTCGCGGCGCAATGCACGGCCTGCACGGGCACAGGGGCCATGCAGGACACGCAGGGCAGCGTGGTCAGCGGGCACCATTCAGCGACGGGTGTGGACATTCGTGGCTGGACCTGGACGATGCCCACCATGTACAACATCGACATTCCGCAAGGGCGCATGTTCAC
>DAHWKP010000124.1:0-4285 GCA_027343585.1 Acidobacteriaceae bacterium
AACTCGCCCGTGTGCCGGTGGCCAAAGGCAGCGTAGGCCGACAGATTGTCCGCCGCGTACATAAAGTGCGTCTTGGCCGAGGGCGCTTTGCCCGCGCCAGAGACGCCGGACTTGGCATCGCAGACCAGTCCGCGCTCCAGGTCTGCCCAGCCAGCGCGCACCAGCGGGGCCAGGCCCAGAATCACCGCTGTCGCATAACAGCCGGGATTGGCCACGACCTGCGCGCCTTGAATCGCGCTGCGGTGCAGTTCGGGCATGCCGTAAACGGCCCGCTGCTGGATGGATGCGGCCAGCGCAGCGTCGGCGTCTTCAAATTTGTAGACAGCGCGATTCTCTGGCCGCTGCAGACGCCAAGCGCCGCTCAGGTCAATGACGCGCACGCCGTGTGACAGCAGACTGGGCACCCAGGAGCGGGATTGCTCATGGGGCGTGGCCAGAAAGACCACATCCACGCCGCGCTCCCGCAGCGCCGCCCAGCGAAATGGCTCCACGCGCAGGCTGCCCGTGCCGTTGTTGTCTGCCAGTTGCGGATGCAGCGCCGTCAGCGCTACGGACTCCTCAGCGTCCTCGCGGCCAAAAAAGATGGGCGCGCACCCCTGCAATTTCGGATGGCGCAGCAGGAGCCGCGCCAGCTCCGCGCCTGCGTAGCCACTGGCTCCAAAAACCGCCGTCTGCGGTGTGTGTGTCTGGGTCATCATGCTTCCAATAGCTTCTCCAGCCGTTGGCGCAATTGCCCGGCCAGTTTTTGATCTTCACAAATAATCAGCACCGTATCGTCTCCGGCAATGGTGCCCACCACCTCCGGCAGCCGCTCGCGGTCCAGGGCCGCGGCCACCGGCTGCGCGCTGCCCGTGGCCGTGCGCACAACAATCTGGTTCAGCGCCTGCCGCACATGCAGCCCAAAGCTGGAAAACACCTCATCGGCAGAGGGCAGCTCTGCATCCACGGCGGCCGCGCCATTGGGGAAGGCGTAGCCGTTGGGGCCTTTGTACAGGCTCAGCTCGTGAATGTCGCGCGAGAGCGTCGCCTGCGTCACGTCAAAGTTGCGGCGGAGCAGATTGCGGCGCAGCTCATCCTGGCTGAAGACCGGAGTCTCCGTCAGAATGGCGCGAATCGCATTGTGGCGATGGGCCTTCATCGTTTGCTGGCTGGCGCGGCTCATTTCTCTCGGTGGATCGGCACGGAGCGGGGAGTGCGGCTTGCCGATTGGGAATTTGGTCTTGCTGCATCTGGGCGGTGCTGTACCTGCCGCAGTGCATAAAGATACATATTTAATGTATAAATATACACCGAGATTGTCAAGTGGAAAACGAGGTTTTTTTATCCCCTTTTTCTCGAACGACTGGCACCGGGAGTGCCTCTCGACGTACTCTTGCTGAGATCAAAAAAATTCCAAAGAAATGGTACGGACGCGCGGCCATGTTCAACCTGACAACGATCAATGATGTGTTCCTGCTGGTGGCGCACCGTGAAGACGCCACGGCCGTGCTGTGGCGCGACACCGCTGGCCAGTGGCAGCCGATTCCAGCGCGCCATCTGTACCACCGTGTGCGCTCGCTGGCTCATGCCTTGCAAAGCTGGGGCATCGACAAAGGAGATCGCGTGGCCATTCTGGCGGAAAACCGCTGGGAGTGGGCCGTGACGGATTTTGCCGTGCTCGCTCTGGGTGCGATCGATGTGCCGCTCTACCCCACGCTGACTCCAGAGCAGATCGCCGCGCAACTGGCCGACTGCGGAGCCAAGGTGATCGTTGTTTCCAGCGAGCAGCAGCTTGAAAAAGTTCTCTCTATCCGCGCACGCACTGCCTTGGAGAAGATCGTCGTCATGGATGCTGGGCCGAAGTTACCGCAGGCCATTCCCTTTGCGGATTTAATGCCGACTCTCTCCACATCTGTCCCCGGGCCGCGCCTGGAGCGGGATGCGGAGTTTGACCGCCGCGTGGCCAGCGTACAGCCGCAGGACGCGGCCACCATCATCTACACCTCGGGCACCACGGGCGAATCCAAAGGTGTGTTGCTGACGCATGGAAATATCGCCTCCAACCTGAACCACTCGACCACGCTCTTCGGCTGGGGCACGCAGGATGCCTGCATCTCGTTTCTGCCGCTGTCGCACATCACGGCGCGGCATCTGGACTACGCCCTCTTTGGCTATGGAGCCACGCTGGCCTACTGTCCGCAATTTGATTTACTGCCTGCGGCCATGCGCGAGGTGCGCCCGACGATCTTCGTCGGCGTGCCGCGCGTCTACGAAAAAATTCGGCAAGAGGTGCTGCGCCGCGCCGGGGAATCGGTCGTGCGCAATGCGCTGTTGCACTGGGCGCTCGGCTGCGGCACCACGCAGCGGGAGATCGTGCAACGCGGGCAGACCCCCAATAGCCCGGCATGGAAGCTGGCCAACCGGCTGGCCTTCGCCAAGATTCGTGCCGGTTTTGGCGGGCGCGTGCAGTACTTCATTTCTGGTGGAGCGCCGCTGGGCCTGGACGTGGCCAACTGGTTTCTTGACGCTGGCATTCGCATCTTTGAAGGTTACGGATTGACGGAAACTTCGCCCGTGATTGCGTTGAACAATCAACACACGTATCGGATCGGCTCGGTGGGCCGCGTACTGCCGAATGTGGAGGCCAAGCTGGCCGCAGATGGAGAATTGCTGGTGCGCGGGCCATCCATCTTTACCGGTTACTGGCATAAGCCGGAGCCGACCGCCGAGGCCTTCACCGCCGACGGATGGTTCCAGACCGGCGATATTGCCCGCATCGACGAGGAAGGTTTCCTGTTTATTACCGATCGCAAGAAGGAATTGCTGAAGACCTCTGGCGGCAAGCTGATCGCGCCCCAGCCCATCGAGGGCAAGCTGAAGGCCAATGTTCTGGTGGGTCAAGCCTGCGTCGTTGGCGATCGGCATAAGTTTGCCGCTGTACTGATCTCGCCCAATTTCATTGCGCTGGAGGCCTGGGCCAAGGCCAAGGGCATCGCTGCCGCCAATCGCGCGGCGCTGGTCGCCCACGCGGATGTGCGGACTGAGTACCAAAAAATTCTGGACGAGGTGAATGCCACGCTGGCCCGCTTTGAAACGCTGAAGCGCTTTCATCTGGTGGCAGAGGAGTGGACGCTCGAAGGCGGCGAGCTGACGCCGAGCATGAAGCTGAAACGTCGCGTGGTGCTGGAGCGTTACGCGCAGGCCATCGCCAGTCTCTACGCCGATGAGGACTCTGCCCACGGCTAACGGTTGGCTGCTGGGCACGTCTATTAAGACAGTGCAGTCGCATTTTTAATCCATAAAGTACGATGAGGAAAAATGAAAATTAGAACGATACAAATTGCCGCAAGTTTTTTTCTCGTAAGTGGCTTGATACTCTGCGCTCAAGCCCAGACCTTGAAACAAGACAAGACCGAACAGAATACACAAGCCGATCAATCCGCGCCTGACTCCAGCAAGCCGATGCTAATTGTGCATGACTTGACCGTGGCCAAAGGCATTGCATGGCCCTATGACGTGCACGCATCGAAGGCAAACATAGTCGCATCCCTACAGTTAAAAGATGGCGATCAGTTCGATATTGTTCCTGCAGCTCCAAGTGGGACAGGCCACGGATATGTTTTGGAAGAAGAGATCACACAATGGCATCCGGGCAATGCTGCGGTGCGCGGGCTTGTCGGCTATGGCGCGGGACGCGAGGTGGCCGTCGTGCATTATTGGGTCACAGATCCGCAGGGCGAAAAAGTCTTTGAGCATACGGATACCATCCGCTCTGCGTTCTTCAGCAGCGTTTCTTCCGTCGGAGACATACTCCACCCGCTGGGAGACAAAATCGCCACACGCATCCAGCACGCGAAGATACTGCACTAAACTGCAATTTTTGTCTGGAATCTGGATCACACAGCCAGGCGGGCTGCCGATCGGGGAATCAATCCGGGATGGCAGCCCGCCTTTTCCACGTATATGATGATCTTTGGAGTTCCAAAGCATGAAGCGGTTTCTCAAATCTCTGACGGTCGTGTTGCCCGTGGTGTGTCTGCTGCTGGCCTCGGGCGTGTGCCATGCCAAATCGCATGGGCAAAAGGTGCATATTCACGGCTTTTTGATTGATAACTCCTGCTGGAATGAGCGTGACGGCAAAGACGTACACTCCTTGCTGCGCGAGCACACCAAGGAATGCCTGCAAATGCCGGATTGCGCGAAAAGCGGCTATGCCATCGTGACCGATGCCGGTTCTGTGTATCCGCTGGATGCAGAGAGCAACGCCAAGGTGACGGATTGGATTGCCGCCACGCAACGCGATGAC
>DAHWKP010000154.1:0-1107 GCA_027343585.1 Acidobacteriaceae bacterium
TTCACTCAGCATTCGCTTGCATTCCTCGCAGAGCGCGCCCGCCGCCACAAACCCTCATAAGGCAAAGGGTCTGTATCCACGCACGCTCCAGCCAATATGATAAATGGCGGTTTGCGTGGCCAGCACCGCGCCATCGGCATCCGGCAAAAAGGCCAGGCCCACAATGCCAGATCCGGAGACAACCAACTCCGCTTGTTTTTCTGGCGTAATGCGCACGATGCCGCGCCGGCCTTCCAGTGATGCGGCGACATACAAATTTCCATCCACGTCGCAGGCCAAGCCCTGCGGACGGCCCAGCCCGCGATAGTACTCAGTGGTGACGCCATCGCGGTCAATCGCGTGGATGCACTCATTGCTGGAGGTGGTTGGGCCGCTGACGAACAAAACTCCGGCTGCGTTCATGGCCAGGTGGTAGGCCGACACGCTCGGCTCCAAGGTGGCAAAAACAAAAATCTGCCGGTCGGGCGCAATCTTAAAAATGGTGCCGCTGCGGTCGCCGACGTAAAGGTTGCCTTCTGTATCGAAGGCGAGTCCCGTGGCCACGCCCATGCCTTCGGCATAGATGGATCGCGCGCCGCTCGGCGTTACGCGATAGACGATGCCCTCTTGCCGCGAAGAAATATACAGATTGCCTTCGCCATCCAGCGTCAGCCCCGTTGCATTCATCACGCCGGTGACGAAGGGGCGAATTTGATTTTGCGCGTCGATCTGGAAAACGGAAACTGGCGTCTCCTGTCCGCGCGAACCGGAGAGCGTTACATAAATGTTGCCATCGTCATCCACCGCTGGATTGGCCACGGCGTGTACATTCTCCGCCGCCAGCACGCCCACGGCCACTGGCAGCGTGTTGCTGGCCTTGCCATCCACTTGTAGGCTGACTCCGCCCGGCAATGCGCCCTCGGGCACGCGCAGCAGAACGCGCTCCGGGTGACTCATCACAATTTGTGCGGAAGCTTCGCCGATCGTCGCCACGGGCTGCCGCATTCCTCCCGGCGTCAGGTGCTGGCCGCGCAGGTCGAACTCTCCGCCGGGCAGCGCAGCTGCGGGAGCGATGGAGGTAATTTTTGGAGTCGGCGCAGCGGCCTTAGCCGTCGCAGAGCGGGAAAG